>NZ_FPBI01000020.1:0-106389 GCF_900116595.1 Mesorhizobium sp. YR577 | reverse complement strand
CGCAACGCGTTACGACAAGCTTGCCAGAAACTTCTTATCTGCGGTCGCCTTGGCTACCCTCGTCGCGTTCTGGCTATGATTGAGTCTGAACCCTAAGGGCTTCGGACTGAGGGTGATGCCGTCCGGCTATAAATCCTGGATCGCGGAGTACCGGCCCTACGGCGGTGGGCGTGGCGTTGCATCCCGCCGAATGGTCTTACCGGCCCCGTGAATCGCAGTTCCGAGACGATCGGAAGAAATATTTCTGCAGCGTTGGGGTTGAAACGATGAACCAATAGGAGAAGGTTTAGTTGGAAGGCGGCTTCACGGAGTCGACACCGCCGCCAGTCGGGCTTCTCTGGTACCGCTTGGCGGCAGCGCTATCTGCCATAGCTTGGCGGGCGCTTGCTAGCGTTCGATCGGCCAAAATAGCTGGTCGGAGACTGAAAGTTCTGTGCTAAGGAGCCAAAGTTCTGCGCCGGAGGTAGTAAAAACAGGTACTTGCAAGGAATGCACAACCTGCGGAACAACGACGGGGAGCGGAGATAGGTCCTGAACAGATATGGTGTCGCCAAACGCATAGTTTGGTAACAAATACCCAAAAGTTGCCTCAAAATACCCAACGGTCCGCCTCTATGGCGGACCGTTTTGTGTTTCTACCGGAAACTTCATTTTGGACCCCTTCCAAATCGAAATTTATCGCCAAACCTAGCCCTGCAAAGTGATGGAAGCCAGCCATCAAAAAAACCAGCGGGTTCCCTGCTTGATTATTTGGACGAGTCCCAATCTTGGCTGGCGGAGCAACAGCCTGACAGCCACTGCAGCGGCACTTCCATGAAGCTGGGTGCCTTACTGTTCCGTAGCGAACTACAAGGCGACAATCCCAAAGACGTTAACAAACCCGCTCTTCCGGACTTGCCATTTCTCCGATTCGCCTGCCACCATAATTTACTTTCGCTGGCGCGGCCGTCCTCCCCTTGACCCGCGCTGATTTTTCTTTACCTAATGGGTTAAGGGTTTTCTGATGCTGATCGACTTTTTGACTACGAAGCTGGAAAAACTGTGTCTAAACGGCAAGGCTTTGGTGAAAGAGTTCGGAAAAGATGTCGGCAGCGCATTTCAGAATCGATATGCGTTCCTTGAAGCTGCGCCCTCCCTCGCAGACGTGCCGACCGAAAAGCCATTCCGTCGTCACCTTCTGGAAGGCGACCGAAAAGGCCAATGGTCAGTGGCCGTAAGGAACGGCGTCTGCATCTGTCTGGTACCGGATCACGATCCGGTGCCAATACTGGAGAACGGCGGCGTCGACCTCAAGAAGGTCACAAGAGTAAAGATCGTTTACGTAGGAGATTATCACTGATGGCAACCGCGACCAAGAAACCGGACTATATCGTTTCTCCGGGCGCGATCCTGGACGAAATTCTAGACGAACGCGGGATTACCAAACAAGCGTTCGCCGAACGATGCGGCCGAACGCCTAAGTTCGTCAGCGAGATCATCTCTGGAAAAGCCCCGCTAAGCGAGGAAACAGCGCTGCATTTCGGCAGGGTTCTCGACATGGAGCCGCAGGTCTGGGTGAATCTCGAGAGCAATTACCGCCTAAGATTGGCAGAGCGAGAAGAGGAGGAAAGGTTTGCTCGGCAGGCCTCCTGGGCGGAGAAATTTCCGGTCAGGGATATGGTCCGGTACCGGATGTTCGACGTTCCAAAGAGCCCCGCGGAAACAGTCCGTTGCATCTTGGATTTCTTCGGCGCAGCGTCGGTCGAAACTGTCGACGGCATGATCGCCAGCCGACAGGCTGCAGTCGCCTTCCGGCGATCTCAGTCGTTCGTCGGCCATCCGGAAGCTGTCTTGGCATGGCTTCACTGGGGAGAACGCATCGCCGCAGATATCGCGTGCTCGGAGTACGATCCCCAGAAATTCAAGGGTTGCCTGAAACAGGCCAGATCGCTGACCCTATCAGGTCCCGAGGAAATTCAGACCCGTCTAAGCCAGCTGTGCGCCGACGCAGGCGTTGCCCTCGTGTTCACACCGGAATTGCCGGGAACCAGGCTCAGCGGCGCTGCCAGATGGGCGGGAGACACCCCTATCATCCAGTTGAGCCTTCGGCACAAGTCTGACGATCACCTCTGGTTCACATTCTTCCATGAGGCAGGGCATATCCTGCTACACGGCAAGAAAGGACTTTTCATCGATGACGACAAGGGGGGGGTGGACGATCCCAGGGAAGCGGAGGCGAATGAATTCGCAGCGTCGAACCTCATTCCGAAGGCCATATGGAAGTCATTTGTCGCCAAGCGGCAATTCGATGAGGCTTCCATCCGAACGTTTTCCGTCGAATGCGGCATCTCCTCGGGGATCGTGGTTGGCCGCCTTCAGCACGAACAGTTGCTCAGCTACAAAACGGTGCTGAACAAGCTGAAGCAGCGCTACGAATGGCGTGCCTGAAATCAAAGCCTGCTGGAATTAACAGACAAACAGGCCAAAGGTTGTCAAAATAGTGCTTTCTAAGGGTCTGGCTTTGCATCCAGCACCAACGAACCACCGAGCTTTGGTGGACGCGGATACCTCGAATTGACAGTTCACTGTGGTGATCGGGCTTTGCAGATTTCAGCGCTGCGATGGAGCTCGATATGGAAGCATGTAGGCTCCTGACGGATTCAAAAAATTATCGGCTCCTTAGGAGCGCGAGTCTCAGAACTGCTCTCGGGCATCTGCTTGGCTTCTCGTTTGGCCTTCGCCTCCTTCACGGTATTCGTAACCCTTGCAATTGCAAAGGCTACGTAAGGATTCACCGCGGGTTTGCCCCCCCAAGTGTACCGTCTCCAAGCCCGGATTTTCAATCTTCCAAAGCGGCGTTTTCATCGCCGGTTGGCCACGGCCGGGCACCGGAATATGGTAACGCATACAAGTTTTGGTGCTCTTCCACGCGCCGCGAAGGTCATCCCTTGCATCCCTGTCCCTTCTACGCGATTGTATCCGGCGGGTAACTTGGGAGGGGTTCCTAATGGACGAAAGGTTCTACAACCGCGTCGGCGGCGACCGTATTTCATCGCGACAGATCGATGAATTGATCGGATTAGCCCGAGGCCTTGCGGCTGACGGTAGGCTCAATCAGGCCGAAGTAGAGTTTTTGCAAAAATGGCTGGCCGCAAATTTGGAGATTAGCGAACAACCGATCATTCATACTCTGTATCATCGGATCAACCAAATTCTGAATGACGGCGTTGTCGATGAGGACGAACATACCGAACTCATCGATACGCTGAATAGTTTTTCCAGCCATGATTTCGAGTTGGGCGAAGTTCTGAAATCTACGACGCTACCGCTCTGCAACCCGGCACCAAGCCCAGTGTTCAACGGTCGGCTGTATTGCTTTACCGGAACTTTCAACTACGGCCAGCGAAAACATTGTGAAGAAGCCGTGCGAGATCGAGGCGGTTTATCCGGAGGTCTTAGCCAGAAAACTGAGTTTCTCGTCATCGGCGCTTACGCAACGGACTCATGGAAACACTCTTAATTCGGGAACAAGATAATAAAAGCCTGCGAATGGCGGAGCGACGGCGTACCTATCTCGATCATTTCTGAAGAGCACTGGGCAAGCTACCTTTGACTCCGATCCGCAAACCGAAAGGCGCTCTGTCACATATCCCATGTTCTGCAGATCTCGCAGATAGGTTCTTTGGATCAGTATAGACAACCGATCGCGACATGCAGCGTGTTGACAGAAATATTCAACTAAGTGCCCATGATTTGGTGGGTCATCTATCCTGTAATCATTTGACTGTCCTTGATCTCCAGGTTGCTGATGGTCTCCTAGCAGGCCCTATACGTTGGGATGATCCACTTCTAGAAATTTTGCGCGAACGCGGCCGCAGGCATGAACAGGCATTTCTCGAACATTTGAGAGAAAACGGTTTCGCGCCAACCCTGATCGATGGCGTTGAAGTGAGTGACCAAACTGTCTCGCGCACCCTTGAGGCGATGCAAGCAGGGCAGCCGATTATTGTCCAAGCCGCCCTGCGTCATGGGTGCTGGGTTGGCCGCGCAGACGTACTACGACGTGTCGAGCAGGCCAGTGCACTTGGTGCCTGGTCTTACGAAGTGATTGACACGAAGCTCGCCCGGGAGACTAGAGGTGGCACGGTAATGCAGCTGTGCCTGTATGCTGAGCTTCTGGCGGCAATGCAGGGTACCCTACCTACCTACGTCTATGTGGTAGCACCTTGGTCAGATTTTGTTCCGCAGCGATTTCGCGTGGCCGACTATGCCGCATTCTTGCGCAAGGCGCGCCGGTCTGCGGAAGAGGCGACATCGTCGAGGTATCTGATAACTACCTACCCCGACCCCAAGGACCATTGCGATGTGTGCCGGTGGGAAGCCCAATGCGATATACGGCGACGCGCCGATGATCATCTCTGCCTAGTCGCGAACATCAGTAAAACGCAGATCACCGAATTTCAGGCAAACGGGATCATGACGGCGAAAGCCTTGGCGGAGATTCCACTGCCCCTACCCTGGAAACCACAGCGCGGCGCGCCCGCGAGCTATGCCAAGGCACGTAAGCAGGCGCGGATTCAGGTCGAGGCCCGCCAAGCGGGAGGGCTCCTCTATGAAGTCCTTGGCATTAAGTCGGGAAGCGGCCTATGCCTGCTGCCCGCTCCGTCTCCCGGCGATGTATTTTTCGACATCGAGGGTGATCCGTTCATCGGCGAAGGCGGTCTCGAATATCTGTTTGGCTATCGCTACTTGGACGATCGCGGCGTGGACTGTCTTGAGTCGAGATGGGCATTCGACCGCCCCGCAGAAAAAGTCCTTTTTGAAACCTTCATGGATTTCGTGACGGCCCGTCGCGCGCGGTTCCCGGATATGCACATCTACCATTATGCGCCCTATGAGCCCGCAGCGCTTAAACGTCTGATGGGTCGATATGCCTCGCGACAGACTGAGGTCGATAGTCTCCTGCGCGGAAAAACAATGGTGGATCTTTACGGCGTGGTCAGAAATGCGCTCCGCGCCAGTGTCGAAAGTTACTCAATCAAGAAGCTAGAGCCGTTCTATATGTTTGAGCGGTCCGTTCCTCTGAAGGAGGCCAACATCGCTTTAGCTTCACTCCAGGCAGGTCTTGAACTGGATGATGCGCCGTCTATTTCAGAAGACGCGAAAGCGACAGTGGCCGCTTATAACGACGACGATTGCCGCTCGACCGAAGCGCTGCGCGACTGGCTTGAGACAATTCGCGTTAACGAAATAGCCAAAGGTTTGGCTATCGACCGCCCGCCCCAAGGGCAAGAGGGACCGACCGACGAAATTGCAGAACACGAAACTCGCGTTACCGAGCTTATCAATCAGTTGACGCGCGATGTACCCATTGATCTGAAGGAACGCACGTCAGAGCACCAGGCGCGCTGGATTCTGGCGTATTCGCTCGACTGGCATCGGCGCGAAGATAAAGCGGTCTGGTGGGAATATTTCCGGTTAGCTGAATTGACGTCCGATGAACTTCTGGATGAAAAGTCGGGTCTCAGCGACCTTCAATTTGTCGAGACGATCGAACGAAGCGCTAGAGGCATTCCGACTGATCGTTATCGCTTTGCGCCGCAGGACACGGAAATCCGCGCTGGGGACGATTTACGCGCTGAAGGCGGGGAAAATTTTGGCCAGGTACTGGCCATTTCGCAAGATAATCGCACCATCAACGTTAAGAAGAACGGCAAGTCTTCCGATCTTCATCCGCAAGGGGTCTTTGAACACACTCATATTCCCAGCAAGGAACAGCAGGCCTCACTGTTGCGTCTCGGAACATACGTGGCCGAACATGGTGTAGCCGGCGAAGGTCCCTACCAGGCCGCACGTGATCTCCTACTGCGGTATCCGCCTCGTCTCGGGGGCATTCCATTGCATAAAGGGGGCGAGACGACGCTGGAGAACGCGCTTCGAATTGCTTCAGCGCTTGAGGGCGGCGTGTTGCCGATACAAGGACCACCTGGAACTGGTAAATCCTTCACCGGCGCTCACATGATCTGTCGGTTACTAGCGGAAGGTAAGCGCGTAGGTATTACTGCCAACAGTCACAAGGTAATTCGCAATCTGATCGACAAGGTCGTCGAAGAGGGACGCAAAGCGGGGCAAGTCATAAGAGCCGGACAAAAACTCTCATCGAAGGAGGAAGATGGCGAGCATGTCCGGGTAATTACTGACAACACCAAGGCGATCACCGCGATTACATCGGGCGACGTTCAGTTGCTGGGCGGTACCGCATTTTTCTGGGCCCGGGAAGATGCGGCAGAGGCCGTGGACGTATTGTTCGTGGATGAGGCCGCACAAATGTCATTGGCCAATGTGCTGGCCGTCTCCCAAGCCGCACAGCAGTTGGTGATGCTGGGTGATCCGCAGCAGCTCGATCAGCCGACGCAAGGCTCTCATCCGGATGGCGTCGGAGTCTCTGCCCTCGACCATATATTGAACGGCAAGCAGACAATCGCACCTGACCAAGGATTGTTTCTCGAACAGACCTGGCGGCTCCATCCGTCCATCACAGCTTTTAATTCCGAACTGTTCTATGAGAGTAAGTTGGCGTCTCAGCCCAATTGCAGCCGCCAATCAACCACCTCGATAGGGCCGTTTTCTGGCACTGGCCTGCGCTATGTGCCGGTACTGCATTCCGGCAACCAATCGAGTTCGATCGAGGAAGCTGAAGCGGTGACGTGGATTGTCGATCAATTACTGAATTCACAGACGCAGTGGACCGATCGCGAAGGCGTCGTCCGCCAGCTCACAATGAAAGACATTACCATCATTGCACCCTACAACGCGCAGGTTTTCGAGATTCAACAGCGTATTCCCGATGCACATGTTGGTACGGTGGACAAGTTCCAGGGCCAAGAAGCGCCGATCGCTATCTATTCAATGGCCACTTCGAGTTATGCGGATGCGCCGCGCGGAATGGAGTTTCTGTATAGCTCGAACCGATTAAACGTCGCAATTTCGCGAGCCAAGTGCATGGCGATCTTGGTCGCTTCACCTCAGTTATTCGAAGCAGAGTGCAAGACTCCCCGGCAAATGCAATTGGCTAACGCATTTTGCCGCTATCTGGAAATGTCGGAGACGATCGCGCTATAAAGTTGCGGTATTCTACTTAGTTGCCTCGACCGACATTGGAATGGCTAGAGCGACAAAGCTGTTATCCATTGGCAACAGCTTCCACCCTCGCCTTAACCAACATTCCGTCGCGGCGCTCAAGCTTCCCCGTGTCTACAAGCGGGCCGATAGTACCTAAAATGGCCGCTCTCAGTTGAGCGCTGGTGGATTTGAATCCCAGCAGTCTTGCAATGGTGAGCACGACCTCTTCGTCGCTTGCACCGAGATTTGATTCCACGACCCGCAAGACTCCTGCGGCAAGTTCCTCCGGCGCAATCATTTCCGGTTTACGCAGTCCCGTCGACGAGACATCACGGCGGTCGCGCAGCTCCATCTCGCTGTCAGGCAAGAGTAAGAACTCTCCCGATCTGCGAACACGGCCTTCTTGGACTGCAAATCGAATCCCCGCATCTACGGCTGTATTGATGCGGTCGCCAGCTCGTTGCAAACCCCACGCGTCGCGCAGTCGCGCGACGACCTCGCCGCGGTGTATGGGGGACTCGACACTGACAACCTGGGCTACCAGCCCGGCCATTACCCCGATCGGCGTCTCATGTAGTTCATACATACCAGAACGGGATAAGGTCGCCTCGACGTAGGTTTGTCCAGACAATCCGTCATCTGCAACATCAAAGAGGCCGACCTCGGTCACATCTCCGCGGTCAAAGGTAACGATTTCGACGGGAACAGCCTTGTTTCTCAAATGGCTGAGTTCCATCCGCTCATCAAGTTCCGCTTTTGCGGCCTCAATGGCAGAAATTGTCAGTTCAAGCTGCTCCTTTGGGCGTTGGAACCAGTCTGCGCTCCATATCCGGTGGATGATCCAGCCGTGATCTTCGAGAACGGCCTGCCTGAGCCTGTCACGGTCACGAGCTGATCTCGCGGAATGGTATGAGGCACCGTCGCATTCGAGGCCGATGAGATAACGCCCAGGTCTCTCTGGATCGGCAATTGCAAGATCAATAAAGAAGCCGGCAATCCCGACTTGCGGATGGACTTGGTACCCTCGGTCCTGCAACGCAGTCGCGACCTGCTCCTCGAAGGCACTGTCGAGCTCTCGTCCGCTGATTTTGGGAGCCGAAAGCCGCCCGGTGCGCGCGTAGTGCAGGAACAGCTTGAAGGCAAAAATACCTTTTCCCTTACCGCGCTCGGTATCGATATCCTCGTCGGTGATCGATGCGAATACCTCGCAGCGGCGCTTAGCTCGGCTAATAAGCACGTTGAGACGCCGCTCACCGCCCTCCGCTCCCAAGGGGCCAAAACGCATTGCCATATAGCCCTGGGCGTTCTTCGCATAACCGACCGAGATCATTATCACGTCGCGCTCGTCGCCCTGGACGTTCTCGAGGTTCTTGATGAAAAATGGCTCGCTGGGATGAGCGTGGAAAAACTCCTCGGTATCCGGATTGAGCCTTCGGAGGATTTCAACCTCGTCTTGGATCGCCCGGCGCTGCGAGACAGAGAACGTCGCAACCCCGAGAGACATCCCTGGGTATGTCTTGGCATGCCGCAGAATGGCTTCTGCTACGGTCCTAGCCTCGACCGCGTTCGTCGATGTCCCCCCGCTGTCGAAAACACCGTCCGGGACATGATGGAACCGGAGTCCCATGCCTGCCTCCTGGGTGTAGGGGCTGGGCACGATAAACAGCCTGTTCTCGTAAAACTGAGCATTCGAGACCGCTATGAGGGACTGGTGCCGGCTGCGATAATGCCAGCGCAGCATTCGCTGAGGCAGCCCACGAGCCGTGAACAGGCCGAGGATGCTTTCGATGTCCGTAACCTGGGCTCCCTCTGCTTCATCGTCGTCTTCCTGGCTGCCTGTCATCTTCGCGAAGAACTTGGTCGGTGGCAGCTGGCGTTCGTCGCCGACGACAACCACCTGTTTGGTGCGCGCGATCGCTCCAAGCGCATCGACAGGCTGGATTTGGCTGGCCTCATCCATAACAAGCAGATCAAAGTTCATTCGTCCGGGCGTCAGAAATTGCGCTACGGACAGCGGGCTCATCATCATCACGGGCTTGAGTGCCTGGATGGCGGGACCCGCCTTCTGGAAGAGCGATCTGATGGGCATATGCCCTCGCCTTCTAGCCATTTCTCCTTTGAGGATACCCACCGGGCCTACGCCGCCATCACGGGAAGGAATCCTGCGATGATGCGCGCGCACGACCTCCAGACTCGCCGCTCTGATGCGCTCACGGTCAAGATTCGCAAACTCTCTGACCATCCGACCATGAAGAGTGCCGTCAAATCTTGCCAGTTCAGGTTGCTTCGATGCCATTTCGTCGAGCATCGCCTCATGATAGGCGATCTCGAAGGATCGGCTTGCGGCACCGGTTGCCAATCGTCCATCAGAAAGGCTGTCGATGAACTCTGACATGCCTTCAGATCGAGCTTTGTCGGCACGCTCACGATAGGCAACCCATTTCGAAAGCTGCTCGGTATTTGATAGCCAGCCAGCGAATGTCCGTATCGCATCATCCATCGGCACTTGCTCGAAAGCGGCGATACCGAAGAGCGACATAGCATCGGTCTTGAGCGTCGACGAGATTTCGTCGAAAGGATTGGATAGCCCGGCCGCATCAGTATGCGCGCTATGCGCTTGCCGTACCACGGCTCCGCGGTCTGGCAGGACTGCAACTACGCGCCGGAGTCTGCCATTGGCGGTGATCCAGGCCGCGCCTTTGGCCAAAGTAGGCCAATCCGACTTGGTCTTTTTCCATTGGCTGCCAAACGCCTCATGCGCGATTGCGTCGCCCTCGGCGACCTTGAGGGCCAGTGCCTGCATAGCCTCGATGCGATGGACGAGTTCCAACCGCTCCGGCAGAACGGCAGGTACCGAACGCATGACTTTCGAACAAAGCGCATCAACGTTCGCCAGGGCATTGGCGAAGGCCTCCACACGGGTGAGTGCAGCTCTGTCCGCAGATGCCGTTTCGTCAACCGATGCCCCCGCAGTGGTGCCCAGTTGGTCCCAAAGACGGGATGCAGCAGGACGAACCCGTTCTAGTAGTTCCCGCACACGTCGCGCACGTGCACTCACCTCACCCCGCTCAGCCAAGCGCCCAGCGATCAAACGCGGTTCGGCACCCAGCCCTCGCAGAGTTCTCATCCACTCCACCAGCGCCAGCAGCGGGGCCGACACCGACCGTTCGCCTCTCCAGTCGGCACCAAATGCCGATCGTCCAAAGGCGTCACCTTCCTTGATCCTTCTGGCAGCCGCCTGTCCTTTCATGAGCTGGTCGAGCAGCTCGACGGCGGCGGTTCCGGCGATGTTTTGATCCTTTATTAGTGATCGTCCCAGCGCCCTTGCCCGACGATACTCTCCACTAAGGGATTTGAAGACACCCGTGTGGGTCGCGAGTGCTTGCCTCGTCGAGGCAACGTCCGTCGTCCAAGCAACATCAGAAAGTCGATCTCCGATATTCGCCCGCGCTTCTTCCAGGACCGCGACTGCTTCAGCCAGATCGCCAGCCTGCTCCACACCAGAGTCCCACACAGTGGCGGCAAAAGCTTCAGGACTGGCATCGGGTGCGCTTCCGACACGCTCTCCGGTGGCAGTAAGGCGCTCCAGATCGAAGAGGGTTCCGCTACTCGCGTTTGAACCAAGCTCTGCCCGGAGCCGCTCTGCTTCCAATTTCAACGCAGGAAGGAGCGTTGCCAGTTCACGGGCCGCGTCAAATGCTTCTGACGACATAGAAGACGGAAGGCGTGCCAGCAGTTTTCCTACGCTCTCCAACGATGTCGTCAGCGCGCTCTCGGTGATGAACGGATCGAGCTCAGAATTAAGATCTGAAAATGCTGAACCTGCCTCCAGCGTAGACGCTATTCGCTCACTATCCGTGTTCCAGACGTTCGAAGAAAGCGCGGACGGTTCGAAGTCAGGTGCCTGTGAGACCAGATCGGCGACCATGAGAATGGCGTGGGAGTCAGAAGGCGTGGTTGGTACCTGTTCTATCCCAAGCGTTCTCGCAAGCTCAAGCAGTTCAGTTTTCAATGCCTCGGTGCGAGTACGCAGTTCGGCGATTTTCGGCACAAGACGCTCAATTGTGGTTGGCAGCACCACATCTAGGCCGACACCGTTCCAAGGATGTCGAATGGGCAGTCCAATGTCCTCGATACGCTGAACTACCTCTGACAGCAGCCGTCGACGCATCTCCAATCCGTCTGGACTCCACGAGGCAGGTTTTTCCAAGCGAAGTTCGACGGGCTGCTGGCCTTGTTGACGCAAGCGGGACAGCTGTCCAAAGACCTGGTATGGCGTCAACTCTGACGGAGAATGTGCCTCATGCATCCGGTCGGCATGATCATTAAGAACATCCCTGGTTTCGAGCAGCTTCGCGGTAAGTGATGTTGGGAATTCTCCGCGTGGGGAGCCGAGTTCCCAAGTCCTCCTAAGTTCTTCGAGCAAGGCCCGTTTATTGGTCTTGTTGCTGTGCAACTCGAGGCACGCATCGCCGACGCCAGCTTGGTCAAGCCTGCGTTTAACGACGTCTAGAGCCGCCATTTTCTCCGCAACGAACAAAACCGTCTTTCCGTCAGCTACAGCAGAAGCAATGACGTTCGCAATCGTTTGCGATTTACCGGTTCCTGGGGGCCCCTGGATGACGAGGTTTCGGCCTTGGCGAACGTCATGCACCGCAAGCGTCTGCGAACTGTCGCTATCGACGATGTGGAGCATTTCTGAGGGTGGAATATGTACATCAATAGACAGGTCGTCAGGTAGCAAGGAATCCTGATTTTCGAACCCATCCGAAAGAAGCGATCGAATTGTCTGCTGCTCGGTAATGCGAGTGTCCTGAGGCCAGTTCTCAGGATCGAGGTCCCGGTACATCAGGAATTTCGCGAACGAGAAAAACCCAAGAACGATATCATCCGCGTTGACTGCCCAGTCGGGTTTCATGGACACCGCGTCCGCTACGGCGGAGAAGTATGTCGTGGGATCAAAATCCTCACTGTCCTCGAAAGCGGGAAGCTTGAGCGCGTGCACCCTGTCCAGATAGGCTTCGAGCGAGAGATTAGCTGTCTGATCCTCCGAACGCGCGCGCAGGCGGAACTTGTCGCCTGCCGTTCCACGCTCGAGCATGACTGGGACCAGGATCAGAGGCGCGTAGCGGACATTCTCCTTGTTGTTAGGATCAATCCATTTGAGCGTTCCCAACGCCAGGAACAAGATGTTGACGCCCTGCTCCTCTTCAAGTGTGCGCGCGTCGTAATAAAGGTCAAGCAGCCGCTTTTGTAGGCCACTCGGGGTCATCCGGGTTTGGAACTTCGTATCGGCATGACGTCGCAATATGCCGCGCTCGTCCTCCTCAGTGTCTTCCGGAAGAGCGAGGTAGACGGGTGGCAGATCCTCGTCCGACGTAGCTTCGTCGCCCTTTGTTTGATCCGGCCTGCCTGCCAGGAAGGTGAAGGCCTTCTGCTCGTAGACCAATAGCCGATAGATCTCCGAAGATTTCTCGTCAACTATGTCGATTGTCTTAGCGCTCTTGGAAAATCGCGGAACGTTGAGAAGGCGATTTCTTGCCGAAAGGTCCAGAAGTTCCATTCGGGCCCGCTCAAGCTTCGTCTCGATTGGCAGGCTACTTTGAAAAATAGATGAATCGGCTTCCAAACAAGTTCCCCTCGATCATGAAGCAAAGAATTAAACGCAATTTTGCGACATTTACTACCTAACGCTGCATTTTTTCGGAATCGACCTACGAAATGGCAAGCACGTCTTGTATTTTTCAGACTACGTTTCTGGATTCGTATCGAATCCGCGAATTACCGCAAAAGAAGAATCGCTCACCAATGAACCCTGCGATCACAACGACAAGCAATACGAGAGCAAGAACATAAGTGTCATATCGACAAGTGCCCTACGACAAACCATCGCTCCATGTGGTCAGCCTAGCTACATCTCACCATCAAAGACGGTGCCCCATCATTCGGCCAAGCCGAACAAGTTCAGCGCGGCGGCAACGAAATAGCCGCGCGAGATGGTGGCCATTACACCCATTCAGTGACAGTGAACTGTGCCGGAACTGTTATCCATATGGCAGCATTGACCCGGCGGCGAGCTTTTCCGACAACCGCCGCCGTGTGCCAACGCGGATGACGTAAAGGCGAAGATGGCTAGCAGTGTTAGAACCGATCTCATTGAAACCCCCACTTTTGAATCCCACAGCAAGTTATTAGAATAGCGCTTCAGCGTTTCGCCGCCCGCCAACCTGCGGCCTGCGCTTCCATTTCCGAACAAAACCACCGCTCCCCGTCTTTTTCGGAAACCTTGGTTCGGGTGTAATGCTCCTGCCCAGGCATATGGTAGATGCGATCGCCCTTGGCGTTGATGTTTCCTTTGATATCGCAGGCATTGCGGGGTGCTTCGGCCAAGATGGGTGCGATCGGTTCCGCTTGGCTACGCTTTTGCGCTCTCCACTCCCAGGGAGTTTGAAACGTGCCCTCCCACATTCCCAGCCTTTTCGATTTTGCGATTTTCTGCTGACCTGCATAAGCTCCGGCGCTGTAGCGTGGCCAGTCCAATGCGTAACCGTTAATGACCAGCCATTCTTGGATGCTCGTGCCGTCTGCCCGGAGACAATTTCCTACAAAGCGGCCGTAGCGGTCCCGTTCCACGAATTCACAATGGGTCGGTGACGACAATGAGAGGAATTCGGCGAGCGCCTCTGCTGCCCTTGCTCCACATCGGTACTTCTGGCCCTTGCCGTCGATACAGATTTGGGATGCCTCAGGAGCGTCGATACCGTTGAAACGAATGCGCTCACCATGGATTTCGATGGTGTCACCATCAACAACCGACGCGCGGCCGACAGCATTGTTCCTGCCTTCTGCCGCACCGGGGTCAGGGCAAAAGAAAAGCACAGCAATCAACGCCGCGATCAATCGCCAGAATGAAAACTGCATTCGTTGCGATCGATAGTGCGGTTGAGATCGCATTGGTCTCGTCGATAGAATGAAAGAAGGTAAATTTGACAGGCTGCCCATTACCGCGCCGTAATCCGCAGCGCCGTTAGCGTCTCCGGCGTGATCGTCCCGGTTACCTTAAGCCCATAGTCCCCCTGCATTTTTTGCAACCCAGTCCTCATTGTCGGCCCCAGCACACCATCGAACTCGCCTTCATAATATCCAAAGGCAAACATCGCGAACTGCACCTCGCGGACGATTTCCTTGAACTTATCCGAATTCCCCGGGAGTACCTTCAATGGTGCGGGCGCGACTGCGGGTGCCTGATATGTCGGCGCGGGCGCGGCAGGCGCGCTGTAAAGCGGAGCTGTGTAGGTGGGCGCAGGTGCCCGATAAACCGGTGGTTTGTAAGAATATCCGCCTGTCGACGACCTGTGACTGCTGTGGCTGCGATGAGAGCTGTGGCTTCGATGCCCTGCGAGGGTGAACAGATGATCAAGCTTGAAGACATCGAACATCGATTTCGACTTCCCACCATCGTCAAGCGTTGGCCGTATCGGCGCAGCCTGTGCTTGAGCTGGGAGAAATCCGGCTGCCAGCAAGGACGGTATTGCGAACAATCTCTTTTTCATATGGCCCCCAAGCCGCTGTATCCGTGATTGCGCGGATGCCACTCGAAGAAGCCGCCGCACTGGCTCCTCAGATCGCATCCGTCGCATTCATCCATAAATGCGCGTTTCCAGTCTGAAATCGTTGACGGTGCAAAGGGACGGTAGGCCTCAGGCACGGTACAGAGCGGAAAATTGTAAAGCTGTGCGTCGATCCCTCGACTTCTTACGAGATCCAGTGCGCGAGCGACGACATCGAACCCGGCAGAACTATCGTAAAACAGCGTTTTCCAGTTTTTGCGGCCGTAACCGATATTCTCCATCTGCATCATTGCCCAGGTCTGGATGAAGGGCAGTGTCGTTGTGATGAAGCGGGCCAACTCAAGGAGTCCTTGAGCGTTCGGTTCCATCAGAACGGTGCGAAGCTCAACCTGTGCGCCAGCACGACAGAGAATGGCCAGGTTGCGAAGAAGTTGTTCCTGGGCTCCCTGCTTGCCAACGATTTCGTCGTGAATTGCGGGATCACGTGAATAAAGGGGAATCCCCCAAACAATGCGACCTCTGTCGAGAGACTGCATTGCGACCAGGTCGCGCTCGTCGAAATGCTGGCCATTGGTGAGGATATGGAAGCGAAGGTCGGAGCGCTCGGCCATCACCCGTTGCAGGAATTCCAGCAATTGGTCCTTGAACAAGGTCGGTTCGCCGCCCGAGATTCCGATGGTCGCATCTTGCGGCGCAAGGAGTGCCGCCGCCTCGAAATGAGGAAACATGTCGACGTGATGTTCCTTCGGTGGCTGCGAACACATCACACACAGTTGGTCGCAACGCTCGGTTACCAAGAACGTATTGTGGGGTGACGACCTTCGAATGAGACGGTCGGCAACACCACGGCGCGGGTTGACCAGCAAGACATCTCCGTCGACTTCCGACGGATCGATACCATGGATCCGGATTGAACCGGCCTCGCCCAGATATTCCGCACTGTCCGGTCCGGCCGCTTCCAGCGCTGCCTCGAAACTATTGAGCTCGTGTCTGGCGTGTTCGTCGGCAAGTCCCTCCAGAGAGCGAAGTCGAACGACATAGGGCTCGACCGCGTCAGTGTCGACCTTGATGCGCAGCGGGATCATGCGTGCACAGGGACCATATGGTCTCCCCAGTTTGCCACGCCGCTCCATTGCGCAACCGAGTTCCGCGCAGCTTGGTCCTTCCGATAGAGAACCTCGAAAACCTTGTCGAAGACAGCAGTATGGCGACCACAGAACCAGGTATCCGCCCGTGGCACGTCAATGCGCCCGTACCTGGAGACATCGTCGACGACGTCGGTCCCACAGAATGGCTGGTAGGCGCAGTGAATGCAGTCGGGATCGAAGTTGTTCACGGATGAGGCGTTCAGAACGTCGACCTTGGCGGTGTCGATCCCGGTAGCGATGTCCCCGATGCTGAGATCGATGCGGCCGATGCGTGAAAGCATTCGAGCCTCGTCCGTCGGATAGAGACGGCCATCATGGTCGATTACGAGGTAATCCGAGGCGAAGAAGTTGGGATTTCGGATGTCGACGTGATTGTCGGTGCCAAGACACAGAACACGTTTCAGGCATTGGCTGAAGTAGTATTCTTCCATAAAGCGGCCCGTTTCCTGGTTCCGGGCAATCAGAATGTCGATGAATTTGGAATGAAGGGCGTTCCATCTCGATAGGACCTCCTCCCCCTGCTTCAGCTTTCGGGCAAAGCCCTGATGATTGACCGGTCGGAGATAAACCGAACGGATACCGTAGCGTTCGAAGTTGTCGAGCAACGCATCGAAGTCCGGTGGATTGGCGACATCGATCGTCGGCAGCGCCGAAATCTTGCCCGGTGCGAAGCGACGAACGGCCTCATCCAGATTGGAGAAGAACACATCCGTGTGAACGGTATCGTGCGTCCGCTGCCTTTCGTGGGTCAGCCGATCCCCATCCAACGATGTGCTGATGAAAGTGTCATCCGCCTCCAGAAATGCCCATTCCCGCGGGCCAAGGTTTTGAAGATTGGTGCAAACTACGAACTGGGATTGCGCGAACCTCGCGCGGCAGAAGTCGCGGACCTGTTCGAGCAGGTCAAGACGGAGTAGCGGC
Source organism: Mesorhizobium sp. YR577 (assembly GCF_900116595.1). Lineage (NCBI taxonomy): Bacteria > Pseudomonadati > Pseudomonadota > Alphaproteobacteria > Hyphomicrobiales > Phyllobacteriaceae > Mesorhizobium > Mesorhizobium sp. YR577. Next base: position 89,648 of record NZ_FPBI01000020.1, on the reverse strand, counting down.
TCGCCACCCTGGAATTCGACTTTGAGGTCGGGCCCTTCGACGCCGTCGAGGAACGCGAGCACGCTGGTTAAGGTGTCGTCGGTCCAATCGAAACCACGGGCGCTCTCAGGGGCACGAGAAACCTGGCAGTAACCGCATGCCAGGTTGCAGCGAAGTGTCGGCACCAGGATCACATAGGACAGCTGTTGCTGCTTTGACTGACGACGAGACCATCGATACGCGAACGACGTCCAGGGCAGATCGAACTTGGTATCGAACGCATGTCCGCCCTCCCGAAGAAAGGCCCCGTCCCTCTCGGTCAGTTGGTCAGTCACGTATCGATCGAGGAAGCTGTCGTCTGATTTGAAGAAGCCGCCGGCATCATCGGCGAACAAGACCTCTCCATTTGAGAACTCGCGGAATTTCAGGGGCCATATGGTCATCGTGCGGTGACCGTAGAGACTAGGTCCCGTCGCATCGACAGGGTCTCGGCGTAGATTTTCTCGCGATAGACGGCATGGAGGAGAGCTTTTCGGAGATTCCCTTCCTCCGCGATAGCAACGCCATGAATGGTTACGCCATTGTCGCATTGCTGGAACTTCAGGGCAGGAAATAGGACCTGTACCCTCATCAGCGCGGCCGCCACATAAGATTCAAACTGCTGCGGAATTTCCAACGCAGTTACGGATTCATGCGGTTTTTCTGAAAAAATCATCCACCCCTAGCCCCGACGCGATATTGCAACGAGCGAAGTAGACAAGCAAGCGCTGTGAACGATCATAGAAAACGAAGAAGTAAGATGATCGCTACAACCGACAACGCGCCAGCAAGAAAAGGCCACAAGCGCCCCCACTGCCATTGGAAATAGCCGTAGACCCGTTCGAGGTCCGCTTTGATCTCGGCGCCGCTTGCGCTTCGCCCGATGCCGCCGGACACAAGATTCTCCTCGACGGTGAGGCTGCGGAAGCAGTGGCGGCCTTCCAGCACCTGAACCAGCCCGGCGCGGACGAGATCGCCCGGCCGCTGGCGCGCGATATCGACACCCTCAAACCGGATCGTTCCCGCGCTGACCTGCCCGCGTTCGGCCGGCAGAAGGTTGGAGACGGCCTCAGCGTCGTTGTCTTGCCGGCGCCATTTGCCCGAGCAAGGCGAGTATCTGCCCACGGCGCAGCTCGAAGCTCACCCCGTGAAGGGCGGTAATGGCGTAGTTATAGGTGGCGTAAACATTGTCCACCGAGAGAAGAATGTCGTCATTGGCCATGGAAATTCTTCCGTTCGCCTTCGCGCGATGAGTGAGGTGGGCGCCGGAGAAGTTCCGACACCCATCTTGTCGATCAGTTGGTGGTGACTGCGTCCGTTTGCAGGGCATAGCCGACGGAACGAACTGTTCGTATCATATCGAACCCCGATATCGAGCGAAGATTTCTACGCAGCCGACCGATGTGAATATCGACGGCCCGTTGATTGACAGGAGCCGTCTCTCGCCAACCAGCCATAATTAGTGCCTCGCGGCTATGAACGCGATCGGGATATTTCAGGAGGCATGCCAGGAGCCGAAAGCCTATCGGCGGCAACTCAAGGTGACGACCGCTGCAATAGACGCGTTTGGCTTCCATATCCATCTCGAGGATGTGCTGTTGCAGTAACTTGCCTTCAGCCAGAGTGCCTAGCTCGTCGGCACCCGTAACAACGTCGGGCTGACTGCGCAGGAATTGAAGCAATCTGGACGGCGCCAATGGCCTCAGCATGCCATCGTCAATGCCGGCCTTGATAAGTTCGATATGTTGAGCATCTCCCTGCGGAGGTATGAGAGCTGCAACGGGAATCGGTAGGCTATTCTTTGCGCCCTTGAGGCGGCTGCATATGTCCAGTGCACCACAACTATCTGATGCGCAATCGAGGAGAACAGCGTGCAATTTTTCGATCTCTAGAAGGTGATCCAAATCTTCGATCCCACCTATGAGGCGCAGATCATAGCCTTCTGCCTCAAGGATATGCTGGAGCAGGAGATATAATTCGGGATCGTTGGAGTTCAGCGCTACGACCGGCTTCATACCCACCTTCCCCGTCGGAGAACTTCCCCACGCCGCTGTCGCACAAGAATGAGCTATCATGATCATTTCTTTCTAGTTCGGGACGACCTCTCCGCCATTGACGTCGATCACGGCTCCATTGACGAAGCCAGCGTCTTTGGACGTCAGAAACTCAATCACCGCTGCGACATCGTCGGGTTCGCCGAGGCGACCAATTGGGATTCTGCTCAAAGCGGCACAATTGGAGGCGTCGTCTTTTGCCCCTGTCATACCAGTTAGAATTCGCCCTGGCGCCACAAGATTAATCGTGATGCCGCTCGGCGAGTAAGGGCCTATCAGCGCTTTTGCCAGGCCGGCAAGTGCTGCCTTTGAAGCAACATAGCTCGCTCCAGCTATCTTAGGTCTGGTTCTCGCAGCCACTGAGCCAAGCAAAATTATTCGGCCAAAACCATTCCTGATCATTCCAGGGCCAACCGCCTGACAGCAAAGCATTGTCCCGGTCAGGTTCACGGCGAGAACTTCATTCCATTCGCGCAACGCAATCTCGGAAAATTCCACGGCGCCACTGGGTCCTTTCGGAGAGATACCTGCGTTGCAGACAAGGATGCCGGGTGTTCCCCACACACGCTCAACCTCGCGGAAGAAAGACGTGATGGCGGACGCATCGACAAGATCGACTGTACGAGCAAGCACCCGTTCTGGCGGATGCTCTGTTTCAAGTGCCTGCTGTGCCGCTGCGACATTTTCTGACCGTTGGCTGAAGATCGCGACTCGGTGCCCGCCTTTCAAAAGGCGTCTGGCTGTTGCCAGACCTATACCCGTCGTTCCGCCCGTCACAACGGCTATCCGTGATTGGCCGATCCGCATCACGCAGCCTTATCCATCTGGGCGAAGAGCGAAAGCGGCGGCCGTGCATTGGGATCTGTCATGACCTCGATGAGATAGGGCTTCCTACTGCTGAGACCGAAACGCAAATGTTGTGCGAGTTGGGCAGGGTCATCGATGCGCACGGCATCGCACCCGCATGCCCGTGCAATCATCACGTGATTTACGTTGCCCAGATTGCATGCTGACGTGAAAGCACCGAACTTCACGGTCTCCGCATCCTTTTGGAAACCGAGGATGCCATTGTTGAGAACGACGATTGTTACGGGAACATTGGAGCGCACCATTGTCTCAAGCTCGCCCCAGCTGTGGGCAAAGCCTCCATCTCCTACAATCGCCACGACCGGGTTTTCGGGTTGAGCGACCTTGGCGCCTATAGCCAATGGTACACCCCAGCCCAGACCGGCGAGGCCACGTGGCGTCAGGAACCGCATTCCGGGTGAAAGCGCGCGTAACTGGCCGACAACCCACATAGACGAATAGCTGGCATCGGCAACAACCGTGGTCTGCGGCGTCAAACAGGCCTGAAGCTCAGCCATCACCTTCTCAGGGCGGATCGGAGTAGACGTTGCGGCGGTAAATACACCTCTCTCCTTTTCGAACATGCGCCAGAATGAACTGATGCGCGCAACCACAGCCGACCGGGACGTTTCCCGAAGGGAAAGATCGAGGCGGCTCAGATGATCACGCAGGGCATTCAGGGTTTCTGCGGCATCACCCACCAGCCGCAAGGCCTCGTATGTACGGCCGATTTCTGCGGGATCCACATCAATGTGCATCACCGTTGCATCGCGGGAAATCTGCTTCCAGCTATCCGTGCCATTTTGGTTGGTTCTGGTGCCAACCAGAAGCACGACGTCCGCTTCGTTGACCAGCGTGACCGAATGGCGGCCCAATGAATATGGCCCGACCAAGGACCCCAACACACCTGCTGATAGACGATGATGTTCATCGACACTGCCCTTGCCCATATTGGTCGTAAAAACGGGAAGCGCACACTCCTCCTGAAGCCGGCTAAGCTGATCAGCTGCTCCGCTTCCATGGACGCCGCCACCGGCGATCACGACGGGGGATTTTGCTGCGGCAATGATTTTGGCCGCGCGAGCAATCTCAGCATCCGCAGGGCGCCCTCGATCCAGTGGCCACCGTCCGAGGGATGCAGAACGAGGGAAATGCGCATTCGACGCTTGTGCACGCAAAAGATCGGCGGGCAGGACCAGAGCGGTAGGACCTGGACGTCCCGAACCGGCAATTGCAAAAGCTGCATCAACGTAGTCGTCAATGCGTTCCGGCACGACAACCTTGCGCACCCATTTTGTACAAGATTGGAACAAGGCAAGATGATCAAGTTCCTGGAAAGCGTTTCTGTCGGCCTGATCCCGCTCCACATCCTGAACGAGGGCAACAATCGGGACGCTCACCTTAAGTGCCTCTGCCAAGGGGGGCACCAAGAGTGTTGCAGCTGGCCCATTCTGGGCCGCGACAACGCCAATCTTCCCCGAACGACGCGCATAGCCATCCGCCATGGTGCCGCCCATATTCTCTTGCCGATAGGCAATCTGACGGATGCCGAGGCTTTCCGCTGCCAGGATAACTGCTGACGGCAGACTTTGCGCGAATATGTGTGTGACCTCGTGACGCTGAAGGGCCTGCGCAATTCGGTCGGCTACAGTGCCTGTAAGCTCAATAGGCATCTTTGTCCTCAATTCTTGATAGGGTCTTTGTCGGCGACGAAGTCCTGGAAACAGGCTATGATCTTGTCGATATCCTCATCATCCATCGCAGTGGAAAGGCAGGCTGCCGCCCCATTGGGCAGCAGAATATCGTGATCGAAAAAATGCATTGAAAGGCGACTCATCAGAGCGGCCTCTTCGGGGCTCATGAAGGCCTCCCGGAATTGCGTGGGGGGCGTGGGCTTAGGATGAATCCGGAACAAGGACGCCGAGCCAGTAATCGAGAATGTGCCCCCAATCGCATCGATGGCAGCGGCAAGACCCCGCCTTACACGTTCACCCATGATTTCGAGACGACCGAACTCAGCTTCGGTCATTGCGCTCATAGCCGCATAGCCCGCAAGCATCGAAACCGGATTGGCAGAGAACGTGCCGCCTTGTGGCAGAGTCGGCTTGGCGCCTGGCGCGCCAAAAACCTTCATGACCTCTTCTCGGCCCGCAATGGCGCCGATCGGAAATCCTCCGCCGATTATCTTGCCCAGCGCAATAATATCCGGCGCGATGCCATAGCGTGCGGATGCGCCATGGTAGCCTTGGCGGAAATTCAGAACCTCATCTGCAAGGATCAGGATCCCGTATTTGCGGGCGCTCAATTCCAACATTTCAAAGAACCCTGGCTTCGGCGCAGTAAGCCCTGCCCTGCTGGGCATTGGATCTATAACGATGCAGGAGAGTCTGTCGGCTGCTTGCGCAATACGCCTTTCGGCGCCTTCAATGTCGTTGAAGCGCAGGACCATTACATCCCTTGCGACCGCTTCGGGTACCCCACGGTAAAGTGGAATCGGAAGTGGGCTTTCATCGGGCCCCCAATTCGAAGGCGTACCGGCCTGCCCGATTTCGGCCCAATCATAAGCGCCGTGATAGGCACCTTCTATCCGGGCGATCCCTGGCCTTCCAGTAAATGCCCTGGCAGCTTTGATGGCAAACATCACGGCCTCTGTCCCGCTGTTAACGAACCGGATCCGATCCACGGTCGGTATCCGGCCTAGCAGCAGTTCTGCGAGCGCGATCTCGTGTTCCGTTGGATTGGCAAAGCAGGTGCCCCGCTCCAGCTGCGAAGCGACCGCTGTCGTGACGGGGGCGAACCCATGACCGTGAATGAGTGTGGTGTAATTGTTATTCAGATCCAGGCGACGTCTTCCGTCGACGTCGAAGAGGTACGCGCCCTCCCCGTGCGATATGTATACCGGGGTTGGATTGCGCTCGACAGTCACACGACTGGTGCCGTCGGGAAATACGCGCAGTCCGCTCCTGAAAAGTTCCTCCGATCTTGACGATCTCGTGCCGGCCGCAGGCACGGCGTCGTAGTAACGCATTTGTTGCACCTCCTGTGATTGCGATCACTAATATGTTGCAACAAAAATCACACATACGTCACTGACGCAACAAAATTATGCTGAAAAGGGCGGTTTCTGCATGGAGCGTTCGCGTCCCGCCTTCCTAAGGCGCCTATAACCATCGCGAATATCGCTTTCTATTGCCGCGCGCACCGCACCGCCATCTCGGTCGATAAGGCCCTCTATCGCAGCAGTATGGTTGTGAACTCCGTATTTCGCCTCGGCGAATTCAGGATAAAGATCATTGAATGATGCCCCGATCCGGAGCCACAAGGTTTCGATTGTGCTCATGAGGTGTGGCATCTGCGACAGCCTGTATATAAGGAAATGGAATTCCTTATTGCTCCACAGCGCGTCGGCATAGCGCGCAGTATCAAGCGCGGCGTTTATCTGGCTCTGCATCTTGATCAGCTCGTCAATATTGCCCTGCGCCACGTGCGACACAGATCTTTCAGCCGCGAGCCCTTCCAGGGCCAGGCGCATTAATGTAATCTCTTCAAGAGCTTCGGGGCCAACAAAGGGGACAATTACTGTTTTAGGCCCAGCGTAAACGAGCGCACCCTCGAAGGTCAGCCGGTTGATTGCATCACGCGCCGGCGTAGAGCTGACTCCAAGAGCTTCTGCCAAAGCGCGAACAGTAAGCTTGTGACCGGGTTCGAACGCGCCGCGTATCAGGCGCTCTTTCGTTTGCTGGTAAACCACCTCGCCCAGCCGGACAGGTGGTTTGCCTTCATTTTGTGTGTCATCGGCCTCGTCAGGCATTTCTTGTCTCCCATCCGTTGACAACGTGAAATTTATGTTGCATCAAAAAATCACAATAAACCTTATGCGTCGATTGTGTGACAACAATATAACACATTCGGCAAATCCGTCGCCTAGCCGATTGAATGAAATAGGGAGCGCGGGCGCTCCCTGCTCCCGCCTGCCGAAATCTTTTGTCTCAACGGAGTGGCAAAGCGGCGAACAACAAAATGAGACCGCTGGATGCCGGGGGAGCACCTCTGCAGCCACCGGAACTCGTAACAACAGGTTCCAGAGGAGAACTGGCATTGATTGGCCAAACGCTTGCCCTTCATAGGCTCGGGAAACGCTACAATGACACTGTCGCCGTAGACGACGTTTCGTTTGAAATTCAGGCCGGGGAATTCGTTTCCATCCTAGGTCCGTCTGGATCAGGCAAGACGACACTTTTGTCGATGATTGCCGGCTTCGACCGACCTTCCGCGGGTCGCATATCGATCGGTGCCAGCGACGTCACGGCGCTCGCGCCTAATCATCGCAACATCGGCATGGTTTTTCAAAAGTACGCATTGTTTCCACATTTGACCGTCAGCCAAAACATCGCATTTCCACTACGTATGCGTGGAATGAAGCGCGCAGTAATCGCAGATCAGGTCAAGCGCGCGTTGGAACTGGTCCAGCTTGGCGACTACGAAAATCGATACCCCCATGAATTGTCTGGCGGACAACAGCAGCGTGTCGCCGTCGCCCGCGCGATAGTGTTTGAACCTCCAGTCCTTTTGATGGACGAGCCTTTGGGCGCGCTCGATAAGAAGCTGCGGGAGTCCATGCAGCTTGAAATCTCGAAGCTTCAAAAGCGCCTTGGCGCCACTGTGGTCTATGTAACGCATGACCAGGACGAGGCTCTGACCATGTCGGATCGCGTTGCCGTCATGAGCCAGGGCAATCTTGTCCAGATCGGGCAACCCATGGAGCTTTATCAGAAGCCGCAATCGGCCTTCGTCGCTGATTTCATCGGCAAGATGAACTTCATTGACGCCGAATATCTTGGCCATGAGCGCAACGCCTGCATCGTTAGGGTAAGCGAGTCAATCACCTTGCCTGTACCGACGCTGGATGCAGAGGATCGTGCCCGCGTCGCGAAAGGCGATCTGGTGCGGCTGGCTGTAAGACCCGAGCGGCTAACGATCGCAAGCCCCGGAACGCCCGACACAATCCAAGGCCGCGTCGAGGCCAGCGTTTTCGTAGGCTCTTTCCAACTCGTTTTGGTGAAAACCAACGTCAGGGGGAATCCGATTGTGCAAATCCAGGTTCCGATAACGGGCGGCATGCCGATTGCACGGGCTGGCGACTGCGTTGGAGTGATTGCACAAAAGGAAGCGTTTCATGTCTTTCCTTCGCCGGAGGCCCAGGTATGAGCGAATTGGTCTCTCACATGAGTGACGGCTGGTACGCGCGCTTTCGACAGGCGTTTGTGCAGCAGTCTTTTCGGGACTTGTCACCAGTACTGTCACTGTGCCTTCTCATGCCCTTACTTGCCGTCCTTACGGCCGGGTTTCTTTATCCGATTGGATATCTCGCGAAACTGAGCCTTTTCAGTCCGGAGTTGGACTTCTCGCCATATATGCGTGTTTTTGAGCAGCCGCTTTACATGGCGGTTATGGCGCGGACATTCAGAGTCGCCCTTGCGGTCACTGCTGCCAGCTTATTGTTGGGGTTTCCAGTCGCCTTCGCCATGGCTCGGTTGAAAGGCAACCTTGCCCTCGTTGCGGCCGCTTCGGTTTTCATCGCGCTCTGGTCACCCGTTCTCGTTCGTTCCTACGCTTGGATCGTCCTTTTGCAGCGCAACGGAGTGATCAATCGATTTATCACAGACGCCGGTATTGTCTCGGAAGCGTTGAAACTCATCTACAATGAGGTTGCGGTGATCGTTGCCATGACGCATGTGCTCATGCCCTTCATGATCCTGCCGATCTTTGCCGCACTACGATCCATTCCAAAGGAATACGCGTTGGCCGCGCGAAATCTTGGTGCGACGGCTACCTCGGCTTTCGTCTTCGTAACGCTCCCGTTAAGCCTTCCCGGCGTGTTCGCGGGTTGTGTCATGTGTTTCATCCTCGCCCTCGGATTCTACATCACGCCCGCACTCATTGGCGGTCCGGGCACATTGATGATGGCGACTTTGATCGGCCAGCAGGCCACGGCACTTCTGGACTGGCCGTTTGCGGCAGCACTTTCGACAGTACTCTTATGTCTGACGCTCTTTTTCGTTCTGATTTTCCGCAAGATGCTCTCATTCAACAGGGGATTTCACGGTGTCCGTTGAATCAAACAGACTCCTTGGTACGGGTGACAAGGTGCCTATTGGCTTGCCCAAGCTGGCGCGTCCCTACCGAAGCGCACTCGGCACCCTGCTGGCTGGGCTTGTGCTCGGCGTCATCTTCTTTTTTCTTGTCCTGCCGACATTGATCATAATTCCAATTTCGCTCAACACCGCCAGCTACATCGAATTTCCCCCGCAGGATTTGACCCTTCATTGGTACCGCGAGTATTTCAATGATCCCGACTGGATGGCTGCTACGCTCTTCAGCTTCAAGATAGCGATGGCTACAACGGTCTCTGCCACCGTAATCGGTACGCTCGCGGCTATAGCGCTGGTGCGAGGCAACTTTCACGGAAAATCGCTCGTGCAAGCCCTCACCTTCAGCCCAATGATCGTTCCACACATCGTGCTGGGTGTGGCGCTTTATCTCGTTTTTGCCCCAATGCGGCTCACGGGCAATTTCTTCGGCTTTCTGATTGCACATACCGTGTTGGCAATCCCTTATGTCGTGATCACCGTCATGGCAGCGTTGCAGCGCTTTGATTTCACGATCGAGCTAGCTGCGCTGAGTTGCGGCGCCAGCCGCCTGCGAAGCTTCTTTAGCGTGATACTCCCCAATATCGCACCCGCGATCGCAATCGGTGCGGTGTTTGCCTTTCTGTCATCTTTTGACGAAGCGACCGTTGCATTCTTCATCTCCGATACCGGCGGCAAGACAATCAGCCGCAAGATGTTCGAAGACATCGACTTCAATCTCACTCCGGTCATCGCAGCGGTTTCCACTATTATGGTCGGCTTGTCCTTGATGCTCATGGCCATCATTCATCACGCAAAACGCGGCTGACTATCCAATCAATACAGTTTCTCATTTAGCGCTTTCAGCAGAGAGGACACCGATCGATGAACCGATCCGTCAGAAATCAATCATGGAAAAAGATCTTTCTGTTCGCCGCCGCATATTGCGTCTCCGGGATAAGTGGCGTTGCGACCGCAAACGCAGCGGGAAAGGTGATCATTGCCACGACGGGCGGCGCATACGAACGAGCCCTGCGTGAAGCCTGGTTCGATCCCTTTACGAAACAAACCGGGATCGAGGTTGCGACGGTTGCCGGCACAAATGCCGAGATGCGCGCGAAAGCCACCGCAATGGTCCGCACCGGTAATGTAAGTTGGGACCTCTACCTTCAGGGCGACATCCAGGCGAGCTCGGACGAACACGTTCAATCTGCACAGGATCTATCCAGCTTCTGCGAGGAACAGCTTTCCAGGAATGATGATCTTTCGGAAGACGCGTGTACAGCAGCCGGGGTGCGATTGCTGTCAAACGCAACCTTGCTCGCTTACAAGGCGGATGCATTTGACGGATCGATGCCAGAGAGCTGGGCTGATATGTGGGACCTGAACAGGTTTCCGGGAGGCCGCGCTTTCCCAAATTTTGACGATCCCTGGCGGGTCATGGCTGCTGCACTTCTTGCTGACGGGGTCAGCCGCGAGAATCTGTTCCCGCTCGATATAGACCGCGCTTTATCAAAGCTCGACGAAATCCGACCCGCCATCTCCTTATGGTGGAAAAGCGGAGATCAAAGCATGCAGGGATTCCGCAATGGCGAATATTCGATCGGACAGATCTGGCTGACGAGGGCCAAGGCCCTGAAGAGTGAAAGCCGCCCGGTCGCATGGTCATACAAGGCCGCCTTTCTTGTCGGCGATCGAATTGCCCTAATCAAGAATGCTGCAAATCAGGACAATGCGCTGAAGCTCCTGGATTACTGGCTGAATTCGCCGGGGGCACAGGCGAAAGTCTGTGATGTTCTTTCCTGCACGCCCCCAAGCGGGGCAGCAATCTCGATGATGTCGACTGAGGCCCGAGCTGACATGCCGAGTGCTGACGAGATGGAGAACCACGTCGTTGTCCCGGACGCGAAATGGATCAACGATAATGCGGCACTCATGCTGGAGCGTTGGAACAGCTGGATCCAGTAAGTCCGGCCAACGACGAATAAGGGAAACAACGAGATGAAAGATAATCAAGCCCGCGTCATGGTTGCGCGCTTCTGGCATGAGTCGAATGGTTTCAACCCGCAAGCTACGACCAAGGCTGATTTCCAGATCTGTGACGGCAGCACACTGGTGGAGGCGGCGACCACATCGGGCTCGACTCTTGGTGGCATGATAGTCCAGCTTCAACGACAGGGAGCAAAAGTAATTCCCAGTCTTTCCGTGACGGCACCGCCGAGCGGCCTCGTGGATCATGACTTCTTTGAATGGGTGAAGTCGAGGCTGGTTTCCGACGCGCTCACCCATAAACCAGATGCAATTGCACTAGAACTCCATGGGGCAATGGGGACAACCAGATTTGCCGATGCCGAGGGCGACCTACTGAAGAGCTTGCGAGATGCGGTCGGGCACGCTGTTCCGGTGGGCATTGGGCTCGATCTCCACGCTCATATTACCGACGCAATGGTTGCGGCGACTGACATATGCATTGCATGCAAGGAAAATCCGCACTCCGACGTCGTCGAATGCGGAGAGAAGGTGGTGAAATGCCTGCTGGCGATGCTGGCCGGCCAACTCCGCCCGGTGAACACTCTCGCGAAAATCCCCATGATCCTGCCCGGTGCCGCCGAAACAGCGAGCGGGCCACTTTCCGAAATTCATGAGTATGCGCGGCAGATCACGCGTGATGATAACGCGATTTGGGACATCTCGGTTTTCAACGTATTTCGTTACGCTGACGATTCCGACATCGGCCAGGCCGCGGTTGTGCTAACGAATGACTATGAAGAGAGCGGATTGATCGCCGAATCGATCGTAGAGCGATTCTGGCGCGAACGCGCGCGCTTCGAGGATGAGCTGATATCGATTGAGGATGCCCTAGCACTGGTGGCCGCCCGAGAAAGTCGTCAACCATACGTTTTGGCCGATATGGGCGATCGAGTACTCGCCGGGGCGCCGGGAGACAGCACCGCCATACTCGCAGCTGCTCTCAAGCGTCGTGATGCTTTGCGCGGCGCATTGCCGGTGACCGACCCGGCAAGCGTGCAGAAAGCATATCAGTGTGGGATAAATCGCCCAATCACTCTTAACATTGGCGGCGGCACAACGCCGGGTTTTGTGCCATTGGCGGTCACTGGTAAAATCGTGCACCTAAGCGATGGCAACATTGTTCTGGACGGTCCGTTCCAGGGCGGAGAACCAAGTTCCATGGGACCGACGGCCGTCATCGAAATCGAGGACCGGTTGAGCGTAATACTGACGACCAAACCGGCGTTCAGCCACGATCCAGCAGTTTTCACAAGCCAGGGCATCGACATTGCCGCACAGGATTTTCTGGTTGTGAAGTCGGGCTATCATTTCAAGCTGAATTTCGGCGATCGGGCGACCCCTCTCCTGGTTCACAGCCCAGGGATCGGCTATTACACCAAAGGATCGCTCAAATACGCGAACGCGCGCTTCTGGCCCGAGCACGACATCGGGGAGCCGGCGGTAAGGGTGAGAATGTACCGGAACGGACGCGCCCTTTCCCGAAAAGCTGAAGGGTCATTTGCAGCCTTGAGGACTGTGTCGACAGAAGAAATTCTGTAAAGGCATCGGTGAGATTTTAACTTGCGACCTACCGACCGAACGAAGAACTAGCTTCATCGAGCAAGCGAGGCCACCTAGCAAACATGCATGATGGTGTGCGAAGTAAGTTGGTTGCGGGGGCCTGATGGCACGGAGACTTGTAATTTCAGATGACTATCGTATTCCACCCGGGTGATCACGACTATGATCAAGCAGAATAGACTGATTGCGACCTTGAGCCGCCTGTAGGGGACATGGACCTTCCCCAGTGGAATATCGTAGACGATCGACCGGCCGCTTCCTCTTGGCCGCCGCCGAACATCAGTTAGCTGAGGTGCCAATTCTAGGAACGAACGCCGCCTCGCCAGCGGACACTCGCCACCTGGGAAGACACTCGACAGCATCATCCAGCTACGCCAACGTCTCCAATTCTTAAGTCACGGAGCTCGCAGCGATGATTGACTCCGCAAGGAACCAGTATTCTGATGTTCGGCTCGCTTGGCGATGGAAGAGCCACCTCGCCGCGACCATCGGTCTCGCCTCGTCGAAAACGGCTGACGCCTCTTCACCCGCACCTCGACCTCATCTAGAAGCTTCAGGTCGCGGGGCGGGTCACAAGCTGCACCATATTGTCGGGTGTGATCGAGCCGACATTGGTATCGAAGAAGTCGGGCGCGTGGCTAGCTACCCAGTTCGACCGGAAATGGCCGAGCCATTGCGGTTCGATGTAGAGGGCAAGGATCACGGTTTTCGGACGCGCCTGATCGTGCGCATAGGCATGCGGCTCCCATGCATTGATCAGAACTGCGCTCTCGTCGGTGAGCGGCACGAGCCGGTCGCGCACCGAAAACTGCGTATCGGCCCCCTCGACCTTCAACAGGACATGGCAATGCGGATGCGCGTGCCGCACCAGGGGCCGATCCATATCAAGCAGCGCCACTCTCCCGAAGCGGCCACGTACAATGCGCAGGGCATTCGACATCGTTCAAATATTGATCATTTCGCAGAAACTGCAACCCCACTGCGTGATCTGGCTCAAGTGAAGCTGGCTTGAAGTGATTTGCAAGTCGCAATTCAGCTTGACTCCAAACTCAAAGCGACCGTGGCGGGCATGACTGGGATCAGCGACAGGAGTCGCTGGACGTATGCGTGTCCGGGCCGGGTGAACAACTGCTCGGTCGGCGCGACCTCGCATAGCTTGCCGCCTTGCAGTACGGCGACCCGATCGCACATCTGCCGCACCACCGGCAGGTCGTGGCTGATGAACAGAACGGTCAATCCCAGCCGCTCCTGGAGGTCTTTCATCAGGTTGAGAATCTGCGCCTGGATCGACACGTCGAGCGCGGAGGTAGGCTCGTCGCAGATCAGAAAACGAGGGCGGCTGGCCAAAGCTCGCGCGATGGAGATACGCTGACGCTGCCCGCCCGAAAACGCATGCGGATAACGCAGGGCGGCATCTGCGGGAAGGCCGACCGCTGCCAGCAATTCCGCTACTACAGACCGCGCCGCGGCGGCATTGCCGACAAAGCGATGGTGCAGCAACGGCTCGGCCAGAATGTCGGCCACCTTCATGCGCGGATTGAGCGAGGAATACGGGTCCTGAAATACCATCTGCGTCTGACGTCGGATCTGTGACCTGATCGCATGCGACGCACCGAAAACCTCATTTCCATCAAACAGCATGGTGCCGTGGGTCGGTGGGGTAAGTCCTGCGAGAATGCGAGCAATCGTCGACTTGCCGGAGCCGCTTTCGCCGGCTAGCCCCAGAACTTCGCCGCGTTCGATGGAAAGGTCGATGCCTGAAAGTGCACTGAAACCCGCACTGCGTAAGAAGAGCCCATTTCGCCCTCCATAGGTCATGCCAACGAGGCGCAACTCTACCAACGGACCATCTCGAGTGGCGGTGGCGGCTTGGTGTCCGCCGGCCAGCCATTCCAGTGCAGTATCCACGCCACGGCCTAACCCCGCGACAGGGAATCGGTCACGCTTCACATTCATGCGCGGCACCACGGAAATCAGCGCGCGGCTGTAGGGATGCTCGGGCCTCTCCAACACTTGAAGCGTTGGTCCCAGCTCGACCAGCTTGCCGCCCTGCATTACCGCCACGCGGTCGGTGATCTGTGCGATCACGCCCATATCGTGAGTGACAAGCATAACGCCGATTTTCCGTTCGCGGGCGAGCGATCGTATGAGCTGCAGTATCTGCGCCTGAACCGACACATCCAGCGCCGTGGTCGGCTCGTCGGCTATGATCAGTTCGGGATTGGAGCACAAAGCGAGCGCTATGACAGCGCGCTGGCGCATGCCGCCTGAAAATTCATGCGGCCAGTTCTTCACGCGCCGTGCTGGTTCGGGAATGCCAACCGCTTCAAGTTGCCGTACAGCTTCTGCCCGGGCTTCAGGCAGCGACATGGAACGATGGGTTCGGATCGTATCCACAAGCTGCCGCTCGATCGTGAAGAGTGGATTGAGGCTCGTCAGAGGGTCCTGGAATATCGTCGACACCTGACGTCCCCGCAGCGCGCGCATGGCACGCGCATCGGTGGCATCGATCTCACGGCCTTTGAACCGGATGCGACCGGCGGCGATGCGACCGGGCGGTTGCAGAAGCCCGGTAATTGCTGCTCCAACCGTCGATTTTCCAGCGCCGCTTTCGCCCACGACTCCCAGGATTTCGCCGGGACCGATGGAAAGCGTAACATTGTCCACGGCGATGACGTCTTCCTGCCAGCCAGGAAACTCGACGCGCAGCCCCTCGATTTCCAGCACATTCTCCATCAGCGGCCCTTCGGATTCAGTGCCTCGCGGAGCCAGTCGCCCAGCAGATTGATCGACAGCGCAAGCGCCAGCAGAACGAGCGCGGGGAAAGTGAGGATCCACCATTCACCGGACAGCAGGAACTGCTGGCCAATGCGGATAAGCGTACCAAGCGACGGCTGATTTGGCGGAAGTCCTGCACCCAGAAACGACAGCGTAGATTCCGCGATCACCGCCAGAGCGAAATTGATCGTCGAAATAACGAGGATCGGCCTCGCCACATTTGGCAGAAGATGCCGCCGCAGGATCGCGCGCGCGGGACGCCCCATCATCGTTGCAGCTTGGATATATTCGCGGCGCATCTCGACCATGGCCGCGCCACGCACGGTGCGGGCATACGAGACCCAGTCCGAGAGACCGATTGCGAAGATCACGACATAGATCGCCATCGCGTCGCGCATGCCGGAGGGAAGCAGCGAACGCGTCAGACCGAAAATCAGCAGCGCCACAAGCATCGACGGGATCGCAAGCTGCACATCCGCCATACGCATGATGAGCGCATCGCGCCGACCCCCGGCATAGCCTGCAATCAAACCGAGCGTCACGCCGATCAAAGCCGACAATCCGACAGCAGCGATGCCGACCGTCAGTGACGTGCGCGCGCCAAACAACATCGCTGACAGCATGTCGCGTCCCTGACCGTCTGTTCCCAGCAGAAAGTACGTTCCGGAAAACGCGTTCGCGCTGAACGGCGGAGTGAACCCGTTCATCAGGTCCACGGTTCCGGCCACCCGCAGGTCCTGAGGCGCAATGAGCGGCGCCGCCACAGCCGCCAATACAATCAACAGCACCATCGCAAAAGAGATTATTGCTCCAGGCGAGCCTAGGAAGGCGCGGCCCAGTTCAGAGTCGCGAAACCGCTGCCAGCGGCTGCCTGATGGAAACTGATGCGAGCTGTTCATGTCAGTGGCCTGCCGCGCCCGCGCGCAGCCGCGGATCGAAAAGATAATAAAGGCAATCGACGATCAGGTTGATCATGACGAAGATTACGGACACCAGAAGCAGATATGTCGCCATGATCGGGACATCGGAGAAATTTACGGAATTGATGAACAGCAGGCCCACACCCGGCCATTGGAACACGGTCTCCGTCACCACCGCAAAGGCGATGACAGTGCCCAGCTGAAGACCGGAAACGGTGATCACCGGCACCATAGTGTTCTTCAACGCGTAACGGAAATTGATCAATCTGTCGGACAGCCCGCGAGCGCGCGCGAACCGGATGTGATCGGAGGCAAGCACCTCCCCCATTTCGGCACGAACAAGCCGCAAGATAAGGGCCACCTGGAACAACATAAGAGACAGCGTGGGCAGGATGATCGCCTTCCAGCCTGAGACGGTCAAAAGTCCTGTCGTCCACCACCCCAGTTTTACCGTTTCACCCCGTCCGAAGGCGGGCAGCCAGCCGAGCTGCACGGAAAACACGTAGATCAACCCGATGCCGATCAGGAAGTTGGGAAGCGATACTCCTATGAGCGACCCGGCCATCACCGCTTTCGTCATACGCGAGCGAGGATTGAGGGCCGTCGTTACACCGAGGAAGAGGCCTGCCGCCATTGCCAGCACGAAGGAAAGCAGCGCCAGCTCCAGCGTTGCAGGCAGGCGCTCCACGATCAGTTGGAGAACCGGTTGCCCTATCCGAGTCGATATGCCGAAATCGCCCTGCACCGCCGACCAGACGAACCGCGCGAACTGCACCGGAAACGGCTGATCCAGACCGAGCACAGCTTCCAGCTGCGCACGGTCGGCCGCCGTGGCGTCCTGGCCCAGCATGTTCTGGACCGGGTCGCCGATAAAGCGGAACGCAGCAAAAGAGAGGAATGCAGTCACCAGCATTACGGGGACCGTCTGCCCCAGCCGGCGCAGCAGGAAGAGGATCATTTTGCCACGGTCACGTTCTTGACGAAGATCTGGTTGCCCAGATTGGCGGTGATACCGAGCTTTTCCGCGCTTGCGCGGGCCAGCATCTGATTGTGGATCGGCAGATAGAAGGTCTCTTCCTGAACCGCATTCCAGATTTCGGCAATTGTCGCATTTCGCTTCTCGATATCCGGCTCCGCCGCCAGGGACTCGATCTTCGCATCGATCTCCGGATTGACGTAGTTGACCGACGACCACGCGCCGCGGCCATTCGAGCGTGAATGCACGAGATTGTCGAACAGGTATTGGCTGTCGAACGTCGAAACGCCCCAGCCCATGATGTAGAAATCCGTCTTGCCATTGGCGATGGCAGGGAACTGAACACCGCCGGGCTGCACGTCCAGCTTCACGTCGATGCCGATTCTGCCAAGCATTCCGACAACTGCCTGGCAGATCGCCTCTTCATTGATGAAAGCATCATTGGTGCAGTGCAGGGTCACGGTAAAGCCATCGCCGTATCCAGCCTCCGCCATCAGCGCCTTCGCCGCGTCCAGATCGACAGCAGGCACCTTGCCTATCTCTTCCGTGTAGCCGTTAATGAAAGGAGGGGCGATGGTTCCCAGCGGGATGGATTCGCCACGCATGACCACGCGCTTGATGGCCTCGCGATCGATCGACATGTTCATGGCATGGCGAACGCGCTTGTCGGCAAAGGGGTTACCCTTGGCCTGGCCGAACTCCAGTTTTTCAGCACCCACATTGAGGCCAAAGAATATCGTGCGGTTCTCGGGACCGCGAACAACCTTCAGGCCCGGCGCCTGCTCAAGACGGGAGATGTCCTGTGCCGGCACGTCCTGCAGGAAGTTGACTTCACCCGACAACAGAGCTGCGACGCGCGTGGCCGGCGACTGGATCGGCGTGTAGACGATGCGGTCGATATCAAGCGGGAACTCGCCCTTTCCCCAGTAGCCGTCATATGCCGCCAGTTCGGTGCGGCTATCGGGAACGCGGATAACAAGCTTGTAGGCGCCCGTACCGTTTTCATGCGTGGCGGCGAAGCTTTCCCCGCCTGCCTTGAAGTCCTGCGGCTTGGTGGCGTTGTTCGCCTGCGACCACTCGCGGTTCATCATGAAAATATTGATCATGCTGTTGACGAGAAGCGGGTTCACACCTTGCGTATGAATGCGCACCGTAAGTGGATCGACCGCTTCCACGCGATCGATGGACGAAAGCAGCGAGCGCACGTTCGACGTGTCGGTCATCGCGCGTTCGATGGAAAACACGACGTCGTCGGCTTCGAATGCCGTGCCATCGTGGAAGGTTACACCGTCACGCAGCTTGAATTCCCAGATGCTCGGCTGATCCTTCAGGTTTTCCCACGACACGGCCAGAACGGGTGTCAATTCTCCGATGTCGGAGCGTGCCACCAGCGGCTCATAGATCTGGTGGTTGAAGGTATGCGTGATACCTTCATTATAGGCGTGGGGGTCGAGCGTCTGCACATCGGACGCCCTCGCCCAGTTCAGTGTTTCTGCCAGCGCCGGCAGTGCCGTTCCAGCCATCATCAACGCCACGAGACCGGCGCGCAGGGAAAATGCCATATATCTTAGTCCTCTGTCGGTTGGCGGGTTGGAAATCTGCGTCCTCTTACCCACGGATATTGGATTCAGTCGTTTCTCAGGCCGCACCAATCGATGATGGCGGCGGCTAAAACCTTTGTCGTTTCGCGGATGGAGGCCACATCTGCCCATTCATCCGCGCCATGCTGATTTGCTCCTGCAGGCCCATAGCGCAGTGCCCGCATTCCGGCCGCGGCGTAGTGCGCGCCGTCTGTCACGCCTATCGAACCCCGCAGGATCGTCTCGTTGTGACCAAGCCGCTCTCTAGCCGATCGGATCGATCCGACGATCGGGTGATCCGGCGATGTGTTCATCGGAGGAAAGTGAAGGCCATAAAGGTCCCACTGCACGGTGATCGGGTTCTCACGCAACCACGGGTCGGACGCGCAGAAGCCGGCAACGAACGCCTCGAAATCCGCCCGTACTTCGGCCGTCTTTTCGTGGGGCAGAAACTTCATGTCGATGTCGATCGCGGCGACATCGGGCACGATGCCCGGATTGCTGAGAATTTGCGGCAGACCATCTGGGCCCATGCCAGCGCCGATCTGGACGACGCCGACACCAAAATGATTCACGCCGGCAGGCATCAACGGATGCGACTTCGACCGCGCAACGCCGGCCTCGTAGTCTCGCAGCGCCAACAAGAAACGCGTGGCAATATCGGCGGCGCTGACCGGTTCGTTGCCCGTTCTTGCCGAATGTGGTTGCGGCCAATAACCGGTGTAGCGATAGGCCGAATGACCTTGGCGTCCGCGGATTGTCACTCGCAGCCATTCAAGCCCGCCCTGGCACAGGAATATCTCGCCCTGGCCGGGCTCGGCGACAATTACCGCCGCAGCATGTTCACCCTCCGCTACGGCCGAGCGGGCGCCGAAACCACCAGCCTCTTCGTCCACCACCGAATGCAGGGCAAGCAGACCGTCGAGCTTGAGCCCTGTCTTGCTGATCGCCCGAATTGCGCCAACGCAACAGGCTAGGCCGGCCTTCATGTCCTGAGACCCGCGCCCCAGCAAGCGGCCGTCGCGGATCTCTCCGGAAAATGGGGGCCAGGACCACGCGGAAATGTCGCCGACAGGCACCACGTCGATATGCCCGCACAAGATCAGCGATTTCGCGTCGTCGCCGCCATCTTCCGTTTTGGCGACAAGGTTGGGGCGACCCGGAAGCGCGTCCCAACGTCGTGTAACCAGTCCCATGACCTCAAGTTCAGCCTGCAGCAGATCCTGAACTTCGGCTTCGCGTCCCTCGATGTCTGCGCCGCCATTGCCGGTCGGAAACTTTGGATTGACCGAAGGAATCCGCACCATTTTCGACGCAAGGCTGACAGTCCAGTCGGGCTCGGCGTCCAGCGCCGCCCACACTCGGGCAATAGCATCCTGCGGCTCTGCAGACACGGGCAAACTCCTTGAAAAAGGACGGCGCCAGCCGTCCTCGAGTGCACTATGATCGTTTGCTTAATAGTGTCAATATCATTTCAGAAAATGAAAATTTCTGGACAAATATCTATTATCGTACAATCCTGCCCCAGCGTTCATCCGGCCTACGAACCGGCATTTCACCAGGACTCGATATGCCCCAGACCACCATATCTTCGCCAAAAACGACCCCTATGCAGATACGCGAATTCCTTACCAGCGGGCACGTTGCGTTCACGCCGTCGGAAGAGCGTGTCGTTCAGATTCTTCTGAATGACTATCCAGGTTCGGGATTAACCACCGCGGCAAGCTTGGCAAAACGCGCCGGTGTATCCGACCCGACCGTCAATCGCCTCGTCGTGAAGCTGGGCTTCGAGGGGTTCCCCGCATTCCAGGCAAGTCTCCTGGACGAGGTCGAGGAACGGTTGCGCTCTCCTCTTCTGATGATGGGCAGCAACGCGCCGGCAGCGAGCGACAGCCCGATGCAGGCCTATGTAGTTTCGGCTTCGGCCGCACTTCTGGCAACACGGACTACGACGCCGCAAAGCAGCTTCGATCGCGCCGTGCGCATGATCATGGAAGCTCGCAGTGTGGTGCTGGTGGGGGGGCGTTTCAGCGGCTTCATCGCAGGCATTCTCGCAGGGCATCTGGAGCAGTTCCGCCCCGGTGTCACCAATTTGGGTCTGCCGAAGCGCGCAGATTTTGACCGGCTTGTCGATCTCGGGCGCCGTGATGTGTTGATCTGCTTCGACTACCGTCGCTATCAGCGCGACGTGGTCGATTTCATAAGCCAGGCCGCCGCCGCCACTGTCGGGGTGGTGCTGTTCACCGATCGCTGGCAGTCGCCGGCCGCTATTCATGCCGATGTTACATTGATAAGCCCTGTTGAAGTGCAGTCCCCCTACGACACAATGGTGCCTGCCTTGGCGCAGACCGAGGCACTCGTTGCACAGATAGTCGCGCTGTATGGTCCGCGCCTGCGCTCACGGATCTCACGCATCGAGGAAGTGCGCCGGACAAACGACGTCACCGAAAGCGGCTGAGACGCTTTGCCGCTCAATCTTGGCGGTCGACCCATTGGTTCCTGCTGAAAATTCCCCGCCCGGTTCCCATAAAGAACCTGTGAGAGCCTTGCACCAACAGCGGAGCGTCGCCCGGTCAAGATTGTCGCTTTCGCACAGGCCAACAGGATTACTCGTATCATCTGGGCGCTGCTCGAGAGAGGTGATACCTATCGAGGAGCGCAAGCCCTAGCCAAAGCATAGTTTTACGACGTTTCCGCGCAAAATCGCGGAAAAGAGTTGCAAGATGCCAATCGTGATAACCTAAGGGGACGACTTCCCGATGCAAATCAGACCGTCAAATCGCAGGAGCATTGAAGCGCGAGAAGCTGATTAAGAATCCAGGTTTGCTTGAAGTGAAACATCGCCGTCGCAACGCTTGTTCGCGACATGCTATATGGCCGACATTATGACAGGCAGTTCCGATTCCGAGTATCCGTGGTTTGACGAAGATGACCAAAAAAGTACAGGGCGTGACGCTGGCGGAAAGCTCTTCGGTGGAACCGCGCGAGCGGATCATCGCCGCAGCTCGCGAGGTTTTCATTGAACAGGGTTTTGACTTGGCCACCGTGCGCGAAATCACACTACGCGCCGACGTCAACGTCGCTGCCATCAACTACTATTTCGGCTCCAAGGACGAACTGATCAGCGAAGTGCTGAACATCATGATGGAGCCTTACACGAATGCCCGCATCGCCGCACTCGAAGCGTGCGAGGCCACAGCGCAGCAGGGGTTGCCGTCGCTGCAGGATGTGGCGGAGGCGCTTGTGCGTCCCATGGTGCAGTTCAGCCGTGACGCAAACGGCGCCCGGCCACTCACCCGCCTCATACAACAGATTCGCTCGCGTCCTCGGGAAATTACGACACGCTTCTTCGTGCGGCGCGTGGACCCGGCCGTGTTCCGCTTCATCGACGCGTTCGAAAGAACTGCTCCATGGCTCGATCGCCGGGATATTTTTTGGCGTTACAATTTTGCCATCGGAGCTGTGATGCAGGTGCTGATCGATTCCGATCACGCCACCTTCAGACTCAAGCAGCTTTCGGGCGGCCTTTGCGACACCGACGACGACGAACAGATTATCACCCAGCTGGTGGCCTTCGTTTCCGCAGGCTTCATGGCTCCGGCGATGCCGTAGATGCATTCGAGTTGTGATGACGCCAGAAGCGTATCACTCCGCGGATAAATACATCGACGGGCATGGAAGGTAGGCTCTTTCAATTTTGCCGTGATATTGGGCAACCCGTGCTTTTATTCGGAGCAATTTGACTGATTATAGTCGTTGACTGTGCCTTGATTGAAACTATGTTTGAAACATTGTTTACTTTCAAAACGGAGCAGTCAAAATGTCCGCAGCAGCCAGAAAGATCACAGGATCCTTCGTCGCTCTCATTACGCCTTTCGATCGCTCCGGCGGCGTGGACATCGGTGCCTTCCGCGAACTTCTGCAATTCCACGAGGCAAATGGCACCGCAGCAGTGCTCATCATGGGCTCGACCGGTGAGGTCTCCATGCTCTCCCAAGAGGAGAAGCAGAAGATCATCGTCGAAACGGCGAAGATGAAGTCGAAAAATATGCCGATTTTCTATGGCTGCACCGGTAACAATACCGACGTCACGATCGACAACGTGAAGTTCGCCAGGGACAATGGTGCCGATGGCGCGATCCTCGCAGCTCCGGCTTACATCTGTGCACCGGAAGCCGACATCGAGCGTTACTTCCTCGATATCGCCGACGCTACCGATTTGCCGCTCGGCCTCTACAACAACCCACCGCGGGTGAAGAGTGACCTGCACTGGGATCATCTGCTGCGCATCTTCAAGCACCCGAACTACGTGATCCATAAGGAATCCACCGCACGAGTAGGTCAGGTTGCGCAGGTTCTCGCCGCACGTCCCGACGTCTCGGTCATGTGCTGTGACAGCCCCAATCTCGGCCTCGTCGTGCCAACCATGAGCCTTGGCGGTCACGGCACTGCAAACATGAGCGGCAATATCGCCCCGGCCGAAGTCGCTGTCATGTCGCGCCCATGGACGAGCTATACCGAGGCCGAGGGCTTCCGCGATACCTATCTGCATCTCCTGCCGCTCCTGCACTTCAACTATTCGGCCATCAACCCGGTCGCGGTGAAGTCGCTGATGAAGGCTGTCGGCCTACCGGCCGGCAAACTGCGCCGCCCACTGACCGGTCTCGAAGGCGAAGCTCTAGCCCGCGGCATCCGCATCGTGCAGGAACTCGGTCTGGACAAGATCTACGGCTGGAAGATCAACCAGTCCGCTATCGCGGCCTGAGGAGGCACAGAGATGGATCTCGGTATATCCGGCAGAAAGGCGCTTGTCACAGGTGCGAGCCGAGGCATGGGCAAGGCGGCGGCGCTCACCCTTGCACGCGAGAACGTCGAGCTGACCATCCTCGCCCGCACGCCGGAAACGCTCGAGGCGACGGCAGCTGAAATACGCGAGTTGACCGGCGTGCGTGTCACTGCGGTCGCCGGCGACATTACGACACCGGAAGGCAGGCAGGCGGCTCTTGCTGCCTGCCCGACACCCGACATCCTGGTCAACAATGCCGATGGTGAGCTTCCGGGCGATTTCCGCGACTGGAGTCGCGATGACTGGCTGCGCGGCATCGACCGCATGATGCTGACGCCGATCGACATGATGCGTCTGACCCTGGACGGAATGATGGATCGCGGCTTTGGGCGTGTCGTCAACATCGTCTCTCGCAGCGTCAAGATCGCCCAGGTCGAACTCGGCATGTCAAACGCGGCGCGGTCGGGCCTCGTCGGCTTCGTCGCCGGACTTGCTCGCCAAACCATTAGCCGCAACGTCACGATCAACAACGTGCTGCCGGGCATTATCGCTTCGGACGGTCAGCGTCAGCATGTAGAGGTTCTGGCACAGCAGAGCGGCCGCTCCTTCGATGATATCTGGCGAGAGCGCGCGGCGCAGAACCCCGCTGGACGCTATGGCGAACCGGATGAGGTCGGTGCTTATATCGCATTCCTGTGTTCATCGAAGGCCGGCTTCGTCACTGCTCAGAACCTGCTGATCGATGGTGGTCAGTATCCTGGAACCTTTTGAGTTTCCGGTACGGTTCGAACTACGGCGTCCAGCAGCCGCCGCGTAAATCGCCGATGCTCAGACGTGCAGCGAATGCATACCTGAACCCTGAAATTTAAAGGAGCCATCCAGTCATGAAAAGCGTCGGATCATTGTTGCTTGCCGCTATCATCGCGGTTTCATCGGTAGGCATAGCTGCCGCGCAGGAATTTCCCGCCCGTGCCGTGAGTATCATTGTGCCTTATCCGCCGGGCGGCGCGGTAGACGGTGTCGCACGCGTACTGGCGACCGAGCTTTCCGAAACGACAGGCAAGACCTTCGTGGTTGATAACCGGGCAGGTGGAGCCGGCGGCATTGTCGGCTCTTCCGACGTCGTGAAGGCCGCTCCTGACGGATACACCCTTCTGCTAAATGCCTCGATCCATGTCGTAACGCCACTGATCAACAAGAACGTGCCGTTCGATGTCCAGAACGACTTCACGCATATCGCCGGTATCGCTGCGGGTCCGTTGCTGGTCGTCACCAACCCCTCGATCAAGGCCAACACGCTCAAGGGCTTTTTCGCTGAAGTGAAAGCTGATCCTGACAGCTTCAATTTCGCTACTTCGGGCTACGGATCTGCCGGCCATCTGGCAATCGAGGCGCTCAAAGAGGAGGCAGGCATCGATATTGACGTCGTAACCTACAAGGGTGCCGGCCCGGCGCTCACCGACATGATCGGTGGCCAGATTCAGCTCATGGCCGACCCGATGCTGTCTTCCCTACCCCACGTCAAGGCAGGTCGCCTGAAGCCGCTTGCGGTGACGAGTCTCAAGCGTTCGCCACTTGCGCCGGAAATCCCAACCGTCGAGGAAAGCGGCATGCGGCCGCTGGAGATGCTGTCCTGGTACGGCGTCTGGGGTCCGAAGAACCTTGATCCCAAGGCCGCCGCCTATCTGGATGAAGCCGTCTCGAAAGTGGTCACTTCCGATAAATTCAAGGAAAAGCTGACGGTCTTTGGCTTCGAACCGATGTACAAGAACAGCGCCGACCTCAAGACCTTCATGGTCGACGAAACCGCCCGGTACAAGAAGATCGTCGATACTGCGGGTATTAAGGTCGAATGAAATGAACGAGGCTCCGGACACTTTCGACAATCTCTCGGAGAGCCCGGAGCCTTCGCACCGGTCGCGGTTCGTCGGTACCCATTGGGGCGTTTATGAGCACGACAACAAGCGGGATCAGCTGGAACCGTTCCGCGCCATTCTGCTCACTTCTCCGCCGAGCACGCCGTCCGGCCGCGTTGAGCTCGCTTCCGAAGTGGCGGCGGGCTTCGGCTATCCGGCCCGGCTCACTCCGCGCGAATGCCTTGGCACATCTCCGGCGGAAAGTTTTCCGCTGCAATTCTCTCCGGCCAGCCGCGCCGAGAAGCTGCACAGTCAGTGGGATCGTGCCGCTCCATCTCGCCTTACGAAGGCCCAAGGACGCCGGCCAGATCGAATGCGCCCCGAGGATGCGGTTGAGCGTGGTATCGCCGAAGGCGACGCGGTCGAGATCACAAGCCCGCGTGGGGCGTACCTTGCCATCGCTGCGATCACAGAAGTCGCGATGCCAAGCGTAGCTTACGCCGGATCATGGCACATCCCACCTGGCACAGGGGCCGAGCCCAACGCTTGCCTGGTGGATATCAAACGGTTCGAGGGAACGGCACCTGCGGTTCGCGTCTATCGGCCGATGATCGTAGCCGCGGACTCACCAAATCGGACCAAACGAATCCAGTCGAAAAACCGGGGTGAAACTATGTCTCAGCGCTTGAATGCCGAAACGCTTGCCGGATCCCTGTTTATATTGACAGGTGGCGCCTTTTTACTCGGCAGTTTCGAGCTACCCTTCGGCACGTTTCGTAAGATCGGGCCAGCAGGCTTTCCAGCCGTGGTGGCGATCGGCCTCATCGCTACGGGAATGATCGTCTTTTTTCAGTCGTTCCGTGCCACGGCCTCGCGCGAGGCTGTGCATTTCCACCCCTCCAAGCTCGGCGTCATAGTCCTTTCCATAATCGTCTTCGGGGTTACGGTGCGTGGTGCCGGGTTATTGGTTTCCGTCGCATTGTGCAGCCTGACGGCGGCATCCGCATCACGTCCGTTCCGGCCGCTCCAGATGGCACTCTACGGCCTGTTTCTTGGCGCGCTTTGCAGTGTTGCCTTCGTGAAGGGTCTGGGCATGCCAGTCCCCGTCATCGGCCCTTGGTTTGGCTTCTGAGGAGAGACCTATGGAAACGGTTCACGCTCTGCTTCTCGGCCTCGATCAGGCAACCATGCCTAACAACTTGCTCTGGTGTTTCGTGGGCACCTTGCTCGGCACGCTGGTTGGCGTGCTACCAGGCCTTGGCCCCGCAGCGACGATGTCCATCCTTCTGCCCTTTACCATCGGGCTAGAGCCTGTCACATCTTTGATCATGCTCGCCGGCATATACTACGGCGCGCAATACGGCGGTTCGACCACCGCTATCCTGCTCAACCTGCCGGGCGAAGCTTCGTCCGTCGTGACGGCAATCGACGGCTACAAGATGGCTCGCAAAGGTAGGGCCGGCGTGGCGCTGGCGACCGCGGCGATCGGTTCCTTCTTCGCCGGCACGGTAGCGACGCTGCTGCTTGCACTCTTCGCGCCAACGCTTGCAGAATTCGGCCTTCTCTTCGGCCCGGCAGAATATTTTTCGTTGATGATCCTCGGTCTGATCGCCTCCATCGTGCTCGCACGCGGATCTCTGCCCAAGGCGCTGGCAATGGTCTTCATCGGCATCCTTATCGGGTTGATCGGTCAGGACGTACAGACGGCCGCACCACGCTTCATGCTCGGCTATGATGAGCTGTCGAGCGGCGTTAATTTCGTGATTGTCGCCATGGGCCTTTTCGGCATCGGGGAACTGGTACGGGATCTGGAGAATCCAGGCAGCCGTACGGCTATCAAGGCACCTTTCTTCTCGATGCTGCCGAGCCGTGACGATTGGCGCCGCATGGCGGCACCGATCCTGCGTGGAACCGGCATCGGTTCTGTCCTCGGTTTATTGCCGGGCAGCGGGGCATTGCTCGCGGCCTTCGCAGCCTATGCAGTCGAAAAACGGGTGGCAAAACCGCCGGAAGGCTTCGGCGAGGGTGCGATCGAAGGTGTGGCGGCGCCGGAAAGCGCCAACAATGCCGGCGCGCAGACTTCGTTCGTGCCACTGCTTACGCTGGGACTTCCTGCCAATGCCGTGATGGCGCTGATGTTTGGCGCATTGATCATGCAGGGGGTTGCGCCCGGACCGACGCTGATCAGCGACCATCCGCAAATCTTCTGGGGCGTGATCGTCTCGATGTGGGTTGGTAATATCATGCTGCTGGTGTTGAATCTGCCGTTGATTGGCATCTGGACCAAGCTGCTCACCCTGCCCTTCAATTACCTTTACCCGGCCATCATCGTCTTTTGCGCAATCGGCGTGCTCTCGCTCGGGAATTCGGTCTTCGACCTCTGGCTGCTCGCGATCTTCGGCACGCTCGGTTATGTGTTCGCCAAACTCGGCTGCGATGCAGCTCCGCTGGTCATGGGTTTGATCCTCGGCCCGATGCTCGAGGAAAACTTCCGTCGAGCGATGTTCCTGTCGCGCGGAAGCCTCACGGTATTCGTCGACAGGCCGATTTCGGCTGGCCTTCTCGTGGCGGCCGCCGTCGTGCTCATACTCATGGTCCTTCCTAGATTTGGCTCGGTCCGTCAGGAGGCGTTCCAGGAATGACAAGCCATGTCGTGATCATTGGTGCCGGTATTGTCGGAGCGGCAACGGCGGTCGAGCTTCTAAAGGACGGCCATAGCGTCACAATCGTCGAGTCAGGTCAGCCAGGCGGGCGGCAGGCCGCCAGCTATGGCAACAGCGGGTGGCTCAGCCCCGCATCGATCATTCCCATGTCCATGCCAGGCTTGTGGAAGAAGGTGCCGGGCATGATTGCCGACCCGACCGGTCCGCTGGCGATCCGCTGGCGACATATTATCCGCCTCGCGCCGTGGCTTTTCCATTTTATAGCGGCAGGTGCCACCGTTACCAGGGCCGAGCGCACCGCCAGCATTCTTTCTAGTCTGCTTCACGATGCGCCGGACAGGCACGAAAAGCTGGCAAGTGAGATTGGTCGATCCGACCTGATCCTGCGCAAGGGGCTGATTTACGTCTATCCCGATCGCAAAGCCTTCAAGGCTGAAGCATTCGCATGGGAACTGCGGCGCCGGAACGGCGTCGGTTTCAGCGAGCTGTCGTCGGCCAAACTGCACGAGCTCGAGCCCGGCCTAGCTGAACATTATTCTTTTGCGGTGCTTGTGGAAAAAGGCGGCCACTGTATCGATCCCGGCGGCTACGTTGCTTCTATCGTCGCGCATGCGGTTAAGCTTGGCGCTAAGCTGGTGGCTGCAAAGGCGACGGGCTTCGAGATGGCAGGGCAGAAGCTGAGTGCTGTTCGAACTGAGGCCGGTAGCATTGCTTGCGACAGAGCAATCATCGCGGCTGGAATCTATTCCAAAGCATTAGCAGCCATGGCCGGAGACAATGTTCCACTCGAAAGTGAACGTGGCTATCATGTCGTAGTGCCCGACAGCATTGCCAAGGGCGAAATGCCGTTGATGCCCGTCGACGGCAAGATGGGCAATAATCCCACTCTTGCCGGTTTACGGATTGCGGGTCAAGTCGAGCTTGCAGGCACGGGCGAAGAGCCTGACTGGGCCCGCGCGAAGATTCTGCTGCAGCACGCACAGCGAACCTATTCCGCGCTCTCCATTCCGTTTGACGAAAGCCGGGTAGACCGCTGGATGGGGCATCGCCCGTCGACGCCCGACGGGCTGCCAGTCATCGGTCGCTCGAGGCAGACAGCTGACATTGTCTACGCCTTCGGTCATGGCCATGTCGGCTTGGCGACCGGTCCCGTTACCGGGCGCATTGTCGCCGACCTGCTCGCTGGTCGACCGACCGCAGCCATGACGGACAGTCTCTCAGCCTCCCGGTTTAGAAACGGAGGCAAGAAAGCATTTCCGTATATTGCTTCTGGAAAACAATAATTCACCGGAGAGGCGGGCATACGGTCTTACCAGTGAGCGGCAGACTCGCGCCAATCGCCGTCCTATGGCTATGCCAGCGCAGAGCGAGATTTGGTCGGATTATCGAAATCGATGGACCACATAAGGTCCGACAGATGCAGTAAAACCCACGAGGAGCCATAACGACAAAACGCCGCCCCGGTGTTTAGATCGGGACGGCGATTGATTTATGCTGGAAGTGGTTGCGGGGGCTGGATTTTACCGAAACCGACACTTGCTAACAGTGGAGATTTGAAGTCGGCCTCCGCAACCACTTTCGCGGGACAGCGGGTAAATCGCTCTTACCATTTTGATTCCCAACCAGAATAAAAGAATCCGGTCCCACGAAACCGGCATTCTGGAAATTGAATAGTGGCGGAAGCATGTGACGTTGCTGAAGCCCTTAATTTAGCCGGATCAGGGTCGGGCAAAGTGGCCGCCATTCGAAAAGCATAGTTCTGTGCTCGCCGATAGCGGCCATTCGGTCTCGCCTGCTCGGATCTCACTTGGCGGGCCGAGAACGACGAAGCGGAGAACTACTCCTACGCGGTTCCCCTCCTGGCCCTCCTAGATGGAGCCGCAAGCGAATGGAAATAGGCTCGGAAGATATAGATGCCGCCAGAGTTAGCACCGCAAACAGAATTATACCTATCGTCGCATGGAACACAGCCATAGTGATGCTGGAGCATCGCACATCGTGGGCGTCCAAGCGAATGAGGCGACACTCAGAACTATCGACCTCATTCGTACCACAACGCTTCGATTGGATCCAAGTTGGCGGCACGCCATGCCGGAACGAGCGGCGCTATCACCGATATCACCAGCGACATGACAATAACCGTGATGGTCTCGCCCACATCCAGACGCGCTGGGAGCTGACTGAAGAAAAGCAGTTCTGAGTTGGCACCCGATGTGCCGGATAGCCAGAGAGCCGCAACCATAACAATTAGGGAAAACAGCATAACCATAACGTTTCTCTCAATCTGAAGGGCAGAGAACAACGTCTTATTTTGCTCGCGCCAATCTGTGATAAAAACAGGTTGTCGAGCAGAATTCGCCACGCTTATCTTCAACCCTTCATCTCATCATCGGCATCTATGGACCTGCCACTGCTGGGACGCGATCACTTGCGACAGGTCGCTAAGTCGTCAGCGCGAAGTCAGCAGTTCGTAAGCATTTATGATCGAAACGGCGAGGTCATCCATGGAGATGCGCTTGGCCATCGCCTGGCGCCTAATATTCTCATAGGCCTCCTGTTCGTCGAGCTTCTGGGTCTCCATCAGGATGTTCTTGGCCTTGATGATCCGGTTATTGCCGGCGAGCTTGCGCTCCAGCTTGCGGATGCGCTTGCGGAAATCCTGCCGTTCCATCCAGAGCGATCTGGCGATCGTAAGGTTGGTCAGCAGGCCGAACGGGCGGATGGGCCGCTCGATGATCGCCAATGCACCGCATTCGAGAATGATCTGCAATGTGCCGGGATCCTCGTAGGAGGCGACCGCGATGAGGGTTGAGGAAATCTGCTGGGCCTCGTTGAACAGCTTCAGGATTTTCTGGCGGTGTTCCGGTTCGATGGAAATCAGCACGACATCGGCATTCGGGCTGATGGCGTCGGGCAGCGGCCACGTCGTCTCGCAATTGCAGCCGATGCGATGCAGGTGGTCGACCAGCGCCTTGCCGTCGCTATCAGGTGCATGAAACACCTGAATCCGCAGACCCTTCAAGTTACGAAGCAATTGAACCGACAACGGACCGCCTCACATTTTGCGATGTTGTAGGGCGAGCTTCGACCAGTCGTCGAATGTCGGCGCAACGAAATACGGATCGGGTTTGACGCGGGCGTCGGATTCCCAGACGATTTCGAACTGATGGTCCATGTTGATCTTGCCCAGCCTCGGCCACAGTTCCGTGTGGTGGGTGGTTGGATCGATGCGGATGCGCCCCTGCGGCGCCTCGAATTCCATGCCCTTGAGGGTTTCGATGATGGCATCAGGATTGTCCGTGCCGGCGATCTCGAGCGCTTTCGCATACATCAGGATCTCGAAATAGGCGGCTTCCGCACATGCGGTGACAGGTGCCGACGCCCCGAAGCGCGCCTTGTAGGCCGCGACGAACCGGCGAGCCGCCGGCGTCTGCAGGGTCTCGAAGAAAACCGTGGACGTGAAATGCCCGGCAGCCGTCCCCGGCGCCATGGAGACGACATCGGCCTCGCTGGTCGCCGCCGCCGCGATAGGCATTGTCTTCGGGTCGAAACCGGCCTCGGCATAGGCTTTGTAGAGATAGTTGACGCCGATGCCCACCACGCTGGAGACGATGACATCCGGCTTCAGCTTCTGGAGTCGCTGGATGAATCGCGTGAAATCCTCGGGCTTGGCCTCGACCGGCACATAGAGCTCGTCGAGGATCTTTCCCTTCGACTGCACAACGAAATCGGTGACTACGCGGTTGTATTCGTAAGGATAAACGTAGTTCGAGCCGATCAGCACGAAATTGGAGCCGAAATTCTCCATCATGTAGCTGGCCAGTTGCAGCGCGCCCTGGTTTGGCGCCGCGCCGGTGTAGAAGCAGCGCGGTGAAAACTCGAACCCCTCGTAGAAGGTCGGGTAGAAGAACAGGCCGCGATGGGCCTCGATTTCCGGCAGCACGGCTTTGCGGCACGAGGACATATAGGCACCGAAGATGATTTTGACCTGATCCTCGACCAGCATCCGGGCCGCGAACTCGCGATATTTCTTCGCCTGCGATTGCGGATCGTAGGCGACCGCCTTCAAGGGGCGGCCGAGAACACCCCCAGCGCTATTGATTTCCTCTATCGCCAACATACTGCCGTTTATCATCGTCTGCTCGATGGCGGCTGTCGCGCCAGTCTCCGAGAAAAGGATGCCAATTCGCCAATCGGGATTGTTCATTCAGATACTGCCCACCCCTTGCAACCGGCGCATTCGACGGGAAAGTTCCACGGATCATCGAAGGCGGCGCGGCCCATACGCCCTCGGGAACAGGTCGCCAGAGGGGCCAGTTCACAAAACAACATATTGAAGACCTGTCTATCAACATTCACGACAATTGGTCGCGCGTTGCAACCTGTTTTTCTCGACTGCGCTTCATCTCGAAAAGGCGCCGGCCGTCACTGTCACTGGTGTCGATTATCCTGCGGAACATCAGGACCCAGCTTCCGTCTTCCACTGCGCTCTGCTCCGGCAACACATGCAACCGGTGGCGCGATACCATGTGATCCCAAACCAGCCGCGCCGCGCGTGCCGACAATGCAGGCTTGCAGATCCAGATCACACCTTCGGGGTTGTTGGAGGCCGCGAGTTCTCCACCGTCAGGCGGGCCTTGCATGCAGCCGATCGTCCAGTCCGAACCCTTGCCGCCGAATTCCTTGAGATAGCTCAAGAGTTCGAACTTGATCTGCTGTACGCTGTAACCTGCCATTGCGTTCATCCTGCCCGCTCCGCTGGTGGCGTTTCCGGAATCAGTGACTGACGGCGGTCAAAACCGCCTGGCTGGAAAGAGGCACCGCTTTGAACCGCCATTCGCGCAGCCGGCCCGCCGCCTGGTTCTTCTCCTCGGCAGACATTTCGCTGTACACGCGATCGAGCGCCGACAGCGCCGTTCCGACACCGTGCTGCGCCGCCAGTGTCAGCCACACACAGGCTTCCACACGGTTCTTCTCGACGCCGCGCCCCTGCTGGTAACAGAAGCCGAGCCGGGCCTGCGAAGGATAGTGCCCGGCCTCGGCTGCCCGCCGATACCAGTGTGCGGCCGCTTCGAGGTCGGGCTCCACATGCTTGCCCGATGACAGCATGGTGGCAAGGTTGAACTGCGCGCCGGTATCGTCCTGTTCGGCGGCCTTGCGCAGCCAGGAAATCCCGGCCTCCAGGTCGCGCTCGCATCCCTGCGCCGAAATCAGCATGGCGCCGACATTGGTTTGCGCCTGCACAAAGCCGGCCTCGGCTGCCTGGAGATAGAGCGCAAACGCTGCTGCCGGCGAATTCTGCAGCCCTTCGCCGTTGGCGTGACACGAGCCCAGCCACATCATGGCTTCGGGATTGCCGAGATCGGCAAGACGCGTGAAGACCGCGACCGCGTCATCGAACGCGCCTGCGCAATAGTAGCGGACGCCATCGGCGAGATCGGGTTGGAGGTGATGCAATGTGGAAACGTTGTTCATAGTCAGTCCTCTTGAGCGGTTCCAGGAAAGTGCGCGGTGGTTTTTTCGTCCGGAACTGCATGATAACAAAGGGATAGAGGATTTTCGTTGACCAGAAGAGAGGAACGAAAATCCCCTAGATGGCGTAATGCCGGGTCGATTGAAACATCGGTGCGGCGTGATCCGCAGATGGTAGGTCCATCAGCCGCCGCACAAGCATCGCCTGGCCCCAATAGGCGACGGTATCTCGCTGAAGTGGGTCGAAATCGGCCGGAGGGTGGTTGGGTTGCGAAAGCGCCTTCTGGGCAGACACCGCCCTTTCGGCCGCTGCGGAGACTTCCGCCAGCAGCATCGCGGACTTCGAGTCCGATCGCACGGATTGCGATGTGCCATGGATGTAGACGCGGCAGAGTGTCCGTTCGATCGCCGTCTGCTGGAGAACCATGAGGCAGGCGGCCGAACCCGCCGAGACGATGACGACATTCGGAAAAAGCCAGAGAGCGGAAAGAACCTCGCCGGAGGACAAGGTACGACGGGTCGTGATCGCGTTGTGGTGGGTGGCCGAGACCCCCTCCTCCGTCGCGGCAAGCACTTGCGCCAGGAGTTTCCAGTTGCAGTCGAATTCCATCCACCGTTTGCCGGTCAGGTCGAGCTTGTCCGACAAGGCGCTGCGGATATGGCCATTGACGCCGGCATCCGGCGGCAGGCATTTGTCCGGCCCGTCGACGTTGACCAGGATCATCCCATGCAATTCCGAGACCGACACCCGCAGCAGCCGTTCGGGGCGCAGGCCTAGATACTGGTGCATCGCCGGAACGCCGTGGCCACCCTCCGTCGCCCGGATTGCATCGCCGTCGCGACTGTAGCCGCAGGAGGTGAACGAGCACTTGGTCTTGGTGCCGCCCTGGCACTGGACCGGCACGAAGCGGCAGCCGCCGTGCTGGGCATTGTTGAAGCGTCCCTCGAGGCTGCCATCGGCCATGCGCTGCACATGAATACCGTGATTGCCGACCGTGAACGGCAGTATGTCGCCGGAGGACGGGATGTCCGATGACTTGCCGATCGCGATCCAATCGCGTGTCCATACCGCTTCGTCTTCCAGAAGCGCGAATTCGAGCGAGCGGTACGCGGCAACAGGCAAATTCGTGGCCTGGCCGAAGGGTGCGGTGGCCTGCGCGTAAATTGCTGGGTCCAGCAGGTTCTTGCCGTCGGCGAAATAGCCGAGATCGGGTCGTCGAGCCATAATCCCACCTCCTGTTGTCGTCTCTGCGGTGATCGCCGCGGGTTCATGGGCAGCGATGCCGGTCGGAAAGCCGGCATCGCCAGATCGTGTTCAGTAGTCGGCGCGGCCGCGATACATGATCGCCTCGGCGGGCGGCGGCGGCAGGGGACCTGCGACCGAGAAGCGGTCGAGAACGTTCTTGACCAGCTTCGAGATGTTGTTGTCGCAGTTGTTCCACGGCAGCGAGCCGCAGAACGCGATCGACGAAAACGCGAAGCAGGCGCCGCCATTCGGCGTTTCGTGATAGGCGATGTCGCCGCGCACGCGCGGATGGGTCGTGCCGTCGAGACCCTGCTGGTTGAAGCCGAAGTCTTCCATCACGAGGAGATAGGCTTCCGTATGCCGGCCGGCCGAAGTGGCGACCGTCAGCGTGTGCGGCGGCGAGCCGAGCATCGTATCGACGATGTCGAGCTCGAGACCCGCCGCACCGCCGCCGACCAGACCGAAATTGCCGAGCTTCTCGTCGTATTCGATGCCGTCGAACGCCCAGGAGACGCGGGCATTGTTGCTTTCAGGCGTGCGCGAGAAGTAGGACGAGATGTCGAAGCCTTCCGACGACATGCCGACGCCCGCAACCGAATGCAGATAACGGCCCCTGAAGCGCCACATGCCGCCGAGTTCGCCGGTGCCCTGATGGTAATATTCACCTGGATCGGCGCGCCAGGTGCGGATCCCGGATTCGCAACGGCGCATTTCGGTGACAACGCCGCGTCCGAGGTCGTCATAGGCCGGATGGAACGAGTGCACCCAGTACCAGGCATCGGCGCCCATATACATGATGCGACCGCCGCGCTGGGTGTAGTTGTGGAGCGCATCGAGCTGGGTGCCGGAATTGTGCTCGGGATGCGAACCGGTGATGATGACGCTGTAGTTTTCGATGCGGGCCAAACCGTCATAGGTCAGATCCTCGTCGGTGAACACGTCGTACTGGTAGCCCATGGTTTCCAGCCAGTAGATCAGGTGCAGGTCGGCGGGATACTGCCAAGGCGCCTGGGCCAGGAAGTGATCGTATTTCGGCCGGATGCTGAGGATGGGCCTGAGCCGCGACGACAGGCAGATGCCGGACCCGTCAGTGTGCGTATCATAGATCGAGCCGCCATACTCGCGATGCTCGGCCAGGAACATGTTCTGGTGCTGCATGATCGGCACGCGATAGATGAACAATTCGGCGCCGCCGGCATTGGAGGCGACATGCTCGTTGGCATAGGCCATGTAACTGATGGTCGGCACCATCACCGCGATGCGCGATTGCTCCTCGCCGATCCTGGGCACCACCCAGAACGGAATGTAGTCCTCGTCTCCCTCCGGTGTCGTCAGCTTGGCGGCATAGAAGCGGCTTTTGCAGTCCTTGGGCACCGTCCATTCGAAATCGACCTCCCAGCGGGCATTGTCGACGTCGTCGTCGTGGAAATGGATCGCCCCATATTCCTTCGGCGACTGCTTCCAGTCGAACACGGTGCCGGACCAGTTGTGACCGGTCATGCCGCGCGTCGGGCAGTTCACCAGCGTCGCGTCGAGCCGGTAGGGACCGCAATCCTTCGCCATGATGGTGTCGATGCCCTCGGAGAAATCCCAGGCAGCGACCATGACCTCCGACAGCGCACCGGTCGGGCCGCTGTTGCGGCGTTCGGTAAGGCCTGGCTGGGCGCCGAGCTTCACCATCTCGATCTCGGCGCGGCTGAGCGCCTTCGAAGACAGGCGCGGCGTGTCGAGCTTGCCGTTGTACTTGCCGGCGAAGACCACGCCTGCCGGCAGCGAGGACTGCGCCAGCGGATCGTCGGTCACCGTGTCCACATAGGCGGCCAGCGCCAGCGGCACGGCGGCGTTCTCGATCTTGGCGGCAATCGTCTTTTCGACCGGCGCGATCACGGGGTCGAGCGCGTACTGGATCTGCGGCTCGTGATAGAGGATCAGCTTGCCGGTCACGGCATCGAAGGTCGCGGCCAGGAAATGCCAGGCATGGTCGCGCAATGGCGTCGGGCTTTCGAGTGTCTCGCCGTTGACTCGGACTTCCGCATGACCCTTGTCGTTGATGAACAGGCCGTAGCCCTTGCCGCCGCACCATTTGGTCACCAGTCCCTGCGCGCCGTGCTTCCAGTATTTCGGATGAGTGATCGGCGTCGTGGGCCAGATCCAGCACTGGATCGTGAAGCTCTCGACATTGAGCGCCTTCGCATCGGCGACAAAGCCATAGGAACCGCCGTAGATGATCTGCTTGCGGCCCGACAGCGTCAGGGCGATGCCGCCAGGGACCGACTTTTCGATGAAGCCCGGACCGCGGGGATTGGTGTCGCCGTTGATCATCTGGACGATCTCGGCCTTGTAGGACGACGGGCCGTCGCAATTGACATGGAATTTGATCGTATCGCCGGGATGGACGCCGAAAAGGTCGGCATAGCCGGTCAAACGCATCGCGCTCATTATTGGTCTCCCTCGGAATGAGTCACAGGTCTTCGTTCGGACGCGATCGTGTCGCCTCCGTTTGATAGGCATTGAGGCCGTGAGGCCTATATGGTTTGGTTAGGTCAGGTGACCGGCCAGTTGTCGCTACGGCGCTTCCAACCCTCGGTGTAATGCTCGGGCATGCCGGCGGACTGGGGCAACTCGTCGAGACGCATCAGGAAGATATCGTGCTGGATCGCCTGTTCGCTGGTATAGACCTTGTCGTTGACGAATTCGGGCGGCACGCCACGGATGCCAGACAGCCGGCCGATGCGCCACTCTTCATCGATCTTGGTACAGATGACGATCAGCTTGCCCGCCGGGGACTCGCCACGCATGCGCAGCAGCACCCGCTTCAGCAGCGGGTTTTCATGGACGCCACCGCTGATGACGGTCGTGTCGCCAGGAGTCTCGCATTTGAGAATCGAGAAGCCGGCAACGCCTTCCATGGAATCGGTGCAGGCCTTGTGTTCGGCGATCAGGGCTTCGCGCTCCGGAGAGCCGGGAGGCGGAATTTCAATCATGTGGTTCTCTTTCCGTCGTGTTTCGATGTTGCGTTTGTGCAGGCGTCAGACAGTCAGGTGTTTTTCGACCACCTCGTCGGTCAGGGCCGAAATCGGGCCGCTTTCGACGATGCGGCCATTGTCCATCATCACGAAGCTGTCACTGAGGCTTCGGGCGACCTTGATGTGCTGTTCGGTCAGGATCAGCGTGATGCCGAACTGCTTGTTCAGCGTTCTGAGTTTCTCGCCGATCTCGGCGACGATGTTGGGCTGGATGCCCTCCGTCGGCTCGTCGAGCAGCAGGATCTGAGGATCGACGGCCAGCGCCCGCGCGATCGCCAGCTGCTGCTGCTGGCCACCGGACAACAGGCCGGCGCGGCGGCCAAGGTTTTCCTTCAGATAGGGAAACAGCTCCAGGCATATCTCAGGGATCGCCCGATTGCCGTCGGAGCGGGCGAACGTGCCGAGCAGGATGTTCTCCCGCACCGTGAACTTGCCGAGGATCTGGCGACCCTGCGGAATGTAACCGATGCCCGACTTTGCCCGCTCGTCCGTGCGACGAGAAGAAAGATCGGTGCCGTCGAGGCTGATCCTTCCCGTCGTCCGGTCGGTCAGGCCCATGATAGTGCGGACCAGCGTCGTCTTGCCGACGCCGTTGCGGCCGAGCACGCACAGGCAGCTTCCCTTTTTGACCCCGACGCTGACATCGCGAAGAATGCGTGTCGCGCCGTAGAAGGAGGAGACGTTTTGCAGATCTATCAGCATCAGTGTTCCTCCGTACCGAGATAGACGTCCCGGACCCTCTGGTCCGCCTCGATCGTCTCGATCGTGCCCTGCGCGAGCAGCGAGCCCATGTGCATGACGGTCACGACATCGGCGATTTCGCGCACGAAGCCCATGTCGTGTTCGACCACGATCAGCGTCTTGGATTTTTTCAACGTCTTGAGTATGTGCGCCGTCTTTTCGACTTCCTGCTCGGTCATGCCGGCAACCGGCTCGTCGAGCAGCAGCAGCGCCGGGTCCTGCATCAGCACCATACCGATCTCCAGCCACTGCGTTTCACCATGCGAAAGCGTGCCGGCGACGACGTCGAGCCGCCGCGACAGGCCGACCTGGTCGGCCACGTCGCCCATGCGTTCGTGACAGGCCCTGGACGAAAAACTGAAGAGATTCCTGATCGCGTTGACCTGGATCGAATAGGCGACTTCCAGATTCTGCCGGACGGTGAGTTCCTTGAAGACGGCGGGAATCTGGAACTTCCGGCCGAGGCCGCGCTGGGCGATGGTGTTCTCGCCGAGGCCGGTGATATCGTCGCCGCGAAAGACGATGCGGCCCGATGTCGGCTTCTGCCGCCCGGTGATCAGGTCCATCGTGGTGGTCTTGCCGGCACCGTTCGGGCCGACCAGGCAGCATAGCGTCATCTCGACCACTTCGAGGCTGAAGTCGTTGATGACTTTGACGGCATCGAAGTTCTTTTGCAGATTGTGGATTTCCAGTACGCCCGGCATGTCAGTTCCCCTGCACGTTGGCTTGCGGCGCGAGATCCATCTCGGGCTTGGCCTTGCCCGGCGCGGTCAGTCTGCCGAGGATCGTCTCGACCAAACCGGCCAGTCCGCCGGGAAGGAAGCGGACGACGAGGATGAAGAAGAAACCCAGCATGAGGATCCAGGTGTTGAGAAATTGATCGCCGAGATAGCTCTGCGCACCCTGAACGAGGAATGCGCCCAGGATCGCCCAGAGCAGCGAGCCCCGCCCGCCGATGGCCGCCCAGATAACCATTGAGATCGAGAAGCCGACGTCGAACTGGCCGGGCGAGACATATTGCGTGAGAAAGGCGAAGCAGCAGCCGGCCAGCGCCGCGATGAAGCCGGAGATCGTATAGATCAGCGTCTCGTAGACCGCGACATTGTAGCCGAGGAAGCGAACCCGCTCGGCATCGTTCTTCTGCGCCTGAACGATCAGGCCGAACTTGCTCTGCGTCACCAGCTTGGCCCCCACGGTCGTCAGCAGCAGCACGGCGTAGACGGTCCAGAACGACGTGGTGGAATAGGGATCGATGACGAAGTCGCCGATCATCAACGGGTTGGGCGGCGTAATCCCGTTGACGCCGTTGGTATAGGCCTGCAGGTCGATGAAGACGGTGTAGACGGCGCTCAGCATGGCGAGCGTCATGATCGAGAAGAACGGGCCGGATACGCGTGCCTGAAACATCAGCGCGCCGAAGATCAGGCAATAGAGCGTCGGCACGGCAAGCGCCAGGAAGATGCCGAAACCGGTGCTCCAGAACGGCTCCCAGACAGCCGGCAGGCTTTCGAGCCCGTTGTTCAGCATGAAGGGCGGGATGGGATCCGCGACACTCTGCGACTGCATCTGCATGGTCATCGCCATGCCGTAGGCTCCGAGGCCGAAGGCGACGCCCTGGCCGAGATTGAGGATGCCGCCAAAGCCCCAGCACAGGCTGAGCGACAGTGCCAGAATGCCATAGACGCCGTACGTGGATAGCTGGTTGAGCAGGAACGCATCGTCGAGGCCGAGCGGGATCAGCGCGATCAGGCCGAAGAAGACGGCATAGGCTGCCCATTGCAACATCTTGTTATGATAGGGGTTCTGCGTCATGTGCTGCGCTACTCCAGGGAAACTTTACTTGCGAACTCTGTTCAACGTCGTGTGGCGCCGGCTCCGATCAGCCCCTGTGGCCGGAAGCGCAGGAAAACCACGATCAGGATGAACACCAGGAAGCGGGCGAACGTGTCGTTGAAGATGAAGGCGAAGATCGATTGCATCTGGCCGGTCAGGCCGCTGGCGATGACGCTGCCCATCAGGCTGCCGCCGCCGCTGACCACCATCAGGAACGCCTCGACGACGTAGCTCATGCCCATGGTGGGAAGCACGATGTTGAGCACCCCGAACAACGCACCGGCGGCACCCGCCAGACCCGCGCCGATGGCAAACGTCATCGAATAGACGCGGCTGGCATTAATACCAAACGAAGCCGCCATCTCCTTGTTCTGCGTCACCGCGCGGACCTTG
The DNA here is from genome assembly GCF_900116595.1 of Mesorhizobium sp. YR577. NCBI lineage: Bacteria > Pseudomonadati > Pseudomonadota > Alphaproteobacteria > Hyphomicrobiales > Phyllobacteriaceae > Mesorhizobium > Mesorhizobium sp. YR577. The sequence continues at coordinate 48,741 of NZ_FPBI01000020.1, read as the reverse complement.
ATGCCGAACGAGGTACGGTAGAAGAGCGCCCATGTACCTGCCACGAAGAGTGCCGCGACGATGAGCACGAAGATGCGGAAGATAGAGACATTGATCGGTCCCATCGCCAGGTTGGTCGACAGGAACTCGGGCATCTGGATGTATTTCGGGTCGCTGCCGAAGATCAGCCTTACCCCCTGCATCAGCACCAGCGAGACGCCCCAGGTGGCCAGCAGCGTGTCGAGCGGCCGGCGATAGAGATGGCGGATGAGCAGATACTCGATCACCGCTCCGATCAGCGCCACCACCACGAAGGACAAGGGAATACAGAGGAAATAGGGAATGCCGAGCGAGGATTGCAGCATGTAGGTGGAATAGGCGCCGAGCATGATGAACTCGCCATGCGCCATGTTGATCACGCCGGCCGTGCCGTAGATGATCGCCAGGCCAAGGGCGGCGACGAGAAAGATACTGCCGATGCTGATGCCGAGAATGATCGCATTGATGACGGCGCCGATATCCATCGTGTCACTCCGTTTCATTGGTCCGCCGATATCGGCCCGCCTCCAGAGCATTTTCGTTCCTCTTCGAGTCGCGAAAATCCTCTATCTGTTTGTTTTTGCTCAATTCCAGGCGGAAAACCGCTACGCGTTGTTCCTGGAACTGCTCGAGGTCAGGCCGCCGCCCGGTGACGGGCGGCGGCCTGACTGGGATCAGATGACGTTCGTCTTGACCGTGCCGCTCGGGGTCTTCAGTCCGTCCGCTGTGCAGGTGCCGACGTCCGGATAGATCGAGTACGGATCCGGAGCGACATGCTCGGGCGCTTCCTTAACAATCTTGAAGCTGCCGTCGCCCTGGCACTGACCGATCTTGGGCACCAGCCAGCAGTTGAAGTTGTCCTTGTCGATCCAGATCAGGCCTTCCGGCGAGACATCGGCCTCGACGCGGATACCGGCGGCGGCATTGCGGATCTTGCGAGGCGTGACGTCGTCGATGCCGTGTTCGGCGATCGCTTTTTCGAGCGCGCCCTTGAAAACATAGGCCGAGGTATAGGTCTCTTCCATGTTGTAATGAGTGGTGCCGTTCTTGCCGTATTTGCTCGACAGGAACTTGTCGACGAACTTCTTGTTGGTTTCGTTCTCCAGCCCCTGGAAATAGGGGGCCGACAGGAAGTGACCGGCGCCATATTCGGCACCCATCGCCTTGGTCTCGATTTCACCCGTGGTCAGCGAGGCGATCGGCATCGTGTCCGCCGACAGGCCGGCCTGCTTGAACTGGCGGTGGAAGGCGATGTCGGAGGCGCCGACGACGGTCGAGAAGATAAAATTCGGCTTTGCGGCACGGATCTTTTCGATGACCGGGCCGAACTCGGAAGAGCCGAGCGGCACATATTCCTCGCCGAGAAGTTCGCCATTGGCTTTCTCAAGCCAGATCTTGGCATTCTTGTTGGATTCCTTCGGCCAGACATAGTTGGAGCCGACGAAGAACACCTTGGGGCCAAATTTCTCGACCATGAACGGGATGAGGTCCTTGGAATGCTGGTTGGCCAGCGGGCCGGTGCAGATGGTGTTCTGCGTGCATTCCGCACCTTCGTAGCAGGTGGGATAAAACAGCAGATTGTCCTGCTGCATGACGATCGGCAGGATCGCCTTGCGGCTGGCCGAGGTGTAACAGCCGAAGATTGAGATGACCTTGTCGCGCAGGATCAGTTCTCGGGTCTTTTCGGAATAGACCTTGAAGTCGGACTTGGCATCGATGATGACAGGCTCGATCGGAGAACCGGCAATGCCGCCGGCGGCATTGATCTCGTCGATCGCATATTGCATCACCAGCGTGGAATCTTCTTCCGGAACGGCCAGGCCGCCGGTCAGCGAGAACAGCAGGCCGATCTTGATCGGCTCGCCCTTCTTGAGCGTGGCACCCCAGGCTTCCTTCTGCATCGGGATCCAGACATGCGGCGCCGCGACTGCGACCGCCACCACCGAAGCTCCCTTGAGCAATTTCCTTCGCGTTAGTTTCATTTCAGCCGTTCCCCTTTTGATTGGCACGAAATCTCGTCTGATGTTCCTGCATTTTCAGCAGCGCCCTTGCCGGCGCCTTCAGTAAACGAACAGTATTTTTGAAATTTCGTCAACGCAAAAATTCATATACGGAAATAGATATTCCTGTAGATAAAATAGACCATAAATATATCTGCAATAAACATTGTCGACGAATAGATAAGTTGTTCCACTAATCCATTCGCTCCCATATTTTATATTCTTATAGAATACCTACGTATTTGATCAGTGAGCGCCTCATATGTTGAATCTCATTAGTTTTCCTTGCGCGAAACAAACGCTTCCTGCGCCGGGCACGGCCAAAGCCGTCGGGAATTATGTGCTGCTGAATTGCGGCTTGGCGGGCGATAAGCTGGTGACTTTCTGCCGCGAAAAACACGACGAAGAGACCCGCTGAGATTCATATTTCGAAACGCTTGCGAAGACCGCATCCGACAGCCCTGTCGGAGAAAAACGAAAAAGCCCGAGCGCTCAATCAAGAGCGCATCGGGCTTCCCAGCCTTGTGTGGAACGACAGCACTGTCAGGACCACCGGGGAACCGGAAGCAGACCGGTTCGAATTTGCAGATGGAAGGGGATCACTTTTTTTGCGGAAATGCAAGAGTGGAATTGCTGCAGTGCAAAACGGACGAGAATGCCTATTGCATCGCCCGCCGGAAAGTGCTCTCCTTCGCTGGTGCACGATTGGTGCACGTCGAATTTGCCGGCTGGGACAGTGTTGTCGCGCCGCATGGGCAAGGAAGCCCGGGACACTCCTGACGGAGGTCCCGGGCTTTTTTATTGTGCCGACATGGTCGTCGGCCCTGGATACCGCACCCGACTGCGTTTCCCGCAATGCCAGGTCCAGAGCCCGGCGTAACTCGGCATGGTGCGAAAAACACCGGCCTTGGCGTCTCGTTCGGCAATTCGCGTTACGTGCGGATGACCTGGGGGCATCCCAACTCGGAAGAGTAACCATCTCCTTCAAAATGAGGAACTCGCGATGCAACATGGTGATATCGTGTCCACCAAGGACTCCGTTGGGGTCGCCGTCGTCAACTACAAGATGCCGCGGCTGCACAGCCGCGCCGAAGTACTCGCCAATGCCCGCAAGATTGCCGAAATGATGATCGGCATGAAGCAGGGGCTGCCGGGCATGGACCTTGTCATCTTCCCCGAATACTCGACGCACGGCATCATGTACGACGCCGCAGAGATGTATGAAACGGCCTCGATGATCCCCGGCGAGGAGACCGAGATCTTCGCCGATGCCTGCCGCATGGCCAAATGCTGGGGCGTCTTCTCGCTGACAGGCGAACGCAATGAGGATCACCCCAACAAGGCGCCCTACAACACGCTGATCCTGATGAACGACAAGGGAGAGATCGTCCAGAAATACCGCAAGATCATGCCCTGGGTGCCGATCGAGGGCTGGTATCCCGGCGATTGCACTTATGTGTCCGAAGGACCGAAAGGCATGAAGATCTCGCTCATCATCTGCGACGATGGCAACTACCCTGAGATCTGGCGCGACTGCGCGATGAAGGGCGCCGAACTGATCGTGCGCTGCCAGGGCTACATGTATCCCGCCAAGGAACAGCAGATTACCATGGCCAAGGCTATGGCTTGGGCCAACAACTGCTATGTCGCGGTGGCCAATGCCACCGGGTTCGACGGAGTCTACACCTATTTCGGCCATTCGGCGATCGTCGGCTTCGACGGCCGCTCGCTGGGCGAATGCGGCACCGAGGAGATGGGCATCCAGTTCGCTCAGCTCTCCGTGCCGCTGATCCGCGAGGCACGCGCGAAGGGCCAGGCCCAGAACCACCTCTACAAGCTCCTGCATCGCGGCTACACCGGCATGATCAATTCCGGCGAGGATCCCCGCGGCACCTGTGCCCTGCCCTTTGAATTCTACAAGAAGTGGGTCAACGATCCAGAAGGCACCCGCGACATGGTCGAGGCGCTGACCCGCGATGCGCCTGGCGTCGAGGACAGCCCGATCGAGGGCATCCCGACGAAGATCGCCGCCGGGCATCGGTGAGTGTATCTGAGGCGCACGGCCGTTGACCGGCAGTCGGATATACTCCTTCTGCCTAGCCCGGCTGCTTTAGGGTCTGAACATTCGCTAACCAGTTTGCGCGGAGGCAGCCATGCGCTCCCTCTTCTCCCCGGCGAGAAGAAGAGGGAGCCGGCAACACCCTAGCAATCCAGAACGCCTTGTCCCGGAGTGATCACTGGTGAATCTCGACTCCTACTTTGTGACCGAACAACCCTATTATGCCGCTGTCGCCGACGAGATCGGGGCCTTTGAGGCAGCCTTTGCCGAGCGGCTGCCGCTGATGCTGAAGGGACCAACGGGATGCGGCAAGACCCGCTTCATCGAATACATGGCCTGGCGGCTCAAACGTCCGCTGATCACCATCGCCTGCCATGAGGATATGACGGCCGCCGATCTGGTGGGGCGCTATCTGCTCGATGCGGAGGGCACGGTCTGGAGGGATGGACCGCTGACCGAGGCGGTGCGCGGCGGCGCCATCTGCTATCTCGACGAGATCGTCGAGGCCAGGCAGGACACGACCGTGGTCATCCATCCACTCACCGACCAGCGCCGCGTGCTGCCACTCGAAAAGAAGAACGAACTGGTGGCCGCCCACCCGGATTTCTTCGTGGTGATCTCCTACAATCCCGGCTACCAGAGCGCCGTCAAGGATCTCAAGGAATCGACCAAGCAACGCTTCGCCGCCATCGACTTCACCTATGCCGACAGCGAGCGCGAAGCAGAAATCGTTGCTGACGAGGCGGGAATCGAGGCTCCACTGGCCGCCCAACTGGTCCGAATCGGCCAGGCATCGCGCAACCTGGGCGGCAAGGGTCTCGACGAAGGGGCATCCACCCGAACGCTGATCCGTGCCGGAAAGCTAATTTCGCGCGGCATTGCGCCCCACAAGGCCTGCGAAATGGCCATCATCGCACCGCTGACGGATGATCCGGACCTGCGCGGCGCGCTGCGCTCGGTGGTATCGGCGTGCCTCTAGGCTTGGAGATGGTCGCGGCGGGCCATCCGGACGCCGCGGTGTTGCAGCATCATTTTGCTATGCGCCCGCGCCTGCTCGCGGATTACGAACGAACAGGCGTAGCGCTTTCTCGCCATCTCGATCCGATCTCTCTGTCGGAATGGCTGGCCGCGACGCGGTTGTTCTACGAAGCCAACGCCGGGGAGGCCGTGCTGGCCCGGCTCTGGCAGCTGCAGCGTCATGCCCTGCCGGGCGCTACGGCTGCCACCGTCATCGCATTGGGCCGGGCGACCCACCAACTCTGCCTGGAGTGCGGATCGTCAGGAACCATCGCCGTTCTCGATGCGATCGAAAGCACCATGCCCTATGGCAGCGACGGTCTGACGGCCTCGATCTACCTTTCCAGCGTGGCTATCCACGCGGCGCGCGCCCCTGAGATTGTGCCGCATGTCGCCCCGAAGACGGCGTTTCTGATATCGCGGCTCGCGGCGGAGGACGTGGCTGCCTGGTTCGAGGACGGCCTTCGCCTTTATCCTCGGGATCGGGCAAAGCGCATCGCCTATTTTCGCCTGGAGGATCCACTGGCCCGCACCCGGCTTGCATTTCACGAGGGCCGGACACGCTTCGCATCCCACGAAACCCGGCTGAGGCACCTTGCGCGCAGTCTCTGGAACAGCGACCTCGATGTGCAGGAACTGCCCGTGCCGTCGGGCGCCGCGGAACGGGGCAGCATCCGGCTGGCGGGAAGCACGGTCCTCATTCCGGAGAACCTGCCGCGCGTACCCGCAGCGCAGGCGACGGCATTCTTCGAAGCCGCGATCATGCACGCGATGGCCCACAGGCGCTTCACAACAAGGCGATTCCCGCTAGCCGGCATGAAGCCGATGCAGCTGGCGCTCACCGCGCTGATCGAGGATGCGCGCATCGAACGTCTGGCGGCAAGGTCGTTTCCGGGGCTCGGCCGCCTCTGGCGGCGTCAGCATGTCGAACCGGCGACATCGGCGCGCTCCTGCGCCTCACTGTTCGCCCGGCTGGCCCGTGCGCTGGCCGATCCCGACTTCGCCGATGCCGACAGGTGGATCGTCAAAGGCCGCGCGATGTTCGAGACCGCTTTCAGGAAAGACCCGCTCGACCAGGACCTGTCGATGCCTATCGCCCGCATCCTCGGCCACGACCTCGGTCAGGCACGTATCCCGTTTCCGGCGAAATCGCATGTGGTCGAACCCGCCTATCGCGACGACGGGCTCGGGCTGTTCGATCTCGACGACCAGACATCCGCCGATCCCGAAACGCTTGAAATCCTGCTTGATGCGGCCCGCATGGAGCAACGCGACAGCGCCGAGGCGCCGGACAGCGGCGCACAGGCTCCAGACCAGATCCAGAGCGCCCGTTCACAGCAAGCGGACGCGGAGCAGAACGGTGCTCCGATCGCCGTTTACCCCGAATGGGACTATAGGCTCCAGACGAACGCGCACGCCGCGGCAAGCGTCTTCGACGCACCGGTCCGCGCGGAGCCCGTTCCGAACTGGCTGACGCAGCAACTGGAGGATCACGGCCCGGCGGCGGCGCGAATTCGCGGGCTTGTTCGCGGAGCCCGCGTGGGCCGGACGATCCGGCGGCGTCACCTTCTGGACGGTGACGAGCTGGATATGGAAGCGGTTCACGACACCCGTGTCGCAAGACGCGCAGGCACCGTGCCGGACCCGCACATCTATGCCAGCAAGCGCCGCATCGATCGTGACGTCGCCATCGCGCTGCTAATCGACACCTCGCAGTCGACGGGCGATCTGCTGTCAACCGGTGAGACGACGATCCTGCAGATGGCAGCGCTGTCTTCGGCCCTGACGGGCAAGGCACTGGCCACGCTCGGCGATCCCTTCGCCATCCATGCCTTCTCATCGAACGGCCGTGACGACGTTCGGCTGGCCACTGTGAAGGCATTCGGGGAAGACGGCGAGGCTATGATCGCACGGCTGGCGGGCCTTCGCCCGGCGAGCTCAACCCGTCTCGGCGCAGCCATCAGGCATGTCGCGACAGAGCTCGACCGACAGCGGACGCTGAGGAAACTGATGATCGTCATCACCGATGGCGAACCGTCGGACATCGACGAAACCGATCCGCTCTACCTCGCGGAGGACGCACGCCAGGCCGTGACCGAGGCTCGCCGGCAGGGGCTCGACCTGTTTTCGGTAGCGTTGGGCGCAAAGGCGGCCGGTGCGGCGGCTGTCATTTTCGGAAAGCGCAACACGCTTGCCGTCGAACGCATAGAGGACCTGGCCGCCAGGCTCGCCGGGTTGTATTTCCGGCTGACGGTCAGGTGAGACGTTAGGTGTATAGCAGAGGCCTTTCGGTTTCCGGATCATCTGCTTGGCGAGAAAGGTCCTCTCTGGCCTGCCGGCCATCTTCTCCGCGAGGGAGAGGGGAAACGTATCGCCACAAGGTAACGCCCATCCGACAATTACAAGACCTGTCAGACGAATTCATATCATACCGCGCCGGTGAGAATGCCGAGCCCCAGCAGGGCTGAGATTCCGCCGGCGGCCCGCAGGAGTGGCATGCCGCTACGTTCTCCGAGACGCGTCAGCTGCAGGCCGGCGCCAAGCCCGCCGAGATGCAGAAGCGCGGTTGCCGACAGGAAGCCCAGCGCATAGCTGAGGGCGACAGCAGTTCCGGGCATTTCCAGTCCGTGCGCATGACCATGGAAGATTGCGCCGGCGGCGGCGAGCACGATCGCAGGTAGCAGAGGTGATCTGAACGACAGGCTGACCGTCAAACCGAGCACGATGATCGAGGCGGCTATGCCGATCTCGACCAAGGGCAGGTCGATTCCACCAATTCCGAGCGCGCCGCCGGCGGCCATGAACAGGATGAACGTGACCGGCAGCAGCCAGCGGGCGGCACCGCCCGCCTGCCAGCCCAACGCTCCGACCAGCACCATGGCGGCGATATGGTCGAGACCGGAGAAGGGATGGGCAAAACCGTGCGCGAAGCCGTGGGTCGCGCCGATGCCGGTATGGGCCATGGTGATGGCAGGCGAGGCGAGGAGCGCTAAGGCGAGGAAGAGAATTCTCGAAAATCTGGCCATTTTGCTCTGGTTCCTTGTTATCCGCATGGGAAGGCAGGTCATTTTCGTCTCGGTGCCGGGGCGACGCCGAAAGCGGCGGCGACGCAGGCGTTGAAAATGCCATCGGACACGGCACGCGCCGCTATCGCGTGTTGAGCCAGGCATCGCACGCACCATCCGGCAGCATTGGGAAGACTGCTGACACCGACAATCGCGCCGGCAACCTCTCCGGCAGCCGCGAGTTGATCGCTGCCCGGCAGTCGGCCGGCCGGGCCGAGGAGCATGAAACTCGCACAGACCGTCCACGCACCGACCGGCGAGGCGTCGCCGGCGAGCGCCGCGCCTTTCAGGCTGGACCGGTCCAGCACAAGCGTTCTGCCTCGCGCATCGGAGACGACGATATCGGATGCCAGCGTGTCGAACATTCGGTCTCTGGCAGCGGGATCGTGGGTCGCAAATGCGTCCTGCAGCAACACCACCGCGCCTTCCGCCAGGCGCACGGACAGTTCCGACGTGAGCGCGGCACCTGGGAACAGGATAAGCGGATCTGGCGTATAGGCGAGGAAACTCCCCTCTCCAGCCTCGATGCCGACTGTCTGGCTGGCCGGCAACCCCTGGCAGTCATGAACAACGGTTGCCGCCTGCGTCGTGACATGGGCGCCTGCGCCCCGCTTCAGTTCCAGCCGGCTGGTCAGGCGGTCCGAACGATAGAGTCCGCCTGACGACGATTGCTGGTAGACGGTTAGCAGCGACGGAATTGCGGGATCGAGCGCGAACGGCCGGGTAAAGTGGAAGGGATAGGAGACGAATTGGCGACCGATGCAGCTTCTGTCGCCATCGCGACGGAATTCGAGGTCGAAACGACCGTGTCGCGCGCCCACCGCCAAGTCGTGTCGCGGAACGGGATCGGGTCGCCAGTGCTGCATCATCGAAACAACAATTCCCGGACAATGCGGTCGGCGATCGCGTCGACGCCGTCGCCGGTCCGGCAATTGGTCAGCGCCATCGGCTTGCCGGATCGCACGGCTAACGCTTCGGCCGTCATCCGGTCGAGGTCGACGCCGACATGCGGCGCGAGGTCCTTCTTGTTGACCACCAGCAGGTCGCATTTCAGCACGCCGGGGCCTTTCTTTCGGGGAATGTCGTCGCCGCCGGCGACATCGATGACGAACATCCACCAGTCGACGAGATCGAGCGAGAATGTCGAGGCGAGATTGTCGCCGCCGCTTTCGATCAGGATCAACTCGACATCGGGAAACAACATTTCGAGGTCGTCTGCGGCGGCGATGTTGAGCGTCGGATCTTCCCGGATGACAGTATGCGGGCAGGCACCGGCCTCGACTGCGGCGACGCGCGCCGGATCGATCAGCCCGGAGCGACGGATACGCTCGGCATCTTCAGCCGTCACCAGGTCGTTGGTGACGATGGCGATGGAGACACCCCTGGCCGCAAGCGCCGGTATGAGGCGCTCGATCAGAGCCGTCTTGCCCGACCCCACCGGACCACCGATGCCGACGCGGGCCGCACCCACGCGCGCCGTCGCGGAAACCTCTATGGATGGATGGATGTTCATCGCCCTCACCTAAGCATGTAGCGTTGCGTGAGCGGCAGTTCGCGCGCCGGCTCGCAGGTTGCGAGAACGCCGTCGACGAAGACGTCGAAGGTCTGCGGATCGACGCGGATATCGGGACAGGCATCGTTGTGCAGCATGTCGGCCTTGGTCAGTGCCCGCGTGCCACGCGACGGCAGCAGGGCCTTCTTGAGATCGAGCGTTTCGGAAAGCCCCGCCTCGATCGCCAGCGGATTGACGAAGCAGGCCGACAGTGCCTGTTTTGCGCGCCCGAATGCGCCCCATTGCGGCCTCAGCATCAGCGGCTCACAGGTCATCAGCGACGCGGCGCTGTCGCCCATCGCGCCCCAGGCGATGAAGCCGCCCTTGATGATCAACTCCGGCTTGATGCCAAAGAAGGCCGGCCGCCAGAGCACGATATCGGCCATCTTGCCGTCCTCGAGCGACCCGACATGCTCCTGGATACCGAAGGTACGGGCGGCATTGATGGTGTATTTGGCGATGTAGCGCTTGATGCGCTCGTTGTCGCCGAAACGGGTCGCCTCCTCGGGCAACCGTCCGCGCTGCTTTTTCATCTTGTCGGCCAGTTGCCATGTCCGGCAGATGACCTCGTTGATGCGGCCCATGCCCTGGCTGTCGGAACCGAGCATCGAGATCGCGCCGATATCGTGAAGGATGTCCTCGGCGGCGATCGTCTGCGCGCGGATGCGGCTTTCGGCGAAGGCGACGTCCTCGGGTACGGCAGGATTGAGGTGATGGCACACCATGGTCATGTCGAGATGTTCGTCGAATGTGTTGACCGTATAGGGATTGGTCGGGTTGGTGGACGAAGGCAGGCACCATGGCAGGCCCGCGACCCGGATAATGTCAGGCGCGTGTCCGCCGCCGGCCCCCTCCGTGTGGTACATATGGATGGTCCGGCCATCGATGGCGGCGAGCGTATCCTCGAGAAAGCCGGATTCGTTCAGCGTGTCGGTGTGGATCTGGACCGGAAAGTCGAGTTCGTCGGCCACAGTCAGGCAGGTGTCGATCGCCGCCGGCATGGTGCCCCAGTCCTCATGCAGCTTGAGGCCGAGGCAGCCCGTCTTCATCTGCTCCACGAGAGAGGCCGGCTTATGGGAATTGCCGCGGCCGAGAAAGCCGAAATTGACGGGCCACTGCTCCGCCGCCTGCAGCATCTTGCCAACATTGAAGGGGCCGCCGCAATCGATGCCGACCGTGATCGGACCGAGCGAGCCGCCCAGCATCGTGGTGATACCGGAGGCAATTGCATGTTCGACAAGCTGGGCGCTGTCGAAATGCACATGCACGTCGATGGCGCCTGCAGTGGCGATCATGCCTTCGCAGTCGCGCACCGTCGTGGCCGCCGAAACGACGAGGCGCGGATCGACCCCCTCCATGACAGCCGGATTGCCTGCCTTGCCGACGCCGACGATCCGTCCGTTGCGGATGCCGAGATCGCCCTTGACTATGCCGAGCACGGCGTCGATCACCACCACGTTGCACAGCAGGAAATCGAGCGCGCCTTCGGCGCTGGTCACGCCTGCCGCCAGCCCCGCGCCGTCGCGCAGCGTCTTGCCGCCGCCGTGCAGGCATTCGTCGCCATAGACGGCGTGGTCCTTTTCGACCACCGCGACCAAGCTGGTATCGCCAAGCACTACCCCGTCGCCGACGGTCGGACCGTACATGGCCGCATACTCCCGACGTGTCATCGTTGCCATATCAGATATCCCTCAAGCGCCACGAAACTGATGCTGCCGCGCATTGGCCAGCGCGCGCGCTTTGACGCCCTCGTCATCCGCTGCGCCGTCGGTCAGCCCGTTCAACCCTGACAGGTGGCGGGCGCCGCCGAACTCGGTCAGGTCGACGTTCTTGCGCTGCCCCGGCTCGAACCGCACCGCGGTTCCCGCCGGGATATCGAGCCTGAGGCCGAAAGCGGCTTCGCGATCGAACTCCAGCGCCTTGTTGACCTCGAAGAAATGATAGTGGCTGCCGACCTGCACCGGTCGATCGCCTGTATTGACCACCTCCAGCCCGAGCTTGCGGCGGCCGGCATTGAGCTCGATGTCGCCGTCCTCGCAGATGAACCGGCCCGGTTCGAATGTATCGCCCGTTGCCTCCGCCGAGGGCCGAATCGGCATGTGCACCGTCACCAGTTTGGTGCCATCGGGGAATGTTGCCTCGACCTGCAACATCGGCAGCATCGCGGCGACGCCTTCCATCACGTCGTCCTGCGACAGTATCTGCGAGCCGAACGACATCATGTCGGCCACAGACCGTCCCTCGCGCGCGCCTTCGAGTATCTCGTCGGAGATCAGCGCGACGGCCTCCGGATAGTTGAGCCGCAGCCCCTTGGTCCGCCGTTTGCGCGCCAGTTCGGCGGCGGTATAGATCGTCAGCCGTTCCATTTCCGTCGGTGTGAGCAGCATTGGCGGATCCTTTGCCAGACTAGTTTGAAAACAGCCTCTGCTCGGACCGGCCATGCAGGAGCACGGCGATCTCGGCCAACGGCACGAAAGAGGACAGCCGGTCGTCGTCGCCGATGTCCTCAGCGGCAATCTCCTCGACGAGGGGCAGCGAGCGGCCGACAATCGCCTGCGCCTCGATAGCGCCGACGATACCAAGCCGAACGGCCGCCGTTGCCAGTGCCATGACGCACTGGTAGCCCGAGACGGTGATGGTGGTGGCCTCGTCGAGGCCGATGCCACGCCAGGCCAGCCCCTGCACAACGGCCATGTGTCCAGGCGCGCGGCCCGCGCGCACCAGGCTGCGATAGGCGGATACCTGCGGGGTCGCCAAGCGTCCGTGCGCGGTCAGAAGTGCCACGCCGTTGCGGCGCGAGCCGAGCCGCAAGGGTTCGGCCGGGGTCGAGGCTTCAATCTCAAGGTCGAGTTCCATGGTTGCCACGAGATCCCCGCCGAGACGGTGGCTCCTGATCATCGCCACGCAATCGGCACGCGCCCAGCGATGGCGAATCTGACCGCGGATGAAGGTTTCGAGATCGAACGGTCCGAGATGCCCCTGCAACTGCGAGGCGGCTTCGAGCCCCTGCGAAAAGGCGAAGCCGCCGGACGGAAATGCACTATCGCCATGCTGCAGTGCCAGAAGCATGGCGCGGGCGGGTATCGTCATTGCCCGGCCTCGACGAGGCTGACGCGACCGGCGGCGATCATCGGCGCGATTCTGTCGGTGTAATTGCCTGTTGGTCCATTCTGCGCCACCAGCAGGTCGGTGCCGCTGAAGCGCACCCGCCAATGCAGGTTTCCGGCGTGGTATCCCAGTTCGAGCGCATCTTCCGTGTTGCGCGGCGAAAGCCTCAGCCAGCGCTGTTCGCCAGCGCGCACGACGATCGCCTTGTCGTCGTCGGCCAGCAGCACTGCGCCGTCGGCCAGTTTCTGGTCGCGCGGCAGGGCAATTGCCACCTCGGCGCCGGTATCGGTGCGGGCCACCAGCCTGTGCCGGTCGAGATCCTCAGCTGATATGGTGACGAAATCGACATGGCCGTGATGGCTTATATGATGGATTCGCTCGGCCATCGCGGCTTGCGAGATGTTTCCGAGGATCGCTTCGACGCGGAGCATGAGCAGGCTCTTTCCTCACAAGAGTTTATAAGACCCGCGAAAAGGCGCACAGTTCGGTCGCAGGCCGTGGAGAGTGGGGGAGCGGTCGGCATTGACCTAAAGTCGACGGGAGGCCTTTTGTGACAAACAAAAAAACCCGCCAACTCACTCAAGAGTTCACGGGCTGCCCAGCCTTGAAGCGAGCAACGACACTGTTACTGGCCAATGTCGCGGACTTTTCGGACCGCGCATCAAAGAGTCTATGCAGGTGTCCGTTTCGAGTCAAGCATAGTCGGTGCCGTGAGCAGGGCTATCGCGTTTGACCGATAACGAATCTCGTGAAGGCGTCGGACCATCCTGATCGTTTTCTTCGAATGGTGACGATGGCGTAATTGCTGCCGGCATGTCCCAGTCACCCCGATGGTGGCAGACTGGACCCGGTGACAACGGGAGAACATGGTCGCGATGCAGACATCGCGCCCTGGGAGAAGATCGACAGGGTCGTGCTGTCCCTTGCCAGCTTGATCGGCAGACCGCGGCAAGGATTTCAACGTGCGCATGCTTTCCACGCTCGACCGGAACCGGCAGGTCGGCAGCGACAGCGCGACATGGCTCGACCGGGAACTCACGTCACGCGACAGGACGCCACTTTCCGGGGATTCAGGCGATTGTCGCAACACTTTACGAAGAGGCCTGCGATGAACAGTCAAAGGCGCGTTTCCATCGGTCTAGGGAGCGCCAATGAGATCACCTAACCGCTCCCGTTATGATCGCCATCAACATATCCTCCACGGCGTCCATCGTGCCGTCCTCTTGTGCATTGGCGCGCAGTGCCTTCACGCGAAGTGCGGTTCCGTCAAATGTCAGCATCAGCAGGTGGGCGAAGGCTTTCAGTCTGGGATCGCCGGCTTCGTATCCGCCGACCGATTTGAGGACAATCTGCTCGATCTTGTCCTCGGCCCATGTCAGTAGGTCGGGACGATATTTGTCTTTCGGCTTTATTGCAGCCAACGCCTCCATCAGCGCTGCCGTATAACCCGTTTGATCTATGGCGATGTCTCGTAAGATGCCCTGGACGAGATACCGGATTTTCTTGTCGCGCGTTGGCTGTCGCTTCACCCTGCGTTCCAACGCCAGGAACTGGTCCTTGAACCAAGGGTCGTAGATCGCGAAGTAGATTTCAAGTTTGGATACGAAATAGACATAGACGTTGGACGGCGCGATTCCGGCGCCCTTGGCGATCCTGCCGATCGTCGTATCCAGGTATCCATTCGCTGAAATTTCAGTTGCGGCCGAGGCCAATATGGCTTCCCTGACGGCCTCGCTTTTTACACGCACCACTGATGCCTCGCCTGTCCGTTTGTTCGTTCATGCGGCGCGCCGCATGGTCGCCCCGACGATCAGATAACTCAATTCAAAAACGAATACCATTCGGTATTGACAAGCAGGCATAACTTCATTTCATTAACGAATGCCATTCGCTTATCAAGTGCGGGACAACCGCCACCGCGAGGGCCTGGAGGTTTGATGTAATTGGCTGAGTGCGGCAGCGGCCGATCGGGCAGGAATGCCGAGGTCACTGCGCTCGACCCAATCTCTTGCATGAAGGCCGAGTGGATCTCATCCGGCCTTATCAAAAAAAAATAGGGGAACCAAATGAGATTGCTGACAAAGTTGAAATCACTCGTTGCGGCTGCGGCGGTTGTGGCGGCCAGCGCAGCGCAGGCCGAGGAGCCTGTTCGCATTGGCTATTCCATGTCGCTGACTGGCCTTTTCGCGCAAGCGGCACCGTCGCAGGTCAATGCCTATGAACTCTGGAAGGACAAGGTCAACGCCGCAGGCGGCCTCGATGTCGCCGGCACGAAGCGACTCGTCGAATTCGTCACCTATGACGATCAGTCCAATCCGGCCAACGCCGTCCGCATCTATGAAAAGCTGATCACCGAGGACAAGGTCGATCTGCTCGCCGCGCCCTGGAGCACGCCGATACACTTGGCGCTTGCCCCGATCCTCAGCCGCCACAAGTTCCCGATGGTCGGCAACACGGCCGCCTCGGTGCAACTGCGCGAGATCGCGCCGGGCTACATCTGGTTCCCCACCGCCGTCATTCCTGACAAGGTCGGTGAAGAGCTGGCGGCCTTCATGAAGAGCAAGGACATCAAATCGGCGGCGATCCTGTCGAACGTCCTGCCGTTGTCGCAGGAGATCAAGAGCTTCCTGGTGCCGGCGCTGGAAAAGCACGGCATCAGCATATCGGTCAATGAGAACTATCCGCCCGACATCAAGGATATGACCACGCTGCTGACGCAGGTCAACGAAACCGCGCCGGACGCCGTCATCGTGCTGAGCTATCCGGCGGACTCCTTCCTGTTTGCTGCGCAGGCCAAGGAACTTGGCATCAAGGCACCCTTCGTCCTGTCCCTGATCGGCGCGACCTTCGGCTCTTATCAGCAAGCGCTGGGCGAAAGCGTCAACAACATGGTCACGGTTGGTCACTGGTCGCCGAACCAGGCCGATTGGCCAAAGGCAAAACCGTTCTTCGAGGCCTACAAGGCGAAGTACAACGAGGCTCCCGACGCACTCGACAGCGTTCTCGCCTACATGTCGCTCGAAATCCTCGAGCAGGCGGTCGCCAAGGCCGGCCTGGACAAGGAAAAGATCCGCGAGGCGGTCTCGACCATGACGTTCGACACGATCAACGGCCCGGTCAAGTTCGAAGGCGTTCAGAACTCCGTCACGCCGACGTCGTTCCTGCAAATCCAGGACGGCTCGCTGGAACTGGTCTGGCCGGACTCGGTCAAGACGAAGGATTTCCGCCCGAAGACCGGGTGGTAAGCGGCCGGCCGGCGAAAGCCGGCCAGTCCTCCTTCCCTCGATGACCTGAACCGCTGGAGTTTTAGTCTTGTCAGCCCAATTGTTGTTTGCAGCGCTGGTTGCAGGCTCGTTGTATGCGCTTGTCGCGCTCGGCCTTAATCTCGTCTACGGGACGTTGCGCCTGTTGAACATCGCGCACGGCGATCTGGTGATGATCGGCGCCTATGTTTCCTTCTGGATGCTGTCGCTGTTCGGCCTGCCGCCGGTGCTCTCCATCTTCGTCGCAGCAGCGCTCTGCGGCGGTTTCGGCTGGGTCATCTATGTCGGCATGTTCCGTAAGCTGCTCGCAACGCCGGCGCTGGCGCAACGGCTTGAAGCCAACTCGCTGATCCTTTTCTACGGCGTGTCGGTGATCCTGCAGAACTGTGTGGCGCTTGCCTTCACCTCGACGGCGCGGGGCTACCAGTATCTCAACGAGGTGCATAAGTTCGCCGGGATCGCGGCGAGCGGCAACCGGCTGATGCTGTTCGGCGTGGCGCTGGCGCTGTGCCTCGGCATGCTGCTCTTCCTGCGTTTCCACCTCTTCGGCTGGAGCCTGCGCGCCGTCATCGAACGGCGTGACGCGGCCGCCGTTGTCGGGGTCGATGTCGACCGGGTGCAGATGGTGACGATCTGCATCGGCTTCGCCATCGCCGGCGTCGCCGGGGTTCTCGTCAGCATGACGGAGCAGATAACCCCGTTCATGGGCTTTCCCTTCACCATCGCCGCCTTCGTGGTGATCGTGCTTGGCGGTCTCGGCAACATCTTCGCTGGTATTGTCGCCGGCTTTGCATTGGGTTTCATCGAGACGTTCGGCGTCGCGCTGACCTCGGCCACCTATCGGTCGATCCTGATCTACGGATTGTTCGTCGGCGTCCTGTTGCTGCGCCCGCAAGGGCTCTTCGGAAAGGCGATCAAGATCCGATGAAGACACTCAGCATCGATCTCGTGGCCGGTATCGTCCTTCTCGCCGCAGCGCTGGTTCTGCCGCTGACGGGCATGGACTATCTGGTCGGCATCGCCTTCAACCTCGCCATGTGGGTGGCGCTAACGCAGAGCTGGTCGATCCTGTCGGTGATGACCGGTTACGTGTCTCTCGGCCATGTCGTCTTCTGCGGCATCGGCGCCTATATAGTGGCGCTGACGACAGGGTCGCTCCCGCTTGCCGCTTCGCTCGGCTTTGCCGGTCTTGCGGCGGGCGTTTCGGCGCTCGTGATCGGCCTGCCGGTGCTTCGGGTGCGAGGTCCGTATTTCGTGATCCTCACCTTCGGCCTCGCCGAACTCGTCAAGAACGTCATCGTCCAGATCGAGACCGGCCTCGGCCAGTTCAGCCGCCTCATCTTCGACGCGCCGCCGCTCAATTCGCTCTATCTCGTCATGCTTGGCCTCGCCGTTGCCGCGACGGTCGCGGCGGTCTTCGTCCGGCACTCCAAGCTCGGACGCGGGTTGATCGCCATTCGCGAGAACGAGGAGGCCGCCGAAGCGATCGGCGTGCCGGTGACGCGGCTCAAGCTGATCGCCTTCGTCGCTGCGGCAATCATTCCCGGTATCGTCGGTGGGGTCATGCTGCTGCGGACGAGCTATTTCGAAGCCGCGCAAGCGTTTGATCCCGTGATCTCCTTCAGCATCGTGACGATGGCGATCGTCGGCGGCTCCGGGTCGGCACGCGGCCCTATCCTGGGGGCCTTCGCCTTCGTGCTGCTGTCCGAGCTGCTGTGGGCTCGCTTCCCGCAGCTCTACATGATCATTCTCGGCATCCTGCTCATCCTCTTCATACTGTTCGTACCACGCGGCCTTTCGGGCCTCCTCGACAAAAAGGAGGCGCGCTAATGACCATCCTTGATATCCAGGGCGTCTCGAAGAGTTTCGGCGGCATCAAGGCGCTTTCCAACGTTTCTTTCACTGTCGACGAAGGATCGATTTTTGGCCTGATGGGCGCCAATGGGGCGGGCAAGACGACGCTCTTCGGCGTCATTGCCGGGCAGATCAAGCCCAACACCGGCAGCGTCGCCTTCCGCAAGCAGGTCATCACCGGAAAGCGCCCCGACCAGATATGCCGCATCGGCATCAGCCGGACCTTCCAGATCGTCCGCCCCTTCGCCGGCATCTCGGTGCTCGACAATGTCATTGTCTCTGCCCTCTACGGCGCTGCTGCAAACAACACGCATGCGGAAGCGCGCGAAGCCGGGCTTGCGGCGCTGGAAGCGGTCGGCCTTAGCGACGCCGCCTCGCAGATGGCTGGAGAACTCACCCTTTCCGGACAGAAGCGCCTGGAGATCGCCCGCGCATTGGCGACGGGTGCCGAACTCGTGCTGCTCGACGAGGTGATGGCCGGCCTGACGCCCACGGAGATCGAATGCATGATCGAGACCCTCTCGGGACTGCGGCGCAGCCGCAACCTCACCTTCATGCTCGTCGAACACGTCATGGGCGCGCTGATGCAGCTTTCCGACCGTATCCTCGCCCTCGACCACGGTGTCCCGATCGCCATCGGCACGCCCGCCGAGATCGCCGAAAACGAGGAAGTCCTGAAGGTGTATTTCGGATGAGCGGGCCGATCGAACCCCTGTTGGCCGTCAAGGGCCTGTCGTCCGGCTACGGCCCGGTGACCATCCTGCGCGAGATCGACATCGAGGCAGCGCCGGGGTCCGTGACCGCGCTGGTCGGCGCCAACGGCGCGGGCAAGACGACGTTGATGAAGACGATCGCCGGGCTCATTCCCGCGTGGACTGGCGAAATCCGCTTTGACGGGCAAGACATCACCCAGGCCGCGACGCATCACCGTGTCGACCGGGGAATTGTGCTCGTGCCGGAGGGCCGCATGGTCTTCGCACTTCTTTCGGTGGAGCAGAACCTCCGCCTGGGTGCGATCGCGCCCCGGGCGCGGAAGAATGTGAGCGAGCGCCTCGAGGAAGCCTTCCGGCGTTTTCCAAGGCTTCATGAACGGAAAGCTCAACTGGCCGGCAGCATGTCCGGAGGCGAGCAGCAGATGCTCGCAATCGGTCGTGGCCTGATGGCGAAACCGCGCATCATCCTGCTCGACGAGCCGACGCTTGGTCTGGCGCCGATCATGGTCAAGCAGGTCTTCGCCGTGATCGAGGACCTCCGCAAAGACGGCTACACGATCCTTCTGTCCGAGCAGAATTCGCGGCTGGCGCTGGAGATCGCCGACTACGGCTACATCATCGAAAGCGGGCGCGTCCAGCTCTCCGGGCCGGGTCCGGAGCTCGTCGACATGCCGGATGTCCGCCGCCTCTATCTCGGCCGATAGGCCGAAATTTCCAACCATCAAAGGGAAAATGGTGACGCTATGAAAACGACGACAATCAACGGGCACCCGATCACCTATGCCGAATTTGGCGACAGGCAGAACGACACGCTGATCCTGCTGAGCGGCTGGGCCCAGGATGAGCGGCTGTTCAAGACGCTGGCGCCGGCGCTGGCCAAGGACTTCCACGTACTATGTCCGAATTATCGCGGCCATGACTCTGAACAAACCCTGCATGGTGACTTCACCGCCGCCGACCTCGTCGACGACACGGCCGAGTTCATCGATCGCATGGAGCTTGGCACCTTCCACCTCGTCTCGACTTCGCATGGCTGCTGGGTCAACATCGATCTCTGCGAACGTTACGGGGTCGGCAAGCTCGACAAGACCGTGGTGATCGACTGGCTGATGCAGCCGCATCCGGGCTTCTACAAGCAGCTGGAAGAGGGGCAGGACCCGGTGAACTACCATGTCGGCCGCCAGAGCTTCTTCGACGAATGGATCGCGGCAACCGACAATGCCGATGTCATCAACCACATCAGGACGGAAATGCCCTGGTTCAAGGGCGAAATGTGGGTGCGCGCCTGCCGCGAGATCGAAAAGGCCTACCGCAAATGGGGCAGCCCGCTCGACCGGATGGAAGCGCTGAAGAAGAAGCCAGCCGTGATGCACGTCTATTCGCAGCCGCTTTCGGAGGAGTACCGCCAGTTCCAGCGCGGTTATGCCGATCAGCATCCGTGGTTCGAACCGGTCCATATTCCCGGCCAGACACATTTCCCCACGCTGGAAAGCCCTGTCCAGGTCGCCGAGGCAATCCGCACCTTCATCAAGCGATAAGCGGTCCTCGTGTCGACGGAGCGCCGGAACTATCGCGCCTCGTCGGCACGCGTCGGTCATCAACGTCAGGAGTATGTCATGTCGGGGAAATTCAAAGCGATCATCGCCGGTGGCGGCTTCGGCGGGCTGACGGCGGCGACCGCGCTGGCGCAGCGAGGCTGGTCGGTGACGATCTACGAGCGCCAGCCGGAACTGCGCGCAGCGGGCGCCGGCATCTACATCTGGGAAAATGGTCTGCGCATCCTCGATGCGATCGGCGCCAAAGTCGTGACCCCTGGCTCGTTTCGGGGCCTTGCCATGGAACAGCGCGGCTACGACGGCTGTGTTCTCGACGCCGGAGATTTCCCGCCGTCTGTGCGTCTCATCACCGTTGCACGCAAGGATCTGCTCGCCGGGCTGCGGGCTGCGGCGCAAAAGGCCGGCGTCGACATCCGCACAAGCACTGAGGTTATCAGCGCTGGTGCCGACGGCGACCTGCATTTCACCGGCGCTCATATCGAGAAAGCGGATCTGGCAATCGGCGCCGACGGCGTCTGGTCGGCGGTCAGACGCTCGCTCGGCCTGGAGTTATTCCACCAGCAGACCGACGAAGGCGCGTTGCGCACGATCATTCCCGGAACGCCGGAGGATCTCGGCCTGGATGGGCAGGATAAATATATCGAATGCTGGTCTGGCGAACGGCGTTTCCTGATCACGCCGTTGAACGACCGGGAAATCTATTTGGCCCTTACGTGCCAGAAGACCGATCTAGCGGCAAAGAAGAGCCCGCTGGACAAGGAAAGCTGGAAAGCGTCCTTCCCGCGCTGGGCGCATCTGATCGATCGCACCGACCAGGTTCTGCCGTGGGCACCGTACAGTATCGTCAAGGTCCGCTCATGGTCGGCCGGCCGCACAGCGATCATCGGCGACGCAGCGCACGCACAACCGCCGAACCTCGGCCAGGGCGGCGGCATGGCGATGCAGAGCGCTCTGGCGCTCGCCGTCCATCTGGAAGGCATCACAGACCGGCGCGATATTCCCGATCGCCTCGCCATCTGGGAGGAAAAGGAGCGCCCGCTTGCCGAGCATTGCCAGCGCTGGTCACGCCTTTACGGCGAAGTCTCGACGCTTCCCGATTCCATGCGCGCCAAGGTGGTCACCAACGCCATGGCCGACGACTGGATCCGCGGCGAATTCTTGCGCGCCGCACGCAGCATACCCACGGGCACGGAGCGAATGGCGCCGAGGAGATTGTAACATAGGCACGGGTGATAGGGTTTGCTTGGTGAAATAAAAAACACTGGGAGAAGTTACTGATCTAAGGGAGTTGCCCTCGCGTGTGGCCATGGTGCGTGGAGGCAGCCGCATAGCGGCCTGACTTTGCAACTCCTTAGCGGACGCGCTCAGAGATGGCCTTGCGATCTCGGCAGCATGGCGTTCCCGGTCGCGGTCTGGAGCCAGGTGCTCGGCGCCTGGGGCGAACGCGACGGGACGGACAATGCGGTAGGGCTGGAGCACTCCATCGGTGGCGTGCTGTTCGGCGGCGACGCGGCTGTGGGCGACGCCTGGCAGCTCGGCCTGCTCGGCGGCTACAGCCAGACCACATTCGAGAGCCGGCAGACGTCCTCGTCAGGTTCCTCGAAGAACATCCACCTCGGCCTGTATGCCGGCGCCGAATGGGGCGCTGTCGCCCTGCGGACGGGTGCTGCCTACACATGGCACGACATCGAAACCCGGCGCACGCCTCGTTTCAGCAGCTATTTCTATGATTTCGACGGCAAGCCAGCAGCAGACTATGACGCGGGCACAGCGCAGGTCTTCGGTGAACTCGGCTATCGCCTGTCCGCCGGCAATCTCCGCCTGGAACCTTTTGTTGGACTGGCGCATGCAAGCGTCAGGTCGGACGGCTTCGCCGAAAAAGGCAGCGGGATGGGCCTCGTTTCAGCAGCGTCCACCACGGATGTCACCTTCACGACGCTCGGCGCACACGCCGCTACCGACTTTGCCATCGGCAGCCTCGGCGCAACCGCCCGTGGCATGCTGGGCTGGCGGCACGCCTTCGGCGATACCACGCCGACCTCCACCTTCACCTTTGCCGGCGGCACGCCTTTCGCGATCGAGGGTCTGCCGATCGCAAGGGACGCGCTCGCGATCGAAGCCGGACTGGATCTCCAGATAGCAAAGGCCGCAACGCTCGGCCTCTCCTATGCCGGTCAGGTTGCCAGCGAGGCGCAGGATCACAGCTTCAAGGTCGACCTTGCGGTGAGGTTCTGAAACCATCCCCGTATATCCGAAGGATGCGGTGGCAAGGCAAGTTTTTGCGGGCAGGCAACAGCGCAACGTTATCGCTGTTCTGTGGGTTCAAGGCCCTTTAACCTTGGTCGATGGGATAGGTCGGCACTCCCGAAGGAGCATTGCCTGAGATGCCGACCCGCTATGCTCGCCCGCAGGTCCGCCGCGCCTGCCCTGATGCCATCAAATCAGATGGTCAGTCAACGGCCAACGCCGCATTGCCTTCAGGTTCTCACCCCTTCGGAAAGCATGCTCTCCGGAGAGAGAGAGAGAGGCCTTTGTGCTTCTTGCAGTTTGCCGGGAAGCATCCAAGGCAAGAAGGGAGCGCCGGCGCTCCATCCTTGATGGGCCGAACCAATGTCGATGGCGTATTTACTCGGAACGCGACGGCATTCCGGTCAAAGAGGTGTGCTCTGCTTTTTCGTCCAAACCGCAACGCGCAAGTATTTGCCGCAGACTTTACGATGCAACGAGTTTTGAGCTTTTCAGCGCCGATTTCTGGTCATCTTTTGTCAGGTCGATCCACATGGGAGCGACCGAGATGACAGAAGAAACCGAAGAATGGCCACACAATGCTCTTCCGGTGAATGACAACACCGACCCGGGCCGCGATGCAGACATTGCGCCCTGGGAAAAAATCGACAGGGTCGTGCTGTCCCTTGCCAGCTTGATCGGCAGACGGATCGCCCGCGAGCACTTCGAGGCATTGCAGGCCGCAAACGACAATGTCTCCTCCGATAAGGTCGCCCGAAGCGACGAGGATTGAGCCGCTATGGAACCCGGCCCGCCTCGCCCGAACACATTTGGACTGGAAAGATTGGCATCCATATGTTATCTATAAGTGTAATCTAGACACGGAGGCTGCGATGGCGCTGAGCATCAAGACAGATGAAGCCGACCGGCTGGCGCGCGAACTATCCCGTCTTACCGGCGAGACCATGACCGACGCCATCACAAGGGCTATGCGTGAACGGCTGGAACGGCTGCGTGCCGAGCAGGAAGCGAACAGCGATTATGTCGCGCGCATGAAGGCTTTCGTGCGCGAACGCGCCGACCGCTACGACCGCCGCCCCGTCACGAAGCAGGAATGGGATGAAGCTGTCGGCGACACGCCCGAAGAGCTCGGCTTGTCCCAATGATGATTGTGGATTCATCCGCCATCATCGCAATCATGTTCGATGAGGCGGACGCAACCGCATGTATGACAGCACTCCAGAAGGATGGTCCACGGCTCATATCGGCGGTGAACTATGTCGAAGCCGGCACTGTCATGGCCGGCCGGATCAGAACCGGAGACCGGCGCGAGGCAATTGCCGATCTTGACGATTTCCTGGCCGGCTTCCACATCGGTATCGCACCGATTGACGAGAACCTCGCTCGTGCCGCGATGAATGCGCGGCTTGTCTACGGCAAGGGCTTTGGCACCAGGGGCGGCCTGAACTTCGGTGATTGCTTTGCCTATGCGCTGGCCAAACGGCATTCGGCACCCCTGCTATTCGTCGGCGACGACTTCACGCTGACCGACATTCAATCCGCCCTGGAGGCGTGAGCAGCAGACAGGAGAGGCAGGAAACAGGATCGGGGACGGCGAAGCCTGACCGAAGCATGAACGAGAGAGGATCAGCCGCCATGACCCGCGCAGTACTCTATGCCCGCTATTCGTCCGACAACCAGCGGGAGGCCTCGATCGAGGACCAATTCCGGCTTTGCGAGGAACATGCCGAGCGTGAAGGCTGGCGAATTGGCGGGCGCTATTTTGATGCGGCCATATCCGGTTCCAGCATGATCCTGCGCCCGAGCATCCAAAAACTTCTTTCCGACGCACAGCGCGGAATGTTCGATGTGGTGCTGGCCGAGGCGCTCGACCGCATTTCCCGCGACAGGCCGATGTCGCCACGCTGTTCAAGCATCTGAAGTTCGCGGGCGTCACCATCGTCACGCCGGCCGAGGGCGAGATCAGCGAACTGCATGTCGGCCTCAAGGGCACCATGAATGCGCTGTTCCTGAAAGACCTTGCGGACAAGGCGCGGCGAGGCCTGCGTGGCCGCGTCGAGAACGGCAAGTCAGGAGGCGGCCTCGGCTACGGCTATGGTGTCGTCAGGCAGTATGACGCCAATGGCGAGCCGATCCGGGGCAACAGGGAGATCGTGGAGGCAGAGGCTGATATTGTTCGGCGCATCTTCCGCGACTTCGCCGCCGACGTCTCACCGCGCAACATCGCAAAGGCGCTGAACGCGGAAGGCGTTCCCGGTCCCGAGGGCAAGCTGTGGAACAACACCACCTTGCGCGGCCATGTCTCACGCGGCACCGGCATCATCAACAACGAGCTTTACATCGGCCGGCTGGTCTGGAACCGCCAGCGCTATGTGAAGGACCCCTCCACCGGCAAGCGCGTGTCGCGCCTCAATCCGCCCGAGAAACGGATCGTAACCGAGGTTCCCGAGTTGCGTATCGTGTCCGATGAGCTTTGGCATGCGGCCAAGGCGAAGCAGGTCGAGATCGCCGACAAATACGCCAATGTCATCGCAGCCGTCCGCGAGCATCCCCGCACCAACCGCCTGAACGGTACACATAGGCCAAAATCCTTGCTTTCCGGTCTGGTCTGTTGCGGCGTGTGCGGCGGTCCATACGCCCTGCGCGGTCAGGCCCGCTTTGCGTGCTCGGCACATGTGACCAACAATTCCTGCACCAACAGCCGCACCATAGCCCGTGACGATCTGGAAACGCGCGTGCTGGCCGGCCTCAACGACCGCATGATGACGCCACAGGCAGCGGAAGCCGCCATGCGCTCATTCGCGGAAGAGACCAACCGGCTTAACCGGGAACGCCGCTCCAGCGGCGAGACCGCCCGTGCGGAACTGGTCAAGGTTGAGAAAGCCATGAAGGAGATCGTCCAGGCCATTGAGGACGGCGGTTACAGCCGCATGCTCATGGACCGGCTGCGGGATCTGGAAGCCAGGCAGGAAGCGCTACAGGAACGTATGGCGGCAGCGCCTGAGCCGCTGCCCGACATTCACCCCAGCGTGGCGCACATCTATCGCCGCAAGGTCGAGCGGCTGACAGAGGCCCTCGCCCATCCCGACGACCGGCGAGAAGCAGCCGAAGCCCTGCGCGGCCCTATCGAGCGCGTGACGCTCATCCCCGGCCCGAAGCGTGGCCAGATCGACGCCACGCTGCATGGCGAGCTTGGCGCGATCCTCGACTGGGTCGAGCGGCAAGCTCTTGGAAAGGCTGCAAAAAAGAACACTCCCGGAGCTGGGCTCTCGGGAGTGTCGGCTTCGGTGGTTGCGGGGGCTGGCTTCAACTGCTGTCATAAAAGGGATCGGCCGCCCTCCTTCCTCGGCTCTGGCGAAGTCGAGAATACCCATCAGTTCGCCGCGTAGCTCGGCATGCACCTCGCCGCGCCTGTCACCGGGTGTGAGAACAATCTCTCCGATGAGCGAGCGCAGCGCCTCGGCCGCCTGCCGTCCGCCATTCGGATCGTCCAAGGCTTCGGCAAAACGCTCGACACGGAACCGGTAGATTGGCAATGTTCGGATGCACATCGGGCATGTCAGCCGGAGCCTCCGCCATGCGCGCCATGATCTCCGCCTTCTGCCGTTCGAGTTCGTCCATGCGGGCTTTCATGGAAGGCAGATACATGCCGTCCTCAATAGCGGCGATGATCCCCGCGATGGCTTTCTCTACCTTGGCAAGCGTCTTGCTATCCCCTTGCGCCTGAGTGCGGCGATCGCGGTTCAGCCGGTTCATTGCCTCGGCATAGGCACGCACGGCTTCCGCGACCGCTTCCGTTGAGACAAGCCGCTCCTTGAGGCCGACCAGAACACGCGCCTCGACCTTGTCGCGGGTGATGGTACGGTTGTTGTCACAGGTGCCGCGCCGATGATGACTGAGACAGCCATAGCGATCTGTCGTGATGATGCCACACCTGCCGCCACAGCAGCCACAGGTCATAAGGCCGGAAAGAAGAGCGACCGGCCGGTTCGCCAGATGGACACGCTTCATACGTCCTTCACGGGTGTTAGC
Source organism: Mesorhizobium sp. YR577 (assembly GCF_900116595.1). NCBI lineage: Bacteria > Pseudomonadati > Pseudomonadota > Alphaproteobacteria > Hyphomicrobiales > Phyllobacteriaceae > Mesorhizobium > Mesorhizobium sp. YR577. The sequence continues at coordinate 22,257 of NZ_FPBI01000020.1, read as the reverse complement.
CGGGTTTGGCCCAAAAATTTCGGCAATCTGCTCCTGACGGGCGCGGACGGCATTCCAGAGCCCGTCATCCACGATCCGCAGATGCGGCACTTGCGTCCTAATCCATTCACTTTCCGGGTTGATACGGGACACCCGCTTGCCGGTGCTCGGATCCTTGATGAAGTGCATCCGATTCCAGACCAGCACACCGGCGTAAAGCTCATTATTGATGATGCCGGTTCCTCGCGAGCGGTAGCCCCGGATGGACGTATCGCCCCATGCGCGGCCAAGCGGACCGGGAATACCTTGCCTGTTCAGATCGACGGCGATGGCCTTCGGGCTCTTGCCGGAAGCGAACTCGCGGAAGACACGGCGGATGACTTCGGCCTCTTCCGGCACGATATCCCGGTCACCCCGGATCGGCTCGCCATTAGCATCGGTCTTCTTGATGACGCGATAGCCGTAGCAGAGCCTCCCCCGGCCTTACCCTTCTCGACCCTGCCCCGCAGCCCGCGACGGGTCTTCATGGCAAGGTCCTTGAGAAACAGCGCATTCATCGTGCCCTTGAGGCCGACATGCAGTTCGGAGATTTCCCCTTCGGCCAAGGTGACGATGCCGACGCCAGCGAACTTCAACTGCTTGTAGAGCGGGGCGACATCGGCCTGATCGCGGCTGATCCGATCCAGTGCCTCGGCCAGCAGGATATTGAACTCTCCATGCTGCGCGTCACGCATGAGCCGCTGAATGCCCGGTCGCAGGATCGTGCTCGCGCCGGAGATCGCGGCATCCTCATAGAATCCGACAGTCTCCCACCGCTCCCGTCGCGCATGATCCCGACAGAGCCGAAACTGATCTTCAATCGACGCCTCGCTCTGATTGTCGGAGGAATAGCGGGCATACAGTGCGACACGGGTCATGGGTGATCCTCTCTCAGTCCTGTTCAGGTGCTATGTCCTGTTTCCGGCCCTCTGCCTCTGGTGTCGGAGTCTTGTTGTCATTCGCGCCCTGCAAAGCCTCGAAGTGCTCCCCTGCCAGTTGTCGCCCAATCAATCCGGCGATGGACAACACCACCTTGTCCAGCTTCTGCCAGGGCGCGATGTCCGCATCGCCATCGGGGTTTGTGTTGTTGTTGGCCGGGATAATGCCGTACGGGTCTTCTTTTCTTTCCTCTGCCATCTCGGTCGCTCCACATTGCGGATTGACCTGACAAAGGATGGCCACAAATCCCTCTTGGGAAGCATAATCTTCGTAGCGTTGTACGATCGGCGGTAAAGACTTGCCGGTCGCGGTTTTGGCGTAAGGCTCGCACGCACTTCTGCGCGACAAAGTGGAGAAATTTCTGATCTCGACGGGTGTTTGATTCCACATCCTCATCACGGACCGCCCACAGGCATCAGCGCTATACGGCATCCTCCGCAGTCGGAGGCACATCCGGTGCCTTGTCCAAAAGCCTTGTCAGGTCGCCCCGCTTGGTGTTGCGGGCGCGTACCTTAAGAAAGTCGTCAGCCGTCTGCACCGCACCGATCTTCTGCGCGACGGCCGCGACGATCCACTGATTGAGCGATACGCCATCCTCTTGGGCCAATCGCGCCGCTGTCTCCTTGAGCGACTGCGGCAGTTGCAGCGGGTATTTGTAGCGTTGAGCCTGGGTCATTTTTTCAGTCTCCTGACGATATCTCCCGGTGTTGCAATAGGCATGCCCAGTTTGCGGACCGAACCGAAGTCTCTGACATTATGCGTAACGATTGCCTCGGCATTCCCGTTCAAGGCCACCTCCAGGACCATCTCATCGGCGGCGTCGGCCAATATCGGCCGCGTTCGAAACGAGATATCGACGCCTTCGGTGATAGCAGCAATTGCGCTCACGACCGCGCCGACTTCCTCCAGTGTCTGCCCTGTCGCCGCTCGCGTCTCCTTTCGGCTGAGCACTGCTTCATACTCCAGAAACAGTGCCGTCGAACAAAGTGGGACGACCAGACCTTGATCGGCAAATCGCAAAAGCAGGTTGCTCGCTCCGTTCCGGCTGCGAAAGGCCGCAACGATCACATTGGTGTCCAATACCAATCTCATCGGGATATATTGGAGACATCCTATGAGATGTCAACCACTTTTCTGACCGAATAGGGCGTATCCGCTACCCATCCTATGTGCTTCTGGGTCGGCTCAGGGTTCGGCTCAGAGAACGCAGTGTGGTTCCGGCGAAGCACTATCAAAAGAGCCTTTACCGATATAACACGTCGCACGGCTGTCGGCGGGACGTCGTCAGCGCGAAATTAAGAATATAGGAATATCATAAGTAGTAGCATCTTCACGAATAAACGCGCCCTTCTGATGGGCGCAATCGCAGGCGTTGCGTTTTTCACGGCAGCACAAGGCTTCTTCATTCTGCGTGGCCCACAATACGCTGAATCTCGGGACGGCTCCGTGATGGTTCGCCCGATCGTGAAGGATGATGCAACCCGCAACATAACCATGAGCGTTATAGTCGGCTTGGTCGGTGGTCTCTACGTCGCTCGCGCCCTTCATAAGCGTGCGAAAAAAACCTGATCCTTTCAGAAGACAAAAATCCGCCTCGGTTAGATGCCGGGACGGATTTTCAGGGCGCTTGAGTGCCTTTTCACTTATCCCGCCTCCTTAAGCTTCGCCTTCCCCCTCCGGCCTCCATCTGACGGGATCGGCAAACCAGCGATTGATGTCGGATTCCCGCCACCCCGCGCCGTTGATGCTGATCTTTAGCCGGGCGGGGAAGGTGCATTCGGCGATCTTGCGGTAGATGGTGGACCGGGACAGGCCGGTTCGCGCAAGGACGGTGTTCAGGCGGACGATACGATCTGGTTCACGCATGGCAGCGACGCCTCCTGCTGGTTGTTCCTGACGGCTTTTGAGACCAGTCAGAGCAAGGATTTGTCGTTGTGCAAGAAAGATTTAGCCGGCGTCGTAGCGTGGCGTAGAAAGCGCGGTAAATAGGACTGTCTTACAATCCGATATCCCTCTTCGGCGGCTTTCAGGCGGCAAGAAGTTTGGGCTCGATGGCCAACACGCGGCGTATTCTATCCAGCCCATTGCTGATCCCAAAGACGCTGTTACCACCGGAGATATACTTGTGTGGTAAAGTCGTGTGACGCGGTTCGGTTCACGCTGCTCCCTTCGGGTCCGTCCGCGTCAGTCGGCGGCTTCCTTATATCCATGGGACGTGCCTATAAGCACTGCCCTGCGGATGCTTGCCCCCTTGTCCGCCGATGCTGCAAGCGTGCGCAGGCCAGTCAGCGCCGCCGCCGCCGAAAGCTCGAGATAGTGACCGTGGTGCGCGAGGAGTTGTCGGTCGTCGAGCACATCGCTCTCTGCGACCGAGATCGCCGTTCCACCGCTGCGCGTCACAGCCAGCCAAGACTGGTAGGTGGCGGTAGCACCGCCGATCGACGCCAGAAGCGATTTGCCGGGGAAGTGGGAGCGGACATCCTTGCCGGCAAGGACGCATTCCAGCCGGGGAAACGGCTCCACAGCGACGAGCTTCGGCATCGCCCGCAGCTTCCCGGCCTCCATCGCCTCCGCAAGCCCGCGATAGATGCCCCAGAGCAGGTCACCCCGCGCCGTCGGAACGAAGATCGCATCGGCAACCGATACGGCCTGGTTCTCGGCCAGTTCGTAGCCGAGCGTCTTGTAGCCTTCGACACCGTAGGGGTCGCTGCCGACCGGCGGCACAAGATAATTGGTCGCTGAAAGACAACCTTCCTCGCGGACCTTACGCCTGACAATTTCCCAACGTTCGAGACTGTCTTCCACATAGACAATACTGGCCCCTGTCATCTCGATGGCGCGGCGCCATGGCGCGCTGATGGCCGGCGTCGTCACGATGGTGCAGGGCAACCCAGCAGCCGCGGCATAGGCTGCGATAGAACAGCCTGCATTGCCACTCGACGCGGCGATGACGGATGGCACGTTCCTGTCCTTCGCCCTGGCAACGAACTGGGCGCTCATGCGATCCTTGTGCGATCCCGTCGGGTTCGCGCTTTCCAGCTTGATGGAAAGTGCCTCGAGGCCGCACTGCGCGGCAAGACGCGGCAGGTCGACAAGGGGGGTGTCACCCTCGCCAAGGCTGGTGAACACCTTGTAGGGTAGCCAGTTTCCGAAACGCTCCATTCGCCGGCCGAAATGCTCCTCGAACGGCGAGGGCATGGCTTCGTCGTAGACGGGGACCACGCTCGCCGGATGGGATTCCGCCAAACATTTCGGGCAGCCTTCCTGAAAATCTCCGACCGGATAGAGCGTCGAACAGCGGATGCACCGGAAGCTGGCGAGATGAGGATTGATCGTCTGCATATCTTATTCTTTCGTAGCGGATATCCGCGCTGCCGACGACCTGCGGCGCAGTCTTGCGACGACAGATGGAAGGACAAGGATCAACGCGGCGGTCGCGAGGAACAGCGCGCTGAGCGGGCTCACCAGGAAGGCGCTGACCTGCCCATGCGCAATGATGAGTCCTTGCATGAGGCTTTCCTCGAACAGTCGCCCAAGCACGAAGGCGAGCAATAGCGGTGCTGCATCGAAACCCGACTTCCGCAACCCGTAGCCAAGCGCGCCGAACACGAACATGGCACCGACGTCAAACATGTTGTTGTTGAGGCTGTAGGCTCCGATCACGCAGAAGAAGAGGATCAGCACCGACATCACAGGCCGGGGCACCCGCAGCAGCGACACGAACAGCCCGACGAGCGGCACGTTGAGGACCACGAGAATTGCGTTGCCGACGAACATGCTGGCGACGACACCCCAGAACATTTCCGGGTGGTCGGTTATCAGCCTCGGCCCTGGTGTGACACCCGCCATGAGCAGCGCGCCCATGATAACACCGATGGTGGCATTGGCCGGTATACCCAGGCACAGAAGTGGAACGAAGCTTGCTTGTGCGCCGGCATTGTTTGCCGATTCCGGGCCGGCCACGCCGGCAATTGCACCTTTTCCGAACTCCTCGGGATTACGGGAAAGCCTGCGCTCCAGCATGTAACTCGCAAAGCTGGCTATCAGCGCGCCCCCGCCCGGCAGAAGGCCCAGGAAGAAGCCGAGGACGCTGCCCCGCACGACGGGGGCGGCGGATTCACGCGTTTCCTGCCAGTTCGGAAACAGGTCCCGCAAACGCTGGGGCGTCGGCATCGCCTTTACATCGCTATCCTTTTCCTCGGCCATCAGCAGCACCTCGCTGATGCCGAACAGGCCCATCGCAAGAATAGCTATGTTGAAGCCGTCGCGCAGCGGGGCAACGTCGAAGACGAACCGTTCGTCGCCCGAGACGAGATCGACCCCGACCGTCGCCATCAGCAGGCCGAGACCTATCATGGCAAGCGCGCGTATGCGCGAGCCCTCTCCCACGCCCAGCACGAGAGCGAAGCCGAGGATGAGCAGCGACGTCTTCTCGATGGGGCCAAAGGCGAGCGCCAGTTGAGCAGTCGACGGACCGATCAGGGCAATGCCCAGCGTGGCGACGATGCCGGCGAAGAAGCTGCCCAGCGCCGCGATGGTCAGCGCGGAGCCCGCGCGCCCCTTGCGCGCCAGTTGGTAGCCGTCAATACAGGTAATGACGCTCGCGGCCTCCCCGGGTATCTTCACGAGTATCGATGTGATCGACCCGCCATACATGGCACCGTAATAGATACCCGACAGCAGGATGATGGCGCTGGTCTTGTCGAGATAGACCGAGATCGGTAGGAGCAGGCTGATGGTCGCCGTTGGTCCGAGACCGGGCAGCACGCCGACGGCCGTGCCAACGATGCAGCCGGCCAGTGCGATCAGCAGGTTGAGCGGCGTTACCGCTTCCCCGAAGCCTAGGGCGAGATTGGCTACGACATCCATAGGGTGCTCCAAATCGACCCGTGGGGAAGCGGCACCCCCAGCAATTTCTGGAAGACGATCCAGTTGCTGACGCTCACCACCGCCGCGACCGCCAGTGCCCGTGGCAGAGGCAGCCACTCCACGAAGCGCAGAAGCGCTACCGCCACAACGAACAGGGCCGGCAGGAGACCGAAGAGGGCGGTCAGCGGCAACACTGCGACGAAACCGGCGAAATAGGCGAGCGACGGGCGCGAGACTTCTGTTTTCGGATGGGGCGCTTCCACGACCGCCACCCACAGAGATGCGCACAGTACGATTGCGCAGCCCACCAACGGCATCAGGCCGGATGCGGGCATACCGAAAGACCAGATATCGTAGTGCAAAAGGGAGTAGATCATCGCGCCGGCAGACGCGATGACCAACGTGACAATACCTGCCATTCTCTAGAGCCCGAGTTCTTTGATAGCCTGGCCGAGCGTGGTGTACGCCTCCCTGGCCCGCTCCGTGAACTCTTCGCTGTTCCAGTGGAGCCGAACGCCCTTTACGACCTTCAGGTAGTTCACAAAATCATCGGTCTGCTGCAATTCGACCACAAGGTCGTTCCAGTAGGCCACGACCTCCTGTGACAGTCCCGCCGGCCCAGCGAGGCCGTATGTCGCCTCAACGGCGATAGGCTGTCCCATTTCGCCGAAGGTAGGAACGTCAGGATAAATGTCGACCTTCTCCGAGCCGGTGAAGGCGAGCAATCTGACTTCCCCCGCATCCAGTTGAGGGCCGTAGTCGGACGAGACAGAAGCCTCGATATGGCCGCCGAGCAGCGCCGTCATCGCTTCGGAACCGCCCTTGAACGGCACGAAGGTCGCCTGCGCGCCTGCCTTCCGGAAGGCCGCCTCCGTAGCGAAATGGGCGGCCCCGCGCACGGCCGCCGTGCCCCAGCGGAACTTGGATGGATTGTCGACGGCGAACTTCACCGCATCCTCCCAGGTGGCGAAGCGGCTGTCGGCCTTCACGTAGAACGCGATCGGCACGAAGACGTGCGCGGTCACATAGGTGAAGCTGGACATTGGATCGTAGGGCACCTTCTGCAGATGCGGCGTCGTCCCGTAGGGGCTGACCGAATAGAGCCCGAGCGTGGTGCCGTCAGGCGTTGCGTCTGCGACCTGAGTCGTGCCGATCGTGGCACCCGCGCCGGGACGAAAATCGACCGCCGTGACATCGCCTTTCTTGTTGCTGGCGAAATCCGAAATCACGCGCGCCGACAGGTCTCCCGCACCGCCAGCCGCGAACGGCACAACGATCGTCGTCGGACGAACAGGATAGGATTGGGCGAATGACATCCGGGGAAAGCCTAGAACACCGGCCATCCCCAGCCCCGCATGCATGAATCTGCGCCTGCTGATTTTCATTTTATTTGTTCCTATTATCGAAACAGTGTTGCGATAATGTATTGTATTCAGCCGAAAAATCTGTTGTCAATGGGTTCGCCGCTGGAATCCGGACAGTGCATGCCTGGTTTGTCCGTGCCCGCGGCCAGACCAAAACCATAACAGGAACGACCGAATGTCTCTTGGCGATACGACACTGGTAACCCGCCTCAGAACCCTGGCGGACGAAAGGCTCACGCGGGTCCGGCGCAAGATGGAGGCGGAAGGATTCGACCTGCTTGTGGTCGCCAGCCCGGAAAACGTGCTCTACACCACGGGCTATGAAAGCATGGGGGCGACGATTAATCGTCGGTACGACTATGCGGCGCTGGTTACCCGCGACGCCGTTCTGCTCGTCGTGCCGGCCGCGGACTTTGCCCCGGCCATCGATGCCGGGCTCGTGCCCGAAAACATCTTCCCGTTCGGAAAATTCTTCTTCAGCGGCTCAACGCCCTCGGCTCATACCGCGATCCGCCATGCCTCGTTCATGGAAGCCTTCGAAGCCGCAATACGGTGTGTCAACGCCAGCAGGACCGTGGCTGAGAAGGGCTATCTCCCCCGAGAGGCAATCGACCTTCTTGTCCGCAGCGGCGGCGATATCGCCGACGCGACATCCTGGATGTTCGGCGTGCGGGCGGTGAAGCTGCCTTTCGAGGTCGAGTTGCTGCGCTATGCCACTGAGATAACGGAGCAAGCGATCGATGCGGGCATTGACGCCGCGCGCGTGGGAATGACAGACAAGGAAGTCGCTTCGTTTGTGGCATCGCAGATGTCGCTCGGCGGCGGGTTGCCGCGAAATGTCACGGTGGTAGGCGGCGAGCGCAGCGCCCTTGCTGACGCGATGAGTTCGGAGCGGCCGCTGCAACGAGGTGACCTGCTGCGGTTCGACGTCGGTTGCAGCTACTACGGCTATAAGTCGGACATGGCACGCACGGCAGTCATCGGCAAACCCTCGCCCTTGCAGAGCCAGCGCTATACCGCTCTTCTCGAAGGGCTTTTTGTCGCCATCGACACGATGCGGCCAGGAACGCCTGCACGCGACGTGTTCGAAGCCGGCGTAACGGCAGTTGAAGATCGCGGTTTGAGGCCATTCCGCCGCCAGCATATCGGACATGCGATCGGCATGGCAGTCTATGAGGCACCGGTCATCACGCCGGAAAGCGAGGATATTCTTACCGCCGGCACTACTTTTTGCCTCGAAACCCCTTACTACGAGCCGGGTTGGGGTGGAATGATGGTGGAGGATACCGGACTCCTTACCAAAGAAGGTTTCCAGTTGTTCTCTTCAACCGACAGAACGCTTCGCATAGTCGCAGACTGATGCGTCATTCAAACAAGTCCCTGACATGCATTGGAATAGGTGAATAGTGGAGAAGGCGAAATCGGTGGCGGGAAGCCAATCGCTCCAGCGTGGGCTGGAGATACTGGAGATCCTCGACAAATCGACGACGCCTCTCGGCGTTCGGGAAATCGCGAGACAACTCGACCTGAACGCTACCATCGTGCAACGCCTCATCAACACGCTCGCGCAATACAGCTTCGTCATGCAGGACGGTGAGACCCGGCGCTACTCCATCGGTTACAGGGCCTTCGGCCTTGGCTGGAGCCTCACCAAGAAGGACAGGCTTATCTCGGTGGTCAAACCCGAACTGGACCTGCTGGCGTCGCAACACCTCTTGAATGGTTATCTCGGCGTGCTGCGCGGTTCACGAGCGGTCTATATCCTCTCCACGCAGAGCGAAGGACCGATCGTCATTCGCAGCGTCCCGGGCTCTGAAACCTATCTTCACAGCACGGCGCTCGGAAAAGTCCTGCTTGCCGGATTGCCCGATGCGGAAGCCTATAGCCTCCTGACTCGGGAGGAACTCGTGCAGGTGACGCCCAGGACGAAGACGAACGTTACGGAACTGATGGAGGAGCTGAAGGATATCCGCATCAAGGGCTACGCAATGGTTCACGGCGAGAATATCCAGGGCGTCATATCCATCGGAGCACCGATCCGGGATGCCTCCGACAAAATCGTCGCGGCGCTTAGCACCGCATTCGCCGAATGGTCCGCGCCCGAATTCGATGTTGCCCACATCACCACGCTGGTGAAGGAAACCGCCCGCAAGATTTCCAGATCCATAGGTAACCACAACGAGTTCCCTTAAAGGACGCCATCATATCATGTTTCGTCAATGGCGTTTCGCTATGTCGGTGGACTGAGCGTGTCTGGTGGCACCCAATTACTTCCGGAGAGCCGCGCCAATCAACCACAACCGCCACCGTCTCCGTCGAGTGGCTGATTTCGGAAGCGGGGGAGCGCTGCGGCTCGACAATCACAATAACCGCTCTCGGGAAACAGGCGACGTGAATTGGATGACCGAAATGAGAGCGCAAAGCCATAATTGCCGCGAGACCGCCTCTGGATTTGGCACGGTCGAGCCCAGAACGGCTTACTTGAGGTTGATAGCTGCCAGTTCTGTTTGATCGAATCAGAACTATGCTAGCCCTACACACCGGACCAAGATTAAACAACTAGAAGCCGATCCCTCGTCCTCTGCCGAGACCCAGCCCGTGAGTGAGTGCGAGTTCCCTGCCGAGGCTGCGGCCTGATTCGAACGCGATGCCGAGTTCGCGCTTGCGGCCTGCGAGCAGGGATTCCATCTGCGGATCGCGTTCGAGGCCTTTGGCCATGTCACCCATCTTTGAACGCGTTGCCTTGTAGCCGGACATATCGCCGGCCTGATATTGGCGCTGGCTGGTTTGGTCGAGCTTCCGCCAGCGTTCCACGAAACGGTCGGCACATCGCTGCCGATCGGTACGGATTTCGGTTTCAAGTTGGAGGGCGCGAATGGCGCGAATGGCGCGATTGACTTTGCCCGATCCGGCCTCTCGGGCAAGGCTCTCGTCCTTGGCGTAAGCGGCTTCGGCATCCCGCCAGCCATGGGGCCGCACATGATCGAACGCCCTGCGGGCCTCGACCAGTTCATCCCATTGTGCGGGGCTTGCCTTGCGGCCGGCATCGTCCGCGCTGAAGATCACATCGACGGCGTGGGCATGGCGGATGAGCGCCCGCGTGCGTGCGGTTCGCAGCGCTTTCTCGGGGTCTTCCGCAATCTCTCTTTCCGCTGTGCTCGCATCGCGGCTCGCTTCGACACCCGCACTTTCCCTTTCCGGTCGCTCTTTTGTGTCCCGGCCAGTTGTCGGGCACTCTCCGGGCAGGTTCCGGCTGTCGAATATGATGTGCTGCCGTTCCAGCCCCGTCTTTAGCTCGATTTCGGCAATGTGTGTGTTCACCTCGATCCCACGCCGCTCGGCATAGCTTTGGGCTGGATCGATCTGCCGTTCGTAATCTGACGCCATGTCCTTGGCCCGGTCGCGCGAGAGCGTTTGGGTGAGACGGTCCTGATTGGCAAAATCGTCACGGCCATAATGCAGGTCCATACCGTCACGATGCCGCGACAGGGCCACATAGCTGCCATGGGCATCCATGCCCGGTGTTGCCAGCACATGGGTGCGGTCCACCGTCATGCCTTGAGCCTTGTGAATCGTCGCGGCATAGCCATGGTCGATGCGGTCGTAATCTTTCAGGTCGAACTGAACCGATCGGCCATCATCGGTGCTCACGGTCATGCTTTGCACGTTGACCTGCTCGATCACGCCGAGCGTGCCGTTCTTCACGCCAAGTTCGCGCTCGTTCTGCAGGAACATGACGCGATCTCCGCTGGCAAAGCTGCGCTCACCGCGCTCTACTGTCAGGCGCACATCCTCTCCGAGATTGCCGGCGTCCCGCATCCGCTCTCTTGCGCCCTCGTTGAGTTCCCGCACCTCGGCATTGGTATGTGTGAGGATGATGCGGCTGGCATCCGGCGATGCCTCCCGGTCGCGGTCCCAGCGGTCGATGAGTTCGTCTCGTGCCTGCTCACGCGTTTGAGCTTCATGCACCATATCGTGGCTGTCATAGGCATGGATGGCCTCTCGTGTCCTGCCGGTCGCCAGATCGCGCGTGGCGTCGCGCTGCCAGTCCTCGCGCTGGCGGCGTACGGTTTCGATTTCGACACCGCCATGACGCTCATGGATCGAGCGAAAGGCAGCACCAGCCTCGATCGATTGCAACTGTTGCGGATCACCGACCAGCACGACCTTGGCGCCGGCATCGGCGGCATGGGACAGCACGCGCTCCAACTGGCGCGTGCCGACCATGCCGGCCTCGTCGATCACCAGGACATCGCGGGCAGTGAGCATATCGCGGCCGTTCTCCCAGCCATGTTCCATGCTGGCGATGGTGCGCGAGGAGATTCCTGATCCGCTTTCGAGATTTTCCGCCGCTATGCCGGAAAGGGCTGCACCGCGAACCTCAAAGCCTGCCGCCTCCCAAGCCTCGCGCGCCACGCCGAGCATGGCGCTCTTTCCCGTTCCGGCATAACCGACAACGATGCCGAGATCGCGTCCGTCCGTGACATGCGAAAGCGCATCGGCTTGCTCGCTGGACAGGGCAAGGCCGCGCTGTTCGGCACGCATTGCTTCTCTTTCCGTTTCCATTGTTCACGATACCGAGTTTGTAAACTGCTTCCGGCCAAGTGAACCAGGCCAGATGTGCCGGAAGGGTGATATCATATTGTTTCCCGAGGCCGGACAAGGCGCCTGAGGGTGGGCGCCGGCCGCCGGGATAACCCTCCGACGGCTCGAAAGCCCTACACAATCCGTTCTCTTTTCCGCAGTGGCGGATGCAAATTTTTCGCGTAATCCCGTGTGCGATTGATGTTCAAGCGCGCGCACCACAACTCACTATCTCGTTCCAGGTCAACCTTGGAAGACGTTCACGGAGAAGAATAAGTTGACGAAATCTGAGAGCCACCCGACGCAACGTCGAGCATATATCGCGGATACACTCGCCTTAATTGTATCGCGCATAACTTATGAGGTGAGCTACGGAAATCTGTCGCGATTCAGCCGAGAATATAAACAGATATTTGGCACCGCGCCCATGTCTGATCTGCGACGATGAATTCTGCTCTGCGGCCCCACAGAATTGAGGAGAGAGCCATATCCGTTTGGCGTTCCGCTTTCAGCGACACAGCTTTTCAAGAACGCGGCCTATCGATTCGCTTCCCGAGATGCCATCAAGTCTTCAGACACGGCTTGGAAGCAAGACTTCCAGCAAGCCTGCAAACTCGAATTTCAGCAAACGGGAAGACCGAATTCTCTCGCCGTACATCCCAAGTAGTTCTCCCCAACGCCGCAACAGGAATACGGCGAGAGTTATTCTCGCCAAACCGGCCCGCATTTGATTAAGCTAAGGGACATATCGATGCCTCGTATCTTAAGTCTGGACCTGCCGCTTAGCCGCCGCGATGCTCTGGCCTCGGCAGCGGCCGTTGCTGCAACTTTCACATTTTGGCCGAGCATCGTGCGCGGCGACGAATCCGCCGCGACCAAACTATCAGAAGGAGAACTCACCATGGGCTTTGTCACGACCGACGATAACGTTCAGATTTTCTACAAAGATTGGGGCCCCAAGGACGCCCAGCCCATTGTATTTCACCATGGCTGGCCGCTCAGTTCCGACGACTGGGATGCGCAGATGCTGTTCTTCCTGTCGAAGGGATACCGCGTCGTCGCGCATGACCGGCGCGGGCACGGCCGTTCGGAGCAGGTTGCCGAAGGTCACGACATCGACCATTACGCAGCCGACGCTTTTGCCGTATCCAAAGCCCTGGATCTACGCAACGCGGTTCATGTTGGCCATTCCACCGGCGGCGGCGAAGTCGCACGATATGTGGCGCGGCACGGCGAGCCGGCCGGCCGTGTGGCCAAGGCCGTTCTGGTCGCCGCCATCCCACCGCTGATGCTGAAGACCGACAGCAACCCCGAGGGCACACCGATCGAGGTCTTTGACAGTTTCCGGTCAGCGCTTGCAAGCAACCGTGCCCAATTCTTCCGGGACGTTCCGACCGGTCCGTTCTATGGGTTCAATCGCGAGGGTTCGACGGTCCATGAAGGCGTGATCCAGAACTGGTGGCGGCAGGGCATGATGGGCAGCGCAAAGGCGCATTATGATGGCATCAAGGCCTTTTCGGAAACCGACCAGACAGAGGACCTGAAGGCAATCACCGTACCGACGCTGGTGCTACACGGCGAAGACGACCAAGTCGTTCCGATTACAGCGTCGGCTTCGAAGGCGGTCAAACTGCTCAAGAATGGCGCGTTGAAGACCTATCCCGGTTATTCGCATGGCATGTTAACGGTCAACGCAGATGTTCTGAACGAGGATATCCTGGCTTTCATCGCCAAATAGCAGCCTCCATCAATTCGGACCACCGCGTCATCCAACCGTCGCGCGGTGGTCCAGCAGGTTGCTGTGTCACAACGGTATCGCCTTGAGGCGGGGAGCAATACACAGAGCCGGCGTGAAACCCCTCCGCGACCGCGCGATAGCGAACAAATGACCGCTGAGTTCATTTTCAAGCCTATGCGGAAAGCTCGAAGAATTCCTATCGACCCGTCTCGCGCTCGGTTCCAACCTTTAGGAGACAGTCCATGACCATTTACAAATTCGCCATTGCCGACGCGGTGTTTGAACGCTCGCCGGGACAGGAAGGTGACATCTTCACCGGCAACCTGCTCGACCAGCGCCACGGCGGGCCAGTCACCATTGGGTTCGGGCGCTACGGCCCAGACCAGGTTCTCGAGGAGACCATGGCCGTACACGACACGATGATTGTCTTGGAAGGAAGCATAACTGTCTGCGACGCGCATGGATCGCTGACAGCGGGGCCTGGCGAAATCATTGCAATGCAGAAAGGCGACAAGGTGACCATCCGTTCTCATGAGACGGGTGCCATGACCGCCTACGTGACATATCCTCATTGGCAGCAGCCAGAACCCTGACCATCGGGCTCAGCATGATGTGGCCGACCGATCCTGAAGACTTACCGTTGCGTCTGTCAGCGTGGGCCATCTGCGTTGGGTCGGGCAGCTGCATGCCAGACCACTTGTGAATCGGAGTGCCCGCATGAGGAACAAACAGAACCTCTTCCCCGTGGAGGGTGTGCGCGTCGGCGAACGGATCATTCCTGTTCCAGCGTCCATCAGTCCCGAAGCGCAGGCCATGCTGCGCGCTGCCGTCCAAGATGATAGCACACCATTCACGCGCTTTACCCGATACCGGCACCAGATGATCGGGCAGCTTGGCGTCAGCTGCAGGACGCAGCCGAGGCCCATTACGCCGCTGCTCTCAATGCAGCAACGAATGAGACAATCATCGAGATCGAGATCGAGACGCGCCGCCTGGGCACAGCAACTGTCCATGTCGCGTTACCAGAAAGTCCGCGGCTCAGAGATTGCGTCTTCATCGACCTGCATGGCGGCGCGCTCGTATTCGGCGGTGGCGATGCCTGCCGTGAGAGCGCACGGCTGCAGGCAAACCGGCTCGGGATGATCTGCTACGGTATCGACTACCGGATGCCACCGGACCACCCCTATCCCGCAGCGCTCGACGACTGCCTGGCGGTGTATCGGCACGTGATCGATCACTATGGGGCCGATCGCGTCGTACTTGGCGGTCGCTCGGCCGGTGGCAATCTTGCCCTCGCCACCATCCTGCGGGCACGCGATGAAGGCCTGCCGTTTCCGGCAGGCGTCGTATTGCTGTCCCCGGAGCTGGATCTGACGGAGTCGGGTGACAGCTTTCAAACCAACCGCACCATCGATGTCGTGCTTCCCAATCCCCTGATGTCAAACAATCTGCTCTATGCGGACGGAGCGGTCCTGTCGCATCCGTATTTATTCCCGCTGTTCGGAGAGATGTCGGCCGCGTTTCCGCCGATATTCGTGCAGAGCGGAACGCGTGACCTGTTCCTATCCAATGCGGTTCGGCTCCATCGCAAGTTGCGACGCGTGGGAGCCCCGGTCGAACTTCATGTGTTCGAGGCGATGCCGCATGGAGGATTTTCAGGATCTCCGGAAGATATGGAGCTCGCCGCGGAAGTAACCCGTTTTGTTACCGAATGTCTCCCGTCAAGCGTTCGCTGACAATCCAAACCTTGCCTCGATGGATCGAAACGGTGGTCTGTTGGGGACGAACCAACAGCGACATGATTTGGAGGCGCCCCTCAATGCGGGCTTGTTTCGGTCGCAACCGGATGATAGCACTGACAGCATGAACACATGCCTCGCCAATGCCACGATGATGATGCCACGCTCCACCTAGCGTGGCGGATTTTGTGCGCTTGTAATGCACCTTAGACCGCCCTTGAGGCGGTTTTTCATTGGTCGATCCGCCTTGAGGGACATGCAACCTTCACAGGGATATCCCAATGAACAGCACGAAAACTTACATCACCACCTCGATTCCATACGTCAATGCCGCGCCGCATGTTGGTTTTGCGCTCGAACTCGTGCAGGCCGATGCTTATGCCCGCCATTCCCGACTTCTGGGCAAAGACGTCAGATTTCAGTGCGGTACGGATGACAACAGTCTCAAAAACGTTCGCGCCGCGGAAGCAGCAGGACGTCCGGTGGCCGAGTTCGTGGGAGAGAACGCAGACCGCTTCGAACAGCTCGGCAGGCAGCTCCAAATTTCGAACGATGCATTCGTTCGCACATCCATGGATACGAGACATATTGCGCCAGGAATGGCGACCTCTATCGAAAAAGCTATGAGGGCTTTTATTGCGTTGGCTGTGAGCAGTTCTACGAACTCACGGATCTGGACGACGGAAGATGCCCGGAGCACGGTATCCCGCTTGAGATCGTGAGGGAGGAAAACTGGTTCTTTCGCCTGTCTCGATATAGCGAGCGCCTTCAACATCTGATCGAGACAAACGAGATCGAGGTCGTTCCGGTTCACCGGCGTAACGAAATACTCGCCCTGCTTCGACGAGGGCTCGAGGACATCAGCGTGTCGCGCAGTGCTGAACGCGCGCGCGGCTGGGGCGTGCCCGTGCCGGAGAGCGACGAAGTTATCTATGTCTGGTTTGATGCTCTCGCGAACTATCTCACAGGGCTCGGTTACGGTTCCGACGAAAGCCTGTTCCAGCGATATTGGTCGCAGCAAGGCGAACGCATCCATTTTGTAGGCAAGGGAATTTCCAAGTTTCACGCGATTTACTGGCCAGCAATACTCCTGTCTGCCGGAGTGCCGCTCCCGTCTTCGATCTTCGTGCATGGCTATCTGACCCTGGACGGTCGAAAAATCGGAAAGTCGGCCGGCAACGGCGTCGATCCCGAGGTCTTCGTGCAGGACTATAAGACCCCTGACGCATTGCGCTATTACCTGCTACGCCACATCCGTTCCGCTGATGATGGGGATTTCTCTGAAGAACGGCTTGAGGCCGCATGGTCTGGAGAACTCGGCGGGCAGTTGGGAAACCTTGTCAATCGGGTTCTCACGTTGCTTGCATCCTCCTTTTCAGCAATTACACCATCGGTTCCGGACAGCGCTCTTGTCCGCGAAGCAACCATCCTTCCCGAAAAAGTCTTCCATTCGTTTGACAGATACGAGCTCCATATCGGCTTAACAGAAATCTTTTCCTACCTGGGGTCCGCGAACAGAGAGTTCACGCGAAAAGCTCCCTGGTCTGATGCCAAAGCCTTGGCAGGAAAACTCGACAGAGTGGAACGACGAATAATTTCCGATCGCCTCGGGGCTACACTGGCAGAACAGGTGTATGGTCTCGCCACCGTCGCTCGCTGTTTGCTCCCGTTCTTGCCTGAATCCGCTTCCAGGCTGCACGCGATGCTCGGAATACCCGGCCCGGCGCAGTATGATTTTCGAATATCCATTACCGGAATGAAGACATCATCTGGAGAAATCCTCTTCCCGCGGCAGACGGCGGTGCGAATGAAGTGATGATTTTTGGCGCCAGCGCTTGCAATAGCGCAGGCGTGCCCATCAACGGCTGAAACCGCTCCACGACAGCTCGTTGGAGCGGTTCCGCTATAGTCTGATCATTCACGCTTCACATCTTCAATGCACGCAGCAAGCTTTCCAAATTTCTCTCACCCTCCTTAGTCTGTGCTCCTGCTTTCAATCCGCTGCGGATGAGCTTTTCGGCGGCGGGGCGCTCGAACAATCCTGCCCAGGCCTCATGCTCGCGCTTAAAGCCATCCCGCAGATCTTCAGGAAGCAACGCCCTCTTGGCCGCGGCGATAACGCCTTCGGGCAAGGCGGCGATGTTGCGCGCCAGCCGATCGACGAAACCGTCGAGCTCCGAAGCCGGCAGCGCCCGGTTGATCCAACCATAGCTCTCCGCCGTCGTCGCATCGACGAGATCGGCGCCGAGGATCACTTCAAGAGCCCGGCCTCGCGTCATCCGACTGGACAGATACTGGGTAGCCCCCCCGCCCGGCGTGATGCCCATCAACGCCTCGCATTGGGCAAGCCCTGCCCGACCCTCGGCGGCAAATGCCATGTCAGCTGCCGCGACGAACTCCGCTCCGCCGCCGCGCGCCAGCCCGACGAGCTTGACGATCGTCGCCTGCGGCTGCTCCCGCAGGAGCTCGCCGAACGCCTGGAACGGGTTGAGGCCTTCCGGAGCCTCACGGGCAATCTCGTCGAAGGCGTGCGGCTCATCGATCAATGTCATGTCGACATGGGCAATGAAGAACTCCGGGTCCGCGCTCTGGAAAACCAGCACGCGTGTGTCCGGATCATTGCGAACGGAAAGGAGAAAGCTGCGGATTTCGCTCATCAACGGAACATCGAGAACGTTTACCGGCGGGTTGTCGATCGTGATCGTGGCTATACCGTCTGCCCGGGAAATCCGTAGCCGTTTGGAATCTCTGTCTGTCATACGTAAAGTCTCTGTTCTTCGGGAAATTCTGGCGCTGGCGTTTCGCGCCATTGACCTTAAAGTATTCATCGGATACCTACCGTCAATTACGCACCTGAAGCATCCCAGGGATGCCTGAGGATACCGATGGATGAACCGATCAGTGAAAATGACCCCGTCTACCGTGCGGACTGCCCGAGCCGGGTGATCCTCGACCAGATCGCTGACAAGTGGTCGATGATGGTGCTGGCCGTGTTAAGCGAGCCCCGTCGCTTCAATGCGATCAAGCGTCGCCTCGATGGCGTGACCCAGCGGGTGCTGACACAGACGCTTCGAAAGCTGGAGCGCAATGGCATGCTGACGCGCAGGATCCTTGATGGGCGTGTGCTCGGGGTTGAATATGCCTTGACACCCCTCGGCAGGTCGCTGCAGGGGCCGTTCGCGATCCTGTTCGACTGGACCGTCGAGAACATCGAAGTGATTCAGGGCTGCCAGCGCCGCTATGACGCGTCACTTGGCCCTATGTAATGATTGAGGTTGCGGCTGCTCCCCGGCCTCAATCACCCCTGAGCGACGGCGAGTAGTCGGGTGCCGCGATTCATGATGCGGGCGCCGATCGACGGAAACCGCTTTGAGGCCGAGATTAAATGCCTCGTGCAGCATTGATGCGCAAGGAAGCCGGCCAAGCCATAGAAGTTGTTTCTCTCTCTCAGCTTATCCAGAGGATAAGTGAGATGATCTACGCTTGCGGCCAGCTCCCCTGCTTTGCACCTGTTGATTTTGGTTTTCCCGCTTTAGGGCAGAGACTTACCAATTGCTGAGCGTAGCACTTTGGCGCAGTGGATCGTAGTTTTGGGCTATTGTGGGATAGTGTAGCGTAGTTATTGGTTGCGGGGCTCGCAACCACTTCTGTCATAACTTCTCCGACACGTTGATTTGGCCCGGAGCTGGCAAAGTCGAGGATACCCATAGGTTCGCCGCGCAGCTCGGCGTGAACCTCACCGCGTTTCTCGCCCGGCGTGAGGATGATTTCCCCGATGAGGGAGCGCAGAGCTTCGGCCGCTTCCCGGCCGCCGTCCGGATCATTGAGCGCTTCCGTGAAAGTAACGACGCGAAGCCTGTAGATGTTGGCGACGTTCGGATGCACGTCCGGGACACCGCAAGGCGCGGCGGCCAAGCGTGCAGCGATTTCCGTCTTCTGTCGCTCAAGTTCCTCCATGCGCGTCTTCATGGACGGCTGGTACATGCCGTCCTCGATTGCCGCGATGACGCCGGCAATGGCGCGATCGATCTTCGCAAGCGCCTTGCGGTCTGCCTCTCCCTGGGCGCGCCCCTCACGGTTGAGGCGGTTGATCTCCAGCGCATAAGCACGAACTGCTTCTTCGATGGCGTTGGCCGAGATCAGCTTGTTCTTGAGGCCAGCGAGAACCCGGTCCTCGATTTTCTCGCGCGTGATGGTGCGGTTATTGTCGCATGTGCCGCGCCGGTGGTGGTTAAGGCAGCCATAGCGCTGCGGCAGGATAAGCCCATAGGGGCGGCCATGGCTGATGAGATAGACGATAAACCCCTGGCGCAACTCGTCGGTGATCCCCGCGTTGGCCAGCAAATCCCTGATATCGAAAAGGTCGCGCGGGTGCTGCCGGTCAAGGGCCGCCTGATCTTACCCCGCATATAAATCCGCAAACGAAACGACCTGGATCTCCGCGAAGCCGAACTCATCTTCTACGGCTGCCGACACGGACCTTATTTCCGGGGTAAAAACACAGCCACGCAGAACGGGCGTGACTTCGATCTTGATCTGCGTGCGGTTCCTGTCCTGAACGACAAGGCGCGTAAGGCTGCCGTCATTCTGACGGCTTTCAAAGACGCGCACGCCTGCGACTGCGTCTTCGATCCGTTTCTTGATATGCAGGAGCGCAGCCTCGATGGCAGCCAGTGATTCATCGCGCCCAGAATGGTATTCGCGCCATCACGATAGCCCCCCAGTGTATCATAGAAGTTGCAATAGCCATCGACTTTCGGAAATCTTAGGTGGCCGGCTGAACACCTGAAATGCGCTGCCACGAACTCTGGAGGCCAACGAGTACGTTCTGCAAGCGGACAGCAAATGTATGCAGCGCCTATGCCTAGAACAGTCACGCAAGCTCCTCGTTCTGGAGCAAGGCGCGCGGAGCGGCACCCGTCGTCGATTGTCATGTATCGCCCACGTGTCAGTTACCTCTTGAACACATTCGTAGCGAGGCATGCGGGCATGTGTGATCGGCAAGGTTGAAAATTCGTTACCCGCTCTCCGAGAAGTTGATTGAAGCACGAGACACTCAAAGATCAAGAATATCAGAAATGACATTCGATTTTCGTGAGGCCACTATGAATCTATCGGTCGCGATGCCTGAATTGGCTGCTGATCTTTGAAGTCTACTTATCGGATTATCCCAAAACAAAGACGGAATATTT
Organism: Mesorhizobium sp. YR577; assembly: GCF_900116595.1. Taxonomy (NCBI): domain Bacteria; kingdom Pseudomonadati; phylum Pseudomonadota; class Alphaproteobacteria; order Hyphomicrobiales; family Phyllobacteriaceae; genus Mesorhizobium; species Mesorhizobium sp. YR577. The sequence goes on along the minus strand of NZ_FPBI01000020.1, from coordinate 1,814 downwards.
CGACAAAATATTTGGTGTAGCCGCCTGTGACAGGTATCTCGCCCACATGTTTCTCCGACATGAAATCCTGCAGCAAGCGCTCACGGGGCCTCCGGCCTCAACGTAGGTTGTAGAGCATGATATTTAGTCAACAAATGGTTGACTTTTGTCACCAACCGGTCCCACCTTCCGTCGCGGCAGCCTGAGCCGTGCATCGAGAGGCCGGTCATGGAAGCGCTTATCCCAATCGTGATTCAGCTTATCGCCGGTGGTGCCGGTGGCAACATTATAGGCAGTCTGGCGAAGGGCGTCAGTCTTGGAACAACCGGAAACAGTGTTGCCGGCGGTGTCGGCGGCATACTGGGTGGTCTGTTGTTAGCCCTTCTCGGACTGGGCAGCGGTGCCGGGATTCCCGAGTCGGTGGCAGCCACGTCCGGTCTGGATCTGAGCTCAATCATAGGAAGTGTTGCAGGTGGAGGCGTCGGCGGTGCCGTTCTGACTGCCATCGCGGGGGCAGTGAAGAACGCTGTAGCCAAGGGCTGATTTAGCCGACGGCGAGGGTTCTTGGCTGAAAGAAGAGCTTTCGCCGTTCGAATGCTTAAGCGGTAATACAATCGGATTGGTGATTCAGATTTTGAAATCGATCAGCCTATTGGCGACGGCGATAGTCGCGTGACGGGTAATATATTGATTGAGGATGACCGATCCATAAACCGGATTGGATGGAATGTTGAGGATAAGCCGCGCGGCTCTCTACGAGCTTGTTTGGTCAAAACCGATGACTGAGATCGCACTGGAATATGGCCTTCGCGATCTTCACATAGCTAAGGCCTGCGATTTGCATAAGGTTGCGAGGCCTCACGGGGGGCACTGGCAGAAACTCGAACATGGCAAGCCGGTCGAGAAATTGGCCCTTGTCAACGACACCTTCACCGCCGATCACATGGTCACGATAGACTCTACTGCCTGGATGACGAGACGGAAATCCTCCTCCTCAAAGCTATGCCCGACCCGTGACCGCTTCGAGGACCGAAGACAGCCGTTGTGATTGGGGCCGTCTAGCGTTGAACTGTGCATTGCTGCCGGGCAGATTCTGTCGCCTGGCATTGCCGCGTAAGATCGCAGAAATCTACCGCCAACGTCGCAAAGATTGACGTCGGTTGCCACATGCGTAAAAAATGATGATGCGTCTGGGGCGGAGGGACAACCTCATGATGCATGAACAATGGCAAAAGCAAACAGGATCAATCCGCCCAATCACGCTCTTGACGATCCACAATACCAGACACACTGTCAATTTGCGTTGGAGCCTTCAGTGACCAAGTTGCTGGAAATGGCAACTGCCGCAGGATGGGATGCCGCGCAGGTCGCTTATGCAATCATGATGCTCGCAGCAACCAATCTAAAATCTCCCGACAAGGTTCCGGATCAACCGTGAACTACCAGTCCCGCTACGATTGGACGGGTGCGAGAATGCGCCGACGCAAGCGCATAAAAATGCTCGCAGGATTTTTGATAGCGATCGCGGCTGTCGGGACCATTATACTGGTTGGTTCGTGGCTGTGAGGAAAGGCGTTGTGCGCAGACCGTGTCGAGCGAAGATAATCTAAAACTCTTGCAGGCCCTGCACCTAATTGAAACCGCATATGGTTAGCGTTTCCATCATCGCTGCGGCATGGTCCGGGATATCAACTGCACCTTCGATGAGACAATGCCCATTTCTCTTCCCACCACTCAGATGCGCGTGCTAAGGCACGTATCTCTTGGCCGGAGCTCGAAGATCTATTGCTCCTTCCGGATCGGGAAGAAACTCCGGTCCCACAACCCTTACCTTG
>NZ_FPBI01000027.1:0-72541 GCF_900116595.1 Mesorhizobium sp. YR577 | reverse complement strand
GGCGGTGACGGCGGCCTTGGCGGCATCGGCGATCTTGGTGGTACGATCGGTGGCGTCGTCGGTTCGCTCGACGGTGTGATTGGCGGCGACGGCGGTCTTGGCGGCATCGGCGATCTTGGTGGCACGATCGGTGGCGTCGTCGGTTCGCTCGACGGTGTGATTGGCGGTGACGGCGGCCTTGGTGGCATCGGCGATCTTGGTGGCACGATCGGTGGCGTCGTCGGTTCGCTCGACGGTGTGATTGGCGGTGACGGCGGCCTTGGTGGCATCGGCGACATTGGCGGTACGATCGGTGGCGTCGTCGGCTCGCTCGACGGTGTGATTGGCGGCGACGGTGGCCTTGGTGGCATCGGCGACATTGGCGGTACGATTGGTGGCGTCGTCGGCTCGCTCGACGGTGTGATTGGCGGCGACGGCGGCCTTGGCGGCATCGGCGACATTGGTGGCACGATCGGTGGCGTCGTCGGCTCGCTCGACGGTGTGATTGGCGGCGACGGCGGCCTTGGCGGCATCGGCGACATTGGCGGTACGATCGGTGGCGTCGTCGGCTCGCTCGACGGTGTGATTGGCGGCGACGGTGGCCTTGGTGGCATCGGCGACATTGGTGGCACGATCGGTGGCGTCGTCGGCTCGCTTGGCGGCACACTGAGCGGCGTGATCGATGGCGCGACCGGTCTAATCGGTGACGTTGTTGGCTCGCTCGATGGCGACGGCGATGGTGACGGCGACGGCGACGGCGATGGTGACGGCGATGGCGATGGCGACGGCGACGGCGATGGCGATGGCGACGGCGATGGCGACGGCGACGGCGATGGCGACGGCGACGGCGACGGCGACGGCGATGGCGATGGCGACGGCGACGGCGATGGCGACGGCGACGGCGATGGCGATGGCGACGGCGACGGCGATGGCGATGGCGACGGCGACGGCGATGGCGACGGCGATGGCGATGGCGACGGCGACGGCGATGGCGACGGCGACGGCGATGGCGATGGCGACGGCGATGGCGATGGCGACGGCGACGGCGATGGCGCTGCCGACAGCGGGTCGCACGACCGTTTGATTATCTTGGTGAACGGCATTCCTGGCCACTGGAGCAATCTGCCTGGCAGCACGCCAAGCGATGCGGCTGGAACGGGTCTGAACGTTCAGCTCGCCAGCGCGGCTGACATGTTACCGGGCGGTGCGACCGGCGGTAATGGCACGGGTTCGAGTGACCCGCTTGCCAATGTGAGCAACAATCCGGTCGACGACATGCCTAACGGTGCAGGCTCGATTGGACCGCTCGCCAATGCGGCCGGCAATCCGGTCGGCGATATGCCGAGCGGTGCGACCGAAGGCAATGACGCTGGCCTGAATAGCCTGCTTGCCTATTTGTTCGGTGGCACGCCCAACGACGCGACAGGAGGCAATGGTGCAGGTTTGAACGATCCGCTTGTCAACGCGGCCAACAATCCGGCCAGTGGCATGCCGAACGGCGCGACCGGAGGCGATAACGCTGGCTTGAACAGCCTGCTTGCCTATTTGTTCGAGGGCACGCCGAATGGCGCGACCACAGGCAATGGCACGGGGGCGAACGACCCGCTTGCCAACACAGCCAACAATCCGGTCGGCGGCGTGCCGAACGGGGCGGTGCCTGGCAACGGTACGGGTTCGAACGATCCGCTTGCCAACACGGCCAACAATCCGGCCGGCGGCATGCCGAACGGGATGGTGCCTGGCAGCGGTGCAGGCTTGAACGAGCCGCTTGCCAACGCAGCCAACAATCCGGCCGGCGGCATGCCGAACGGGACGGTGCCTGGCAGCGGTGCAGGCTTGAACGATCCGCTTGCCAACACGGCCAACAATCCGGCCGGCGGCATGCCGAACGGGATGGTGCCTGGCAGCGGTGCAGGCTTGAACGAGCCGCTTGCCAACGCAGCCAACAATCCGCTCGGCAATACACCGAACGGGACGGTGCCTGGCAATGGTGCAGGCTTGAACGAGCCGCTCGCCAACGCAGCCAACAATCCGCTCGGCAATACACCGAACGGGGCGGTGCCTGGCAGCGGTGCAGGCTTGAACGAGCCGCTCGCCAACGCAGCCAACAATCCGCTCGGCAATACACCGAACGGGACGGTGCTTGGCAACGATGCGGGCTTGAACGAGCCGCTTGCCAACGCAGCCAACAATCCGCTCGGCAATACACCGAACGGGACGGTGCTTGGCAACGATGCGGGCTCGAACAACCCACTTGCCAACACAGCCAACAACCCAGCCGGCGGGACTCCAGACGATGCGACCGGTGGCAAGCACACAGGCTTGAAAGGCTTGCTTGCCTATGTATTCGGCAGTACCCCGGAGGAAACGACGCTTGGCAACGGTGCAGGTTCGAACAATCCGCCTGCCAACACGGCCAGCAATCCGGTCGGCGGCATGCCGAACGGGATGGTGCCTGGCAGCGGTACGGGTTCGAACGACCCGCTCGCTAACACGGCCAACAATCCGGCTGGCGGCATCCCGAACGGGATGGTGCCTGGCAACGGTGTAGGCTCGAACGATCGGCTCGCTTATGTGGTTGACAATCCGGTTGTCGGCGCCCCGAAAGGTGCCCAGTCTGGCAACGGTATAAGTGCGCTCGGAATGCCATCCACCACGGTTTGCACCGTGGCAGGCAGCTTTGCGAACGGTACGACCGGCAGTGCTACCTATTCTGGCGATAGCTCGCTCAACTACGCGGCTGGAACTACGGCCCGTGGTGTTTCCAACGCCACGACCACCAGCAACGGCGCCGGCTTAGGCGCATCAAATGAAGAGGTGATTTCGACAATGGAGATCAACGACTTCAACAAGATCAAGGTGACGCGGCCCGTTTATGACGTGCCGAAGTCCGAAGTCGATGCGCAAGTGAAGCGTGTCGCGGAAGCAGCCCGCACCTACAGGCCGAAGGATGGCAAGGCTACCACGGGCGATCGGATCACCATCGACTACGCCGGCAAGGTCAGCAAAACCATTCCTAGCGGTGCCGCAAACAACCAGTCGCTGATACTTGGCTCCAGGGGGGTCATTCCCGGCTTCGAAGAACAGTTGATCGGCGCAAAGGCAGGCGACGAACGCGAGATCACGGTGACCTTCCCGAAGAACTATCAGACCGCTTCTCTGGCTGGGAAGGAAGCGACCTTCAACGTCACCGTCAAAGAAGTGGCCACACCCGGCAAACTGGTGATCAGCGACGAAACGGCTAAGAGCCTCGGCCTCGAATCGTTAGGGCGCCTGCGCGAGGTTGTACGCGGCCAACTCCAGAACCAGTTTGGCTTGATAACGCGTCAGAAGATGAAGCAGCAGTTGCTCGAACAGCTCGAGGCTGCCAATCATTTCAAGGTGCCTCCGCAACTGGTGGTGACGGAGTTCAACAATATCTGGGCGCAGGTCAATCGTGATCTGCAGGCATCTGGCCACACCTTCGCCGATGTGGGAATGACAGAGGAAAAAGCGCGCGCCGACTACATGCTCCTTGCTGAGCGTCGTACGCGCGTCGGGCTTATCCTTGTCGAGATCGGCAAGAAAGCAGGCATTTCAATTTCGGATGAGGACCTGCGGCGCGGTCTGTCGCAGCAGGTGAGTCGCCTTCAACCAACGCGGCGGGAGGAGGTGGTCCGCTTCTACCGTTCCAATCCCAGGGCGCTAAACTCACTGCGTGCTTCGATGTTTGAGGAAAAGGTGGTCGACTACCTGCTCAGCAAGATTTCCGTCACCGACAAAAAGGTGAGCAAGGAAGAATTGACGACCGAAAACGTTGGGATCGATACTTCCTCCGCTAAGAAGAAGTCCACGAAATAATATTAAGACACTCAGTTTGACTATTCATGAAGGCCGCCTTCGGGCAGCCTTCTTTTTGACCTGCATTCAGCCTTAGGTGCCACTGAACCCAGCCCAGCAGTTCATTCATCTTCAAGCAGGCTCTTGAACGGGCCATCCGAAGCGCAGCGTAAGGTCGGTACCTGATCTTCTTCAGGCGCTCATTCTCATCTTCCAGCGCCTAAATCCGACGCATTCATCAGGCGGCTAGCTGGCATTGCGGCAAATCTCCGCAACGGTCACGCCGTTTTCGCCCCTTCAAAATGCCTTCCGCGCGTCCGAAAACTTCGATGCCTTCATTGTTCCACTCCTTCTCCCATCCGGGAAAATACAGCGAAAAACTTTAACCAAAAGCGATCCATTTATCGGGGATCAGAGCATGTGCCTGGCGACCAGGCTCACCGTCACGTCCGGCCCGCAGGTCACCTCGACCATCGGCAGTTTCTCAGCCGTCGACCACCGCCGCGTGGCTCGCGGCCGTTCAGGATCTCAATCTTCAAAATGTTGCCAATCATAGACACAACATTACTCCTATCCGCTCTCAAGATGGAGATTATGTCCGGTTCATTTGGGCTATTTCAAATCCCGGCAATCTAACGCTTATTTAACCACTATGACTTTGGTCACGATCAATCTGACTTTAGTGGGGTGTTCGGCATCGCCGAAGTCTGTTATCGATACTGCGGGGCGGACATTAGTGCAGCGTTTCCGGGACAAGTTTCTGGAAGATTTAGCATTGGTGTATGAGGCGATTAGGTGGCTGTTATGTCAATCCAAACGCGCCCGCCAGATCAATCGCAGTCTTCGCAGCGGCCCGTGCTCGCCGTTACCTCCGCCGAACATCAGGTAACCAACTTCCGCTCTCCTGTCGCTTCGCGCGAATTTCCTCTGGACGAGACCCACGGCTTTGATCGGCTCAGTTCCTGCCAAACTCTGCAGACGAGTGTCGGTCGCAATTGGTCTCAGGTCTATGTCTCCAAGCAGATTGAACATCCAAATGAGGGCACCTTCCTGGGAAGCCCCCATCTTCTGATCAGCCTGACAAGGTCCGGAACGGCGCGCGTCTTCTTTGATATCAGATCGAAAAAGTACTGTGCAAAGCTTCATCCCGGTCAGATGAATATCCTGGCGCCCAACGAACCAGCCCATGTCGTATGGGAGCGGCGGGTTCACACGACACATCTATATCTGCGTGACTCCCTGTTGGAAGAGGTTGCGACAGATCTTGGTGGCAAACGCTCCGACTCGATCAACATTCTGAGCAAATTGGCCTTCGTCGACACCCTACTCGAAGGGCTGGTCACAGCCATCTGCGATGCAACCGAGTCGAGCGCAGAAGGGTCTGATCCCTACGTGGAGCATCTGGCGCGCGCCACGGGATATCATGTGATTCGCAAATATTCCAGTTTGCAGGAAAATTCAGTTGAAAAGGATAGTACGGGGCAGCTAACTAAAACGCAGATGAAAAATTTTCGTGACATGATCGAAGCTTCCATGAGTCAGAAGCTTACATTAGATGATTTAGCGGCAGGGAGCGGGCTATCCAATAGTCATTTTGCACATCTTTTCAAAAAAACCACTGGCAGAACACCCTACCAATACCTTCTACATGGTCGTATTCAACGTGCCCGATATCTTCTTATAAAGACTTCTATGCCCGTTATACAAATCGCTATCGAGTGCGGCTTTACCGATCAGGTGCACTTTACAAGAATGTTCTCAAAAATTGTTGGCCAGCCACCTGCAACCTTCCGTAAACTTGCCGATAGCTAGAGGCTCGCGATGCATCGCGCACCAACCTCATAGCATGTGGTTCAGCCCGTCATCTCCTCAGGTTGCAGCGCGACGTATGTGTCTCTTGCAGTCTAACTGCATGAACGCCGCGGATTGGCTGGTGTAAGCTAAAAACGGCGGGAAATACGCCGCGCACTTTAGGATGACGAGAACGAGAAGTTCGCTTACGGTAGAGCACATCGCTGCAACAACACATGTCGATTTCCTCCAACCGGCCGCGTTGCAAATCCTGCCCTTATCGCTGCCATGTCGGCACTGCTGGATTATGAGACGCGGCGATCCCACAGCCGCATTTTAGCCAGTGGGCAGCGTGTGCTTCCGATCCTCCATCGCGGGCTTTTGGCGATTGTCTGGAAATCCTTTACCGATCTTCCGAACTCTATCGTAAATCGTTGACTTCCTTGGGTAATATGTAACCCTTAGCATCGCTAGAAGCGACCTAAAGGAGGTTCCCATGCTTAATCTTCTGTTTGGCGGAAGCGACGCTGATACGGCAGTTGTCGACTATAACGACTACAATGACTACGATCGTTCCGGAGACGTCACTTTTGATGATGCATACGTCAACTTCATGGAAGGCGGTGGACATCTTGGCCTTGGTGCTGCGATGCTTGTCGGAAGCGCCTGGACGGGTATTGCCCTGACTCCGTCATTGATACTGGACTCATTACAGCCCGATGATGGTGTGCACATCGCCTGACTTGCCTGTCTTGGTATTCGAGTGGGCGCAGTCTCTTTGGTGTCAGTGTCAACTCGATGCGGCTTTGTGCGGCGCTAACCGCCGCGAGGTGTCTCCATCTCGCGGCGGTCCATCATCCAGGGCAACCCCGCTTCGGCTGGGTGCTAGCCTAGCTCCGATGGTTACTTAGTGAGGATGGGTGCAAGTCCATGGAGAATTCAACTGAACAACGGTTCGAGCGAGCTCGAGCGAACATAGGTTTTTTCCCTGGTCTTGTTGCCAGAAGGTTCACGAAGGGACGTATTGATGTCCTTGGCTGATGCAACCGCGCTATTTCGTCCGACAAAAAAGCGTGCGGAAAGCGAAATCAGCACGGCGATAAAATCGCTCCGCCCATACCTTATTATCGTCGGTGTCTTCTCAAGCGTAATCAATCTGCTTTATCTCAGTTCGCCCCTGTATTTGATGCAGGTGTATAATCGTGTCTTGATTAGCGAAAGCATCCCGACACTTTTTCTGCTTACCCTTATTCTGGTTGTGGCGCTGCTTGTTATGGCCATCCTGGACGCTATGCGCGCCCAGATGCTTGTCAGATGCGGTGTTCTGCTGGACCAGAAATTGGCGAGTCGCGTGTTTTCCGCGCTCGTGCAAAAATCTTCCAGGTACGGGTACTCACAGGGAGCCCTGCCACTGCGGGAGTTCGATGATTTCCGTGCCTTTGTCACCGGTCCGGGGATCCATTTTCTGTTCGACGTACCTTGGATCCCGCTTTATCTCGGCCTTCTCTATCTCATCCATCCTGTCTTAGGGATCGTCGCAACAATCGGTGCAGTGTTTCTGTTAGCGCTCGCTTTTCTGAACGAGGCTGTCACCCGCAAACCTATGGACGATGCACAAGCTGCTGCCAGGCGATCATTCGTCTTCACCGAGAACATCATGCAGCATGCCGATGTAATTCGTGCGATGGGGATGCAGGCTGCGGTAGAGCGCCACTGGCAGGGAAGCCGTGTCCGAATGCTCGGAAGGCAAGCTTTCGCCAGCGATCGGAACGCGGTCATCTCGGCGAGTATCCGGCTTACGAGACTTCTGCTTCAGTCCCTGATACTGGGCACTGGCGCCTGGCTCGCCATTGACCACGCCATATCGCCCGCGACAATTTTTGCGGCCAGCATCATCATGGGCCGCGCACTCGTACCTGTGGAGCTGGCCGTGTCCGCGTGGAAGCAGGCAGGTTCGGCACGCAGTGGTTACAGACGGATCAGGGATCTCCTGAACGAAAATCCCGCGAGCGATCTCAAGACCATCATCCCCACGAACGAAACGGTGCTCGACGTCAAAGGGCTTTCATACCGTGTGGGAGGACGATCAAAGCCGGTGCTCGACAACTTATCCTTCAAGATTGGGGAAGGTGAAGCGTTGGCAGTTGTCGGGATGAGCGCATCCGGCAAAAGCACATTAGCAAAATTGCTGATTGGAGCTCTCCAGCCGGCTGGGGGCGACCTTTCATTTGGCGGATTGAACTATTCACATTGGGATCCGGCCGAATTTGGGCGCATCACAGGATATCTGCCTCAGGATGTTGGGCTGTTTGCCGGCAGCGTTCGTGAGAACATCTCGCGTTTTAATGACAGTTCGATCGACCAGATCATTGAGGCGGCAACACTTGCCGGCATCCACGAGATGGTATTGGGCTTGCCGAAGCAATACGACACGATGCTGGGTCCAGGCGGCTTGGGGCTATCGGGTGGGCAGCGTCAGCGCATCGGGCTGGCGAGGGCTTTACTCGGCCACCCGCGGCTGCTGGTTCTGGATGAACCCAACGCGCATCTGGACTTGGAAGGTGTACAAGCGCTGAGCAAGGCCCTTTTCGTCATGAAAGCGCAGGGCACGGCGATTGTCGTGATTACTCACCAGCCTGCGGTTCTCAGTGTCGTTGATACCGTACTCGCATTGAATTCTGGTCGAATCGAAAAGCTTGGGCCGCCAGCGGCCTTCGCGGCACCTTCTTTGAAGAATTGATAGGCAAGCCGATGACCCCTGCCTCCACCGCTGACACCATCACGTATCGCAACCCGTTGCGACCCGCACTTTGGGGAGCGGCCGCTTTGCTAGCCTTTGTCCTGTTGTTCATTGGTTGGGGTTATGTTGCGCCATTGTCGAGCGCGGCAATTGCTGAAGGCAGCCTGCAGGTGCAGGCACAGAGGCAATCGGTAGAACACCTCTACGGCGGCATAATTTCCAAGCTCCTGGTCTCGGAAGGTCAGCATGTTGAACGCGGTCAGCCATTGATCGAACTCGACGGGACGGATTCACAAGCTAAGCTCGATATCGCCAAGGCGGAAGCTGTGACCCTGATTGCTAGACAGGCGCGCCTGATCTGTGAGCGTGATAGCGCAGATCTCAGTTGCCTGAAAAAATTCCAAGCGGAAGCCAAATCTTTCGATGGAATGGAGGAAGCGGTTGAAAACGAAAATGCGGTGATGCGTGCACGCGCGCATCAATACGAGGCCGAAAGAGGGATGCTCGCCTCGCGGGTAGCGCAGCTTCGCGAGAAGATCTCTGGGCTGGAAGCACAAAAGCAAGGGCTGTCGAAGCAAAATGCGTCGCTGGTCGAAGAAATCGAAGGTGCTCAAAAGCTGGCGACCAAAGGCTTGACACCCAAGACGCGCATTCTGGAGCTGGAAAGGGTCGCCGCAGGGATGCTCGCCGATGCGGGCTCGCGCGTCGCTGAGATTGCCTCCGCGACACAGGAAATTGGCGAAGCCGAACTCGCCATCGCCAAGTTGGACCGTCAGCGCATCAATGAAATAGTCGACTTGATCCGTACGACGCAGTCTTCGTTGGCCGAGGCCTTGCCCAAGTTGAAGGCGGCACAAGATGTCATGAATCGGACGATCATAAAGGCGCCAGTCAGCGGAGCGATTGTCGATCTATCGGTTTTCACGGAAGGCGGGGTCGCCAAAGCTGGTGAACAGCTGATGGACATCGTGCCCGACGACAACCCGATCATTGTCGAAGCGCGGTTGCCGCTTTCCGACATCAACGGCGTCAAACCAGGCGCAGCTGCCAACATCTGGCTGACCGGCGTCCCACGGAGCGAGCGCCCGCTCTTGCGCGGCGACGTCATAAGCGTATCGGCGGACAAGATCACGGATTCACGGTCGGGACTTACCTTTTTTGCGATCCGAACGAAGATCAATTCCGACGATCTGAGCAAATCGAAGGTTCCGTTGCAACCCGGAATGCCGGCGGAAGTGATCGTCACGACCGGATCACGAACCCTTGCAGGCTATTTGCTTGGGCCGCTCCTTGATGAAATTGGACATGCGTTTCGAGAAGAGTGAGGACCAAAATGGCATACGCTGAGAGCAAGATTGACGGCCGCAAAGGACGTCGCGCAGAAAACAAAGCAGAAACCGGCAAATCATCTGCAGGTAGGGCAGAAGACACTTTGAATTTTACACTCACGGCAGGCGCCCTAGGGCTCGGCATTGCGCTTCTCGATCGCGACCAGGCAAATGCTGCCGATGCCACCTCCACCACAGATTTCGCACAGGATGATGATCGCCTGTCAGCCACGTTCTCTAACGCAAGGCAAGCCGAGTCCGGGGGCGGTCGGTCGGCAATAGCTGAAGACGTGGTTCATGACAGCGGGCATGACGCGCCGAACGCAACATCCAACGTACAGGTCGACCACCAGGCCGCCGACTCAGCAGATTCCGAACGCGGTGCAGAGATTTTGCAGCAGCCGCCAGAAGCGGCAGGGTCACAAATCGCAGAGCTCGAAAGCAACAACACTGAAGATTCCATACAGGACGCGGCAATGCCGTCCGCTGATCCTGCGATTGGTACGTCGGTGTCAAATTCTGGAGCAGGTGGAGCGATCGCAGAGACTCACGACCGCTCATCCCTTGCCGGTCCTGGAGAGATGGTCGTCGATATCATGCCCGGTGATACGCCGGCCGAGCGCATGGTAGAAGCGGTCCACGACATCGCAAGTAACCTGCTCGGAAGTGACGGCCTGCTTGGCGTCGTACCCGACCTCACCGAGGCCGTTGGAGGCCTCGTCGATAAAGATGGAGCCCTTGGTGCTTTGACCGACGGGGATGGAAGTGCTCTTCTCGATGCTCTCATCGGTGACGATGGCCTCCTCGGCGCCCTGACCAATGGCGACGCAGACGTCATAGATGCCCTCGTCAGCACGGGTGGCGTCGTCGGAGCAGTCACCGGCGGCAATGGAAATGTTCTCGATAGCCTCGTCGGTACAGGTAGCGTCATCGGAGCGGTCACCGGCGGCAACGAAGATGTTCTCGACGGCCTCGTCGGTACGGAGGGCGTCGTTGGGGCTGTGACTGGCGGCAACGGAGATGTCCTTGGTGATCTTGTCGGCGAAAATGGTCTGCTTGGTGGGCTTGGCAGCACCGAGGGGGGGGCATCATTGGCAGATGCAGCGGCGGAAGACGCTGTAGAAACGGCAGCACCTCCCGAAACGACAGCTGCGGATACCTCCGAGACGCCATCAAACGTGTTCGACGTTGCAAATGTGGCTCTACAAATCACGGAATACGTCGCCGACGCCCTCACACCGACGCTCAAATTTGTTGGTCAGCCAATCCTGGAAACCGACGCGCATATGGACACCGACCATTCAAGCCTAACTCAGCACGCAGCATGAACGGTTCCGTTCTAAGTTTCGCCGCAGAAAGTTTTCCTGTTGAGACTTGGCCGGCCCAACACGAGCCGGCCGAAATCGCGCAATCAGGTACTCCAAGCTTTGTCCGTGCGTTCGTCGCTGCCATCGGCGATTTGGACGTTGTCGCTGTTCCGAGCTCATGGTGCAGCACTTGTGAAAATCCTGTGCCTGTCAATTCATCCGAAGATAATCAGGAACAACGCTGACCGACAAGCAGCAGAGTGCTTCGTCGTCCAGAGGGTGAGAAAGCAATCTATAAGCCTAGCGATTTCTTGACGTCTTCCGTGGCGACAGAAACGATAATCTCCTCGGTTGTGTAGTTCTTCCGTGCCATTTTGTGTTCCTTTCAAGCTCAAAATAGCCGAAACTCTAACGCTCAAAACGGTGGCTCGGGCAATGAACTTGGTCCGTTTGAAGAGTTTCTAGTCGCCCTTGAGGATCACGGCGTGATGACCATGGATGAAATCTTCGCTTGGCCTGCCCCATCAGGGAGGTCCACGGCCTCCAATTCGCTAAGGCGAAGTGACAACACATACGGCGAAGCACGACGGTTTTCGAGCTTTCTGACAGTCAACTGCACGGAATAGTCTGCTCCTGCCACACCGGCACGATGATACGGGCAAGTTGGGCCGTGACTTGGGTGCGCTCGATTGCCAAGATGAGTGACAAAGAGCCTCTTTGGTGGCAAGCAGGCCGCTATATATAGTATTCTGGCACGCTGCACTGTCCAATATTGGAAGAAAAGTCATGTCTGAAACAAGCGTCAATGTCCGTTACATGGTCAATGACGTCGAAGCCGCCATCGAGTGATACACGAGCCACCTTGGCTTTTCGCTTCTGTCGAAACATGAACCTGCCTTCGCGGACGTGCAGCGCGGCGCACTGCTGCTACTGCTTAGCGGACCGACGAGTTCAGCCGGGAGGTCGATGCCAGATGGTGAAAAGCCATACCCTGGGGGATGGAACGCATCCATCTGATTGTCAACGATCTGACTGCTGAAGTATCCCGACTGCGGGCTGCCGGTGTCCAGTTTCGTAACGACATTGTCACAGAACCAGGTGGCTCTCAGATTCTGTTGGTCGACCCGTCCGGCAACGTTGTGGAGCTGTTTGAGCAAGCGCGGAACTAGTTTCAGATCTGGTGGCAACGTCTGACGCGGATCGCAGCAGCTTTCGGAGCGACTACGCGCTGAGATACAAATTTATTGGACATCGCCGCAGCTCATTCTACTTCTATTCCCAAGCGGGTCGTCTGGGAGGAGCTTGTGATGAAGTCCAAGATTCTTGTGCTAGCTGTGTCGGCGCTGGCGATAGCCGTACTACCCATCAATTTTGCCTCGACCACAGTTGGCCTCGCATCGATCGCCGCTTACGCCAAGGGTGGTAACGGTGGCGAAAATGGCGGCGGGGGTGGCAAGGGTGCCACTGGCGAACATGGCAAGTCCGCCGATGCGAGGGGCCGTTCAAAATCCTCCCGGGGCAGTCAAGCTGTCTCGCAATCGATTGGCAGCGTCTTTGGCAAAGAACGTTCGCGTGTAAAGGGTTCAATTGCCAAAGCATCCCCCACGAGAGTGAAATCGGCGAATCTTGCAAGCAAGGCTGCCAAGCTGGCGATTTTGCCCGCAAATGTGGCCCTGCCGGAAGCAAGGCCGAAGAATTTTCACGCCAAGCTGGCTGGCCTCAATTCACTGAAGCGGAACTACCATGCCTATCTGAACAGCAAGTCGCCTCGTATGGCTGCGATATCGGCTTTCGTAATGGCCTCGGCAAATTTCGACTTGGCAAACGCAAAAGTTACGGCAGCGGCGGCCGCGCTTGCCGAAGCGAAGGCAAGCTTTGCAGTTGCAGTCGAGACAGCGGCAATATCGCCTTATGACGATGCGATCAGCGTCTACGACAATCCAACCGTAGAAAGCCTTACCGCCCGGCTTGAGGATTTGAACGCAGCCACTGTTGCACCGGAGGATGTAGGGTCCTGGGAAGCCGAGGTTGCCGCAGTAGAGGGATTGCTGGACAGTGCCGAGGCAACTGCCGTGAGCCAAGCCGAGACGTCGCTCAGCCAAGCCGAACTTGCTTCTGAAGCCGCAGCCGTCGGCACTGACGATGAAGCCCTTAGGGCAGCTCTATTGGACGCTGCAAACGACAACCGTGTTGCGGCCTACGGGGATAACTATGTCGACGACGAGATGATGGACTGGGCCAAGGGCGTGCTTGGGGTCGGGGGTGCTTACGGCAAAATCGATGAGGTAAGGAAGACACTCGACCCGAGTAGCGAATAATAGGTCCACATGCGAATATCGCCGGTGGCGTACCGTGGGGAAGCGATCCGCCTATCGAATATCTCGTCCTCGTCGGTCCGCCCTCGCGCTCGTTGGTTCAAAGATGCTACGATCTTACTTCATCGACATTAAGTTCGTGATCAGGCCGGCCTTAATTTCAAGCTTGGATCGATGGGCCTCCTGATTACCCATGTCCTTCAGTTGTTCGGGCGTCAAATCTGACAGCGCCCTACGTCTTGCAACCGTCACGACGCGCTGTGCCCGGTACGAGTTTCTGTCTGAGCCATTTTTTGCGGGCCGAGTAGCTGCCCCTACCCCCATCGGGCGACCGGCTCATCTTTTCATTCGTCTCCCGTAATCGCGACGCCGGATTTTCGTGCAGTCGAGAGTGCTCATGTTTCGCACAATCATCATGGCTCTCCGGCGCGCAATTTCGCTTTGGAAGCATTGAGACGCAGCTCATTGATCATTGCAATGCTCTCTGAGCGGACAAACCGTCACGTGATCCCCAACGGCATTCCAGAAGGTCGCGCTACGGGTACATCGACAGATGACGGGGCTAAAGTCGCGGGGCATGCCGGCACGAAAACAACCGCATCTGTTTATGATCGCGCGCGTCTCGAAGCTGCTGAACGATTTGCGAAGGCTCGGGCGCGAGCGAGGGGTATAGGCCGAACGCTTGAAACAATCTTAGTTCAGGCATAGCCCATTCGATCGATAGCCTCTCCACACCTTGATGTTATTCTATCGGTGCGGCTGCCGCATCGCCGCATTGGCCGGCGCGCAGGGCTGTCCCTCAATAGACCCTATCCATCGCGCCGGCCAGTCCTGGTTAATCACGGCCACCACCGATCTTGGTTCTGAAGGTTCCCGACTTGTCGCTCACGCTATATTAGCTGATGCTATTGCAGCCGCGTGAAAGACCATCAGCTTTCACGATGGCCGGCGTGGTGGTGACCCCAAAAAATGTTCCGCGCATGATTCTCAATCTGTTCATCGGCACTGTCGTATGGGACGCCAGCCAAATTCGCTTCGCAGCGTGGCGGGAATTAATCCCAACTGGAGTAAATTACTTGCTGCAGGTCAGGGCGTTGCCATATCGGCAATCATTCCTGCGAATATCAGCGCTTCTTTGCAACGCATCGATTTGCCATAGTTCCCCGGAAGCGAGCGGAGATGGTTCCGGAATGGCATATGTCGTCACAGAGCCCTGCATAGACGTTAAGGACGGCGATTGCACGGACGTCTGCCCGGTGGACTGTATCTATGAAGGTGGCCGAATCTTCTACATCCATCCCGAGGAATGTGTGAACTGCGGGCTTTGCCTGTCGGTCTGCCCCGTCGATGCCATCATCTGGGACGAGGAGGCTACCCCCGCCCAGTCGGCTTTCATCGCCATCAACCGCGATTTCTTCGACACATCCGTCAGTGGTCTCGGTTCGCCCGGCGGCTGGGACAAGCGTCTTTCCACCGCCACCGACCATCCCGCGGTCGCTCAATATAAGAAATCAGCGCCGTCGCATTCCTGACGGGATGTCCGGAGGAAACATGCCAGAATCAAAATTGTCCGGCGTCATCGCAGCCGTTCCCACGCCTTTCGACGCACGGCGCAAGATCGATTTCGCAGCCTTCATCGAACATTGCCGCTGGTGTCTCGCCAATGGCTGCGATGGGCTCAACGTGTTGGGCACGACCGGCGAGGCCAATTCACTCTCGCCCACCAGTCGCAAGGCAATCATGACGGCGGCAGCGGAAAACCTCGATCGATCGCGGCTGATGGTCGGCACCGGCACACCGGATCTAGAGACGACCATCGACCTGACCCGTCATGCCCATGCGCTCGACTACGCGGCTGCGCTCTTGCTGCCACCCTACTACTATAAACCGATTTCCGACGACGGCCTGTTTGCCTGGCTCGCGGAACTGATTGCCCGGACCGCAAATACGCCGATCGGCATCTACCTCTACAACTTCCCGCAGCTTACCGGCATCGAATTCAGCCCTGCTTTGGCTGAGCGGCTGATCCGCGCGTTTCCCGAGCGCATCAACGGCGCCAAGGACAGTTCCGGCAATCTCGACTATGCGCGCCGCCTTGCCGAAATCGACGGCTTCAATGTCTTTCCGAGCAGCGAAGGGGCCTTGTCCAGGGCCAAAATCGACAACTACGCCGGTTGTATCTCAGCGACCGTCAATATCGACCCCGCCTCCTCGGCCGCCCTGGCAATACACCAGGACGACGCCGCGCTACCCACGCAGGTGCTCGGCCTGCGCCAGTCGATCTCGGCCAATCCGCTCATTCCTGCGATCAAATATCTCGTATCGAAACGCACGGGCAACCCGGTCTGGCTAAATGTCGCTCCGCCGCAATTGCCGATCTCGGAAAGCGCACATGTCGCAGCACTTGACGGGATTGCAAAGAGCTTGGACGGGCGGCTTCACCAGCCGGCGTAATATGCGCGGTTTGCCTCTGCCAAGGCGCGGACGCGGACGCGCTCCTGCTGCAAACGGGGCATGTCCGCCCGCGCCTGAGCCAAGAGTTCCCCGCGTGCGGCATCGAAATCGACGGTCATAAGCCTGCCTGACGCCACGATCTCGCGTCCTTCGATATAAAGCGCTCGGACATGCCCGGCCGTCATGCGCGCAAGCAGGACCTCGGCCTCGTCGACATCATCGAACAGGCTGTCCTCGATCAGCTTTTCATAGTCTATGACGACCCGGTCAGATCTCTTGCCCGCGCCTATGATGTCGGCGGCCGTCGACGTTGCCGCATCGAAGAGCCCCGAGGCCGAGAAGTCGCGCGTCAGTTCGCTGCCGCCTTGCAGCAGATAGGCGACCCGCATCTCGCGCCAAAGATCCTGGTCGTCGTCCATGCCTGTTCCATCCAGTCCGATACCGAACTTCAGGCCTTTGGCTACCGCCTCCCGCAATGGCGCGATACCGGACCGCAGCCTGAGATTAGCCGTCGGATTGGATGCAAGCTGAACCCCGCGCTCGGTCAGCAATGCATACTCGTCCGGCCTGATCTGGACGCCGTGCGCGACCGCCAGCCGCGGTGACAGGAAACCGATGTCGTCGAGATAGGTGACGATGCCTTGCGGGAAACGTCGGTCGAGCCATTGCCGTTGGCGAGGGCTTTCGAGCAGGTGCATGTGGATTCGCCGGTCGTTCAGCGCTGATGCTTCCGCGATGCCCTCGAGCAGCGCGTTCGAGCACCATTGCGGCCCGATCGGTCCGTATTGCACGCTCACCAGCGGATTGGCATTGGCCGCCGCTAGGGCCTCTACCGCCGCGATCTGCGCCTCGACAGGAGCGTAACGCGGGATGGTTCGAGAGAGGTCGTTCCAATCGGCTTCGGAAAGATACGGCTTGAGCCGTTCCGACCCGCCATCATAGGCCCAAGCATCGAAGTCGAGCAAGGGGCAGGACAGGCCCAGCAGGATACCGACATCACCCGCAGCCCGGACCACCGCCTGCGCTTCGTCCACCAGCCGGTCGGCGTTCAGCGAATTGTGGCAATGGATCGTGCCGGCGATACCGCCCTTTGCCATGCGGCTGAAAGCGACCAGCGTTTCGAGATAGGGATCGGTGCGGGGCCTCAGCCGGAGGCTGGGAATCCAGGCTTCGAGCGCATCGTCTACACTGCCGAAATCCAGCGTGCGCAAGCCATAACCGTGATCGTGGGCATTGAACGGTGCAGACATCAGCAGATCGCCGATTCCCGGCGTGGAGGCCCCTTGCGGCAGCAGCGCGGTCAGATCGTCGACGCGAGCGGCCTTTCGGCGTCCGGGCAGGCTCAGGACCCTGCCCGGCACGGCTTCACTTGCGGATGATGTCATGGATTTCCCGGCTTAATTTGTCCAGTTCCTGGCTGAGGAACTCGATCACCGATTCCGTTGCATGGGTCAGCTGCCGGTCGCGCGGCGCGACGATGCCGACTTGCATGTTCTGCAGATGCGACCCCGCGATCGACACCGCGACCATGTCGCCGGCACGCAATTCGTCGAGCAGTCCGAGAGGCGTGAAGAACGCGACTCCCATGCCCGACAGGATCAGCGGCTTGAGCATCATCTGGTTGTTGGTCGCCACAAGCGTGCGGCCGAAGCGGTCGAGCGCGGCGAGTTCGAAGGCGATCATCGAACTCATCACCTCATTGTCCAGTTGCAGCAACAGCTTGAACTGGGCGCATTCCTGCAATGTGACGGCCTTGAGTTTGGCGATCGGATGGTTGCGCGCCACAATCGCCATCAGCGGCATCGGCACGCCATGGACGAGCTTGATATCCTGTGGCCGCGCCAGATCGAAAGTGATGCCGATGTCGACATCGCCTTCGGCGACAAAACGGAAGATATTGTTGTAGTTGTCGGTGCGGATGCGGAAATCGACGGCTGAATGCTTCTTGTGAAACGCCATGATCTGCGTCGGCATGAAGTGGATCGCCAGGCTGTCGAGGCAGGCAATATGCACACGCCCCGTCTTCTTGCCCTGCAGGTCGCCGAGGTCGCTTTTCATGACCTCGTATTGCTGCAGCGTCTCCCTGGCGTGGCGCAGCACGATCTTGCCCGTAGTGGTCAGCCGCAGACCGTCGGAAAAACGGTCGAACAAGGGCGTGCCGAGCTCGTCCTCCAGCTTCTTGATCTGCCGGCTGACGGCCGAAGTCGCCACATGCAGATCCTCCGACGCCCTGCGGATCGAGCCCGACCGGGCTACGGCGACGAAGTATTTGAGAATGCTGGCGTGCATCAGCGGCCCCCGGATAACTGTCCGGCTATACCATGCTCACCGGCCACGCCAAACAGGCGCCCGCTTCTCCTGGAACGCCGCGACCCCCTCCAGCGCATCTTCGCTTGTCAGCGCCCTGACCAGCGCCGGCGTGCGCAGCGACTGCGCTTCGGCGGGGCTCAGATGCCCGGTGCGGTTGACCGTCTGCTTGATCGCCCGCAGCGACAGCGGCGCGCAGGCGACGACATCGGCAGCCCAACGGTCAACCACGGTGTCGAGGTCGGCGGCGTCAGCCACCTCATTGACGATGCCGAAGTCGAACATCTCCTCCGCGGTGAATTGACGGCCCGTCAGCATCATCCCCATCGCACGATTGAAGGGGATCTTGCGCTGCAGGAGCACCATGCCGCCGTCGAGCGGCATGCGGCCCACGCGCGCTTCCGGAAGCCCGAATTTGGCCGTTCTGGCCGCCACCACGATATCGCAGCCCAGCACCATCTCGAACCCGCCACCCAAGGCATAGCCGTTGACGCGGGCGATCACCGGCACGTCCAGGCTGCGGCGAAAGGAAAGCCCGGCAAAACCGTTCGGCCGGCTTTCCGCCCAGTATTCCAGACCGGACTTGTCGACGCCCTTCATGTCGGCTCCCGCGCAGAACGCCTTTTCGCCAACGCCGGTCAGCACCACGCAGCTTATGTCGTCGCGGCTTTCGATCTCTCTCCAGATCGCGTCGAGCTGACGTTCCACCTCGGCATTGACGGCATTCAGCCGCTCGGGTCGATTGAGCGTGACACGGGCGATCCGCCCTTCGACCGAGAACTCGACGCTCATGCCGCGTTGCCCCGCACCAGCCGCTTCTCGGCGAGGATTTCCTCATTATGCTGGCCGAGCGTGGGCGGCGCCAGCCGAACCGAAACGGGCGCCGCCGACATGTCGATGGGCGAGCCGATGAGCCTGACAGGACCGGCAGCGGTTTCGCCGGCCTCGAGGATCATCTTGTTGATGAAGGTCTGCTCGTCCTGCAGCGCCTCCGGCAGCGAACGGACGGGCGCGCAGAGGATATCGACCTCTTCGAGCCTCCTCAGCCAATGTGCCGTCGTGTTCTTGGCGAAGTTCTCGCGGAACACCGTCTGAAGTGCCGACCGGCGCAGCATCTGCTGGTCGAAATCCTCGTATTCGGGCATCGCCGAGAGATCCTCGATCTCCAACGCGTTGCAGATATCCTGGAGCGGATTCTGCTTGAAGGCACCGACCATGACGAGTGCGCCGTCCGTAGTATCGAATACGCCTGTCAGCGGGAAGGCACCCCAGTTCAAATCCTTGCCGCGCATCATATGGGTAGCACTTTCCTGCATCTGCATGGCAAGCATGGAGCTATAAAGGCTGACCGCCACCTGCTGGCCCTCGCCCGTCTTCTGGCGGTGCAGCAGCGCCAGAAGGATGCCCTGCACCAGATGCATGCCCGCCGAGTAGTCTGCCAGCGGCGTGGCATAGATCGACGTCGGATGCGAACTGTCGGACTTTCTGCGCATCACGCCGGTCAGCGCCTGCGCCAGGATGTCCTGCCCGCCCTTGTGCTGGTACGGGCCTTCGAGGCCGAAGCCGGTGCCAACGGCAAAGATGATGCCGCGATTGAGCTTCTTCAGATCCTCGTAGCCGAAACCCATGCGTTCCATAACGCCGGGGCGGAAGTTGTTGACCACCACGTCGGCGGTTTCCAGCAGCGCAAGCACGGCCTGCCGGGCATCCTTCTGTTTGAGGTCGAGCGCAAGGCTCTTCTTGTTGCGGTTGAGCGAGCAGAAGACCGGATTGTTGAGACCGTCCGGATCGGAGCCGAGCGACCAGCGCGACAGGTCGCCGATGCCGTTCTTTTCGATTTTGATGACCTCGGCCCCATAATCCGCCAGCATCTGGGTGCAGCAGGGTCCGAGCATGACTTGGGTGAAGTCGACGACGCGAATGCCATCGAGGGGTAAAATGCTCATTCTGCGGCCTCCAGGTAAGTAGCGTTTTCCGAGGGCATGTCGCCAGGATCGGCTCCCTGCGCCCGCATCTTTTTTTGAATCTTGGCGATATTGGCCTGCCGCACGACCACGCCCGCATTCAGCGCGACGGTGGCGGCCACACCGGCAGCCTCGCCCATCGCCATGCAGGGCGGGATCTCGCGGCTCGATTTCTGCGCCTGCGGCGTCGCGGAATAGTGCCGGCCGGCGACGATGAGCTGGTCGATTTCGCGCGGCAGCATGGCACGGTAGGGCGTGTAGTAGTCGCGGCCGCGGCAAACGGTGTCGGCGAAGTGACGGCGGTTAATCACGTCGTCTTTGCTCACGACATAAGCGCCTTCGAGCAGGCGGGTCTGGCGTACACCGGTCTGCGGCGCGAAATCGACGATGTAGGCCTTTTCGAAACCTGGGAAGTTTGCGCGCGCGAAATCCAGCAGGTTCTGGATGCGGTTGCGGCCTTCCAGCTCGGCATGGGTCAGGTCCTCAACCTTCAACCCGTTCAGCTTGGGGATGTGCGGGCAGTTCAGCCAGACCACACCCGGTAGCGGCGTCTTCAGCCACCAGAACGACCAACAGCCGCCGATCATCCGCTTGGCCTCATGATCGAGCCGCTTGAAGCGTTCCGGCTCCTCGAACTCAAAGCGTTCGGCAGCTTCTGTATCGATGCCACCCCAGCGCGACACTGTGGTCAGGATGAAGGAACCTTCGGTGTGCTGTGCGCCCGCATTTGCCGCCACGTCCAGATCACCAGTGGTGTCGATCACCACATCGCCAACGATAGCCTCACGGCCCGACTTGGTCTGGCAGATGACGCCCTTGATGGTGTTGCCGTCCATGATGGCCGAAGAGAACCAGCTGTGGGTTCTGAGCTTCACGCCAGATTCGCGGATGACGTCATAGGCCGCGCGCTTGAAGCCGTCGGGATCGAAGGCAGCGGAATAGCACACCGGATGCGGCATCGATTGTGTGTGGAAGTCGAACAGGCCCCAACGCGCCCAGCGCCGCCAGGCTTCTGGCGTGTCGCAAATGTCGAGCTGCCGGTCGCGGTCAGTCGGCGTCACGCACAGGTCCCATTTCTTCATGCGCTCGATCATCTCCATGCAGATGCCCTGCACGGTGATTTCGAGCTTGTTGGTCATGTCGTCGAGCACCAGCACCATGCCCCCGGCGGCCAGGCCACCGACATAAGGATAGCGTTCGAGAAGCGTCACGCTCGCGCCGTTGCGGGCCGCCGATACCGCAGCCGAGATGCCGGCCGGTCCGCCGCCCACCACCACGACGTCGGACCGGTCGACGATGCGGACATCTCCGCCGGGCTCTCTGATGGTTACTGTCATGTCCAGTTCCTCCCGTTTGAGGCCGCAGAAAACCCGGCGTCAGCAATGATGGCGCCAAAATCTCGCGAAAAGTTCGGTTTCAGTGTTGAGCGTCAGGCTTCCAGCGGATCACCCTGGATTCGATGAAGGAGACGACGAAGAACAGTGCCACGGCCAATCCCGCGGCGATGACCACGGTTGCGTAGAGCAGCGGTGAGCGGAAATTGTAGGTCGCCTCGATGATCAGCGCGCCGAGCCCATAGCTCGAACCGATCCACTCGGCCACGATCGCGCCCATCACACTGCTTGTCGCCGCAATCTTCAGCGCCGCGAACAGGAAAGGCAGCGATGCCGGCAGGCGGACCTTCCAGAAAACTTCCGCGTTGCTGGCCGACAGCACCCGCATCAGGTCGAGCATGGCGGGGCTCGCAGCCTTCAGTCCCTGCACCATGTTGACCAGAGTCGGGAAGAAGCAGATCAGACCGGCGATGATGACCTTGGGCGCGATACCATTGCCGAAGATCAGCACCAGGATCGGCGCGAGCGCGATGATCGGGATAGACTTGATGATCACCGCAATCGGATAGAAGGCCTTTTCAGCGGTCGAGCTGTAGACGAACCAGACCGCCAGAAGAATGGCGATGAGGTTGCCGAAGATGAAGCCGAGAAAGGCTTCCAGCAGTGTCGGCAGCAGATTGGCCCACAGGATCGCGCCATTCTCGCCGAAGGCATAGAACACGTCGACCGGGCTCGGCGCCATGAAGGTCGGGACCGCGAAAAACCAGACCACGAACTGCCACAGCGCGATGCAGCCGGTGACGGCAAGGATTGCGGGATAATGGTTGGCGAAGAAGCCCATCACTGCCTCCGCCACGCCGTTGCGTTTTTCCAATGGCATGGCAACGCCCTGTTTGGAACCGTGCGCGAAATCGGTCATCAGCATTCTTCCAGCAGTGCGCGAAGCTTGGCGGTGATGCGAATGAACTCCACGGTGTCGCGGACGGCGAGCTTGCGCGGATGCGGCAGGTCCACTGCCATGAACTCCTTCACCCGGCCCGGAAGCGATTCCAGCATCAAGACATATTCGCCCAGGAACACGGCTTCCGGAATGGAGTGGGTGACGAACAGGATCGTCGTCCCCGTTTCCTGCCACAGCCGCAGCAGCTCTTCGTTGAGCTTGTCGCGCGTGATTTCGTCCAGCGCGCCGAAGGGCTCGTCCATCAGGAGGATACGCGGCCGCGTGACCAAAGCACGCGCAATCGCCACACGCTGGCGCATTCCGCCCGAAAGCTCGTGCGGCAACGCTTTTTCCCGACCCTTGAGGCCTACCAGCGCAAGCATTTCCTGCGGATCCGCCGTCAGCAGCGAACCGTCGTGCTTGCCGACTTCCAACGGCAGGCTGACATTGTCGATGGCGTTCCGCCACGGCAAAAGCGTCGCTTCCTGAAACACGAAGGCAAAATCCCGGCCCTCGCGCGCCTTCTTCGGCGGCTGTCCCAGCACCGAGATGGAACCGTCCGAGACATGGACCAGATCGGCCACGGCGCGCAGCAGTGTGGACTTGCCGCAGCCCGAAGGCCCCAGCATGGTGACCAGCGCGCCTTCGGGAATCTCGACCGAGACGTCGGACAGGGCGGTGAACTCGGCCCCTTTGCCGCCGAAGCGGATGTCCAGGTTCTTTACGGACACCGCCGAACGTGTCGCTTCGGCCGGTTGCACAGGCTGCGGCATCATCCGGGCGGCCCCAAGCATCGCGCTCACCCGACCTGCTTGCGGATGTCGGCGGTGGCGTCGAGCAGAGTCAGGCTCATGACCTCGTCCACGGTCGGTACTGTGCCCTTGAACTGATCGAGATCGGCATAGGTCTTGATCTGGGCTTCCCAGTTTTCCTTGCTCATTGCGCCCCAGCCATTGACTGCGGTAGTCTCGTTGAAAGCGAATTTCATCAGCGGGCCGATGGCTTCCAGTTCGCTTGCCTTGTCGAGGTTCGGATAAGCTTTCACCAGGATATCGACTGCCTCTTCCTTGTTGTCGCGGGCATAGCCCCAACCCTTAGCAGTTCCGGCCATGAAGCCGGTCAGTTTCTCGGCGTTGTTCGCGAGCTGGTCGTCGGTTGTATAGTAGACGTTGGCGTAGAGCTGGATGCCAGTATCCCACAGCATCATGTCGACGCGGTCGGTGCCCAGCACTTTCAACGCATTGGTGTTGGTCAACCAGCCTACGACGGCATCGGCCTGGCCGGTGACAAGCTGGTTCATGTCGGCGCCCATATTGACCACGGTGACCTGGTCCTCGGCGATGCCGTTCTTGGCCAGGAGCGCGCGCAGCAGGATGGCGCCTGTCGGCTGGATCGCCACGGTCTTGCCTACCATGTCCTCAGGCTTTGCGATCGGCTTCGATTTCTTGGAGAAGTAGGCGTAAGGGTGCTTCTGGTAGCCGGCGGCGATCGCCTTGATCGGAACGCCCGCCGAGCGGGCCAGCATCACCGAAGGGCTCGACGAGATCTGGCCAACATTGGATTGGCCGGACGCAACACCGGCAACCCCGTCGACATTGGGACCGCCGGGCACGATCTCGAGTTCGATGCCCTGTTCGGCATAAAAGCCCTTCTCGATAGCAACGACTTCGCCCAGCAGCCCGTTGGAGGCCAGCCAGCCAAGTTGCATGCGGACCTTAGCGAGTCCCTGGGCATTGGCGCCGAAAACGGTGAGCATATTGCAGCTTGCGGCCAAGCCACCCATTAAAGCAGCGTTGGTCAAGAAATCCCGACGGTTCATGGTGGTGAAGTTCGACATCGTGTTCCCCTTTGTCGTTGGCTTCGATCGGTGCGGCTTCTTGTCTGCCTGGGGGAGCCGTCACCGGACTGTGGGAGATGATGTCCCGGTTTCGCGTTCGATAAAAGAACAATTTTTCGCGATGTTGATTGCCGATTTGGCAACACCAGGTTCAGCAGGCTTGATGACGCCAGCGCGGTTGTTAGTAGCGTTGAAAACAACCTCGTTGATGCAGGTCAAGGCCGCCAACGCCACTCTGTGATTTCCTTAGCATTCGGAACTCGCTTTGAAGGAGACGATCGATGGTCAATTTACGCAATATCTTCGCGGCAGGGTTGATGCTGAGTGTTGTCGCGATACCTGTTGTGGCTGGAGCTGAAGACAACGATTCCGGTTGGTGGCCCCGTTTGGGAATGGGCCGAATGATGATGGGCCAATGGGGTATGGGCGGCCCAATGGGTGCCTATGGCGCAGACTAGATGCTCGATCGGATCGACGGACGCCTCGCCTTCCTCAAGACGGAACTGAAAATCACCGACGAGCAGACGCCCTCCTGGGATGAACTTGCCGGCGTCATCCGTAGCATGGCCGAGTCGCACAACGCGCTGATGCAGGGTATGCTCAAGGAATTCGAGGACGGTGAGTTCCTAAAGAAGCCCCTGCCCAAGCGACTGGCCTACCAAAAGACCCATCTCGAAGCGCGTCTGGAACAGGTAAAGGCTGTCAGCGCTGCAGTTGAAAAACTATACGCAAAGCTAAGCGATGAGCAGAAGCAGGCGGCTGACGAGATTGTCCTGCCTATGATGGGTATGGGTATGGGGCGCTCCGGCGGCTCCGGTCCTAGAATAATGTTCAGATAGCCTCCATTGCGACCTTCTCGCGCAATGCGCTGATTGAACCGGCGGCAATCTGCTGGTCCTGGGTGGATTCGGTCATTCGCGCGGGACGGACTTCACTAGCTCCAGCTTTCCGGCTCGCGCTTCTTTACCGAGATGCCGCTGCTGACCAGCTATGCGACATGGACCGGCGCATGGAAAACGGCGAGATCAGCCTGGCATTGGAAATCCCGCCGGGCTTCGGGGCGCAACGTTGCCGTCGGCGCTTGGATCGATGGCGTGATACCGGCTCGTGCGGAGACCGTCCAGGGCTATGTCGAGGGAATGCACATGACCTGGCTTGCGCAGAAGGCGCGCGAGATCCATGGCAAAGCCGCTGCGCAAAGCGATTTCCAGATGGAGATTCGTTACCGCTACAATCCAGATGTTCGCAGCCTCGACGCCATCGCTCCGGCGGTAATCCCGATGCTTGCTTCTGATGATACCGTCAATGCTGGCGGTGCTGAGCGTGGTGCGCGAGAAGGAGCTCGGCTCGATCATCAACTTCTATGTCACGCCGGTGACCAGGCTCGAATTCCTGCTTGGCAAACAAATCCCCTATGTCACGCTGGCGATGATGAATTTTTTGCTGCTCACCGCGTTCGCTATCTATGGCTTCCGTGTTCCATCCACCGGCAGTTTCACGACCTTCGCCGCGGCGGCGTTCCTCTATGTCGTCGTCGCGACCGCGATGGGCTCTTTGTGTCAACCTTCATGCGCAGCCAGATTGCGGCGATTTTCGGCACCGTATTGATTACGATGATTCCGGCGGCGCAATATTCGGGAATGATTGACCCCGTTTCATCGTTACAGGGAACGGGTGCATTCATCGGTCAGATTTACCCGGCAACCTATTTCATGACGATCTCGCGCGGAGTCTTTTCAAAGTCCGCCGGCTTCAGTGAGCTGTGGGAGGCCTTTGTCCCTTTGCTGGTTGCTATTCCTGTTCTCATCGGCCTCAGCGCGACTTTCCTCAGGAAGCAGGCGCGGTGATGGGATTCGCCAACATCCTTCAATTGGGCGTCAAGGAGCTGCGCGGCCTGCTGCGAAATACCATGCTACTTGCGTTGATCGTCTTTGCTTTCACGATCCAGATCTATACGGCGTCCAAGGCGATGCCGGTAACGCTCAATCGGGCGCCGATCGCGATCGTCGATGAGGACCAATCGGCAGTTTCGTCGCGCATCGTGAGCGCCTTCTATCCACCCCATTTCGTTGCGCCCAAGCTCATTTCTCAATCCGAAATAGACAGCCGCATGGATGCCGGCATCGATACTTTCGCGCTCGACATTCCCCTGGGTTTCCAGCGCGACCTGTTCGCCGGCCACTCCCCCACCATTCAGCTCAACATCGATGCGACGCGGATGTCGCAGGCCTTCACGGGTGGAGGCTACGTACAATCGATCGTCTCGGGAGAGGTTGGCGAATTCCTTGCTCACCACAGAACGGAAACGCGGCTGCCGGTCGAGATCGACTTGCGCGCCCGCTTCAATCCAGAGCTAAACAAGGGATGGTTCGGCGCCATCAATGAGCTAATCGAGGCAATTACGATGCTCTCCGTCATTCTGACAGGTGCTGCGCTGATTCGCGAACGCGAGCATGGAACGATCGAGCATTTGCTGGTAATGTCGGTGACCGCCTTGGCCCCTGAACATTAAACGGGCACAGATATACGGTAGGCTGATATTGGGGCATTCACGGGCGATTTATATGTGGCGTTACGAGGCCCGAGGTGGAATGCGCCGAATCTGGAAGCCTGTCTTGTTCTGCTCGAAGCCTACATCGTGATAGAACTTCAGTGTGGCAGGCTGCTTTGAACCCGTGAGCAACATGACCTTGTAGCATCCTGCGCGCCATGCTGCGTCGATCGCTTCGCTCAGAACTGCTCTTCCATATCCCCGCTTCCGGTAGGTCGCACTGGTCACAACGTTTTCGATCAAAGCATAGGGAGCTCCGCCGCGTGTGAGATTGGGGATTACGACGAGCGTGCAAGTCGCGACAAGGATATTGTCCAAGCAGCCGACGAAGACGTTGCTTCCCGGATAGCGCTTCAGCAGTTCCCATCTTTCCTGCGCCTCGCCAGGTAAAATTTCTTTGTCGTCAGGATCGAGGTGACGATAGAGTTGCAGTAGCTGTGGAATGTCTTCCCGGTCGGCAATGCGCACTCTCATAGGGTTTCCTTACGGGTTTGGGCACGGCGCTGGAGCAATCGTTCCCCATCACTGCGAAGCTCGCCTTTCGGGCTGACAAAACGGTAGAGCGTCTGTCGGGTGATCCCGAGTTCGGCGCAAAGATCGGCCACCTTTGTCTCTGGCTGCCCCATCGCAGCTCGGGCAAGCCGTAGCTTCGGACTTAACCGCTTTATGTCAAGCTAACGATTGCTATTCGGCCCAATGGGTATTCGAGCTTACCGCAAGAAATATCTGGAAGAAATCCGCGCCGATGAGAAGCCGATGCAGTCGGAATCGGCGTCACAGCAA
Organism: Mesorhizobium sp. YR577; assembly: GCF_900116595.1. Lineage (NCBI taxonomy): Bacteria > Pseudomonadati > Pseudomonadota > Alphaproteobacteria > Hyphomicrobiales > Phyllobacteriaceae > Mesorhizobium > Mesorhizobium sp. YR577. The sequence goes on along the minus strand of NZ_FPBI01000027.1, from coordinate 45,092 downwards.
TTCCCAACTGCTGGATCGGTGTATTGGTTCCCGCAGACAAGCTTTTGTCGGACCTGCAGTCTCGAAAAACCGGCCTTTTCTCCGCCGAAGCTGCCGGCAGGCTTAAGGGAGTAGGTCCGAATTTGATTGGCCAAAAGGCCAGCGCCTCCGCGATAAGCGCATTCGCACGGCAGCTCCGCAGCCCGCTTGTGCTGATCCTCATCCTGATCGTCATTCTCGAATTGGCCGCCAAGCTTCTATTTCATCGGCCGCTTATCGACTCCCTGCCGTTCTCGCTGGCGCTTGCGGTCAGGCACACGCCAGAGCCGCTGCCTGCCATCATGAGCGTGATACTGGCGCGCGGCGACAGGCGCATGGCAACCAAATATTGGTTCTTTGCCCGCGAGCGCCGCCACGCAAGGAAACGCCGAAATATTTGACCCCGATCAAGGCGCTGACCGTACCCGCCTAGAAGTCGATGACGTGGCGCGCCATGCCCCCGCCGCTCTATCGGCATTAGCCCGGCACATGAGACGCTCTTCGGCTGGCCAGAAGCTACCTTGGATGAGTCCCTGAAATGCATCTCCTCACGCTGGTCGCACAAAAAATCAAACCTCTGGTGTCCGATGGAGCCCTTCGCACCGGCGATACGTTTCATCGGTTCATATGGGCCTCCAGCGGCATGCACCAACTGTATGTCGGGGCGTTGCCATCTGCGTGACGCTACTCAACTTCGTTCCGATAGAGCTGCAGCGCCGTATAATCGACGTGGCGGTTGCCAACAGGGATGTCAGGACGCTCTTGCTGCTCGGCGCACTCTATCTGAGCGTATTGATCCTGTATTCCGGGGTGAAATACGTCCTGATGATCTATCAGGGCTGGGTCGGAGAAAGCGCCGTCAAAGCCGCACGTGACAGCTTGCTGTCGTGGCTGCCGGAAAGCTTGGACACTCGGACGCCACGAGCGGTCAGACCGCCAACGTCATAGGCAATGAGATCGACGGAATCGGCGGATTTGTCGGCACTAGCATTTCTGGGTTCGTCGTCAATGCCAGCATGATGATCGTCGTCTTTTCTTACATCGTCTATGTGCAGTCCACCATTGCGTTCTTCAGCGCCATCACGCTGATCCCACAATTTGTTATGGCGAGGTATCTGCAAAGGAGGCTCAATGCTCTGGTGGAGCGGCAGGTGAAGCTGGTAAGGAAGCTCGGCGACCAGGCCGTCGATAATTCCTCCAGCTCGTCGGAAATGCTGCATGCTGCTTCGCAGACGATTGCGACAATTTTCCGGAACCGCATGGAAGCATATCTGCTGAAGTTCGGATTGAAGATACTTCTCAACATTGCGAACTCGCTCGGCTCGCTGGCAGTCCTGATCGTGGGCGGATACCTTGTTATTAGAGACCAGACGACGATCGGAACTGTCGTCGCCTTTATTTCTGGGTTTCAGCGTCTATCGGATCCGATGGGGGATATGCTGGACTTCTACCGAACCTATTCGCAGACAGAGATCCAGTATGCGAGGATTCTGGAATGGGCCGGCGGGACTGGAGGACTAGCTGATCCAGGCGAGATGCCCGCTGCAGGCAGAGCAATAATTTCGCGCTGACGATGCAAAAATGCGCCTATGATCTCAACCGTTCTCCCAAAAATCGCGCTACTTCCTTTTGCTTGTTCGCTGATGTAACCTTTATTTCGATCAGGAATTCTTGGGCTGTTTCCGCCAATCAGGCTCGTGGCTGATGTTTCGGGTGGTCGGCGAGATGCGCCACGTTGCTTTGCAGACTTGAGGAATCCCGATGCCAGCCAGAGACATAGCGGGACTTCAGGGACGTTTGCTCCAGATGGCCGTTTCCCGTCGCTTCGAGGGATTCGCCGGCTATTTCATCGCTTTCGTTGTGGTTGCACTGGTTTTCGCCATTCGACTGGCATTGCAGGACGTGCTTGAAGGCACTGCCATCTTCATCCTGTTCGTCCCGGCTATTCTCGTTGCATCGATAGTTGGAGGCATTGGCCCCGGCATTTTTGCGGCTGCACTATCCGTTCCGGCCGCAATCTATACTGGGGGGATCGAGCCCACCGCGTGGACACAGCCAGTAATCTTCGCCATCGTCGGACTAGCCATCGCCTGGATGGGCGAAATGCTGCATCACGCGCGCCGCGCGATCGACAGGACGGAGGAAGCGCTGAACGCGCGCGAGGCGCATCTAAGCTCCATACTCGATACGGTGATAGATGCCACGGTGGTGATTGAGCCTAGCGGATCGATCGTCTCCTTTAATGCTGCCGCTGTCCGCCAGTTTGGGTATACGGAAGCTGAGGTCGTGGGCAAAAACGTCCACATTCTTATGCCCGAACCCTATCACCGCGAACATGACGGCTACATCCAAAGATACCTCACAACCGGCGAGAAGCGAATAATCGGTGTGGATCGCGTGGTGGTCGGGCGTAGAAAGGATGGCTCCACCTTTCCCATGAAGCTCGCCGTTGGCGAGATGAAATCCGGTGGCAAGACGTTCTTTACGGGATTTATCCGCGATCTCACGGAGCGCGAGGAATCGGCAGCTCGCCTGCAGGAGATCCAGGCCGAGTTGGCCCGTTTGGCGCGCCTCAACGAACTGGGCGAAATGGCTTCTACCCTCGCCCATGAACTCAACCAGCCACTCGCTGCCATCGCCAACTACTCGCAAGGCTGCGTTCGACTGCTGCGTGATATGGACGATGCAGTTGCGGTTCGCATGAAAGAAGCGCTCGAGGAAACCGCCCAACAGTCCTTGCGTGCCGGCGGCATCATCCGGCACCTTCGGGAGTTCGTGACACGAGGGGAAACCGAAAAAGGGCCGGTAGATATCCGAAAGCTGATAGAGGAGGCTGGCGCACTGGCACTCGTTGGTTCGCGCGAACGGGGCGTGCGCTCCATCTTTGACTTTTCGCCCGGAGCAGCCACCGTCATGGTGGACAGCGTGCAGATTCAACAGGTGCTGATCAATCTCATGCGCAACGCCATGGAGGCTATGCGCGACAGCGAACGCCGCGAATTGGTCATACGCACCTCTTCGGACGATAGCTCGGTGATCATCGAAGTTTCGGACACGGGGCCGGGCATCTCCGAGGAAATCGCCGCGCGGCTATTCCAGCCTTTCGTAACCAGCAAGCCAGGCGGCATGGGGATAGGATTATCTATCTCCCGTCGCATAGTGGAAGCGCATGGCGGCGAATTGTCTGCTAGCCGCAATTCAGAACACGGTGCAACATTCCGGTTCTCCCTGCCCTCACTGGAACCGGAAGCACAGCACACCGCCACGAAAGAGACCATGCATGCAGATTGATGACTATGTCGTTCACATTGTCGATGACGAGGAGCCTGTCCGCAAGTCACTTGCGTTCCTGCTGACAATGGCGGGGTTTACGGTGCGGGTGCACGGGTCCGCGTCCAGTTTTCAGGCTGCAGCGCCCGGCCTGAAACCCGGCATCCTGATAACGGATCTCAGGATGCCGGATATGAGCGGCGTCGATCTGCTGATCAAACTCAACGCCGCGAACGCGATGATGCCGGCCATTGTTATTACCGGACATGGCGATGTCCCCATGGCGGTCGCTGCGATGAAGGCTGGCGCCCTCGACTTCATCGAGAAACCGTTTGAGGACGAACTCCTGATCGATGCGATCAAACGCGCTGCCGAGCGGATCGTCGGAACGCCGTCAGCGCCGGATGACACGGCAGCCATCCGATCGCGCCTGGATCAGCTAACGGAACGGGAGCGACAGGTGCTGTCCGCTGTTGTCGCAGGCCTGCCTAACAAAACAATCGCCTATGATCTCGACATCAGTCCGCGCACGGTCGAGGTCCATCGCGCGAATGTTATGGCCAAAATGCAGGCCAAAAACCTGCCTGAGTTGGTCCGCATGACACTGGCTGCTGGAATCGTAGACGCCTGACAAGCAGCATTGATCTGGCGCAATGCTGAAAATCTGCACAAATGGCAGTTATTCCAACACCTCGTTCCGAAACCGGATTGGGTTGCCAGGGAGCACCCTCTTGACCGCAGGCGTTCTTGTTATCGTTGTCGCTCCGGACAAGGATTTCCGGCGCTCTCTGGAATTTTCGCTCGAATCAGAAGGCTTCGCTGTTGAGTCACACGCCAGCATTTCCAAAGCCCTTGCATCACCGCGAGCGGAGGAGGCTGATTGCGCGGTCATCGATGATGCTGCGGTCGAGGATTGGCGGATGGTCGCGCAGGACTTCCTCCATTTCGGAAAGCCTGTGGTTCTCCTCCAGGGCAGGATTCAAGCGGTGCCAAGCCTACCCCTGACGATCGTCCTGACCAAACCCTTCCTCGGAAATCCCCTGATCGAAGCTATTCGCGGTATCTCTATTGGTGGTGGACGATCTCAAGCTACGTGTTTTCCCTTACGGACATAACCGAATTTCGGGCCACATAAAAATGCGCGATTACTATCTCATCAGCATGAATTGGAGATGGTCATGGCCTTTCTTGAAACGTCGGAGACTTCCTTTCACTCACCAAATGCGTGGCTGCCAGACTCCGTTGACTTGCCGGTCCGGCCAATTCCGAGCGGACAGCCGCTAAGCTTCTTTCCTGCCGGCGCTGAAATCTACGCACAGGGCGAGAAATGCGGCGGCCTCTACCGAGTCGAATTCGGCGCGGTGCGGGTGTACCGCCTGCTCGCTGACGGGCGTCGCCAGATTTCCGCTTTCCATCTGGCGGACGAGACGTTTGGTTTCGAAGCCGATGACACACATCATTTCTTTGCCGAAGCCATCTGCTCCACAGGCGTCCGCGCTTTGCGCACCTCCATTGGCAATGATCTGTCCGGCGAACTGTTGCCGATGGCGCTTAAGGGTCTGGTGAGGGCGCAGGAACATCTCCTTGTGCTGGGGCGGCAGAATGCAATCGAACGTATCGCCGCCTTCCTCACCGACATGGCCGAGCGCCAGGGAGGATTGAAGCAGGTGGAACTGCCGATGTCGCGCGCCGATATCGGCGACTATCTGGGGCTGACTGTCGAAACGGTGTCACGCGTCTTCTCGAAGCTCAAGCAAACAGGCGTCGTTAAGTTGGCGAGCCTGCGCAGTGTCGAAATCTTGAAGCTGCACGCACTCCGCAACATGGCGGCCTAGCTCAAGCTCCGAATGGTTTGATTGACAGGTGGCGATCTGGATCGCCACCTGTTTCCGTATTTGAAAGATATGATCGTCCGAGCGGACACCTTTGCTTCAGCGAGCCAGGACGATGCCGATAGTCGATATCAGAACGATAAGGTTTCCCTTGTCCGAATACCGGCGGGAGATTCACATTTCCTCCTTTCAAAGAGACGGTCGACCGCCGATGAAACGATTCTCCATGTAGCTCGCATAAGCGAGTACGATCATGAAGACCCCAAAGGCTGCCATGACAGCAAGAACGGTCAGAAGACTCTCGACGGGCATATTGTTTCTCTCCGTTGAACATTTTTCGCCCGTATACCGTGACTGCACGCTGCCGACGTTGATGTGGATCAAGGCTGCTTAATGCGGCCGCCATTTGAACTGGCAGAGATCGATCGGTGAACCGTAAGACCGTATGTCCTTCTTCGTGCCTGAGGTGGCTCGCCCTACACTGGTCTTCCGAGGGTTGCTCGGATAGGCCGAGCCGATCCTCACGACAGGAGGACGAGCCGTGGCAGATTATAGAGAAGCTTTTGTCGGAATCGATGTTGCCAAGCTGAAGAATGCGATTGCGATTGCTGAATCCGGCCGGGACGGAGATATCCGCTATTTCGGCGAGGTTGATGCATCGGATGCCAGCACGCGCCGCATTATTCAGCGAATAGTCGCGAAGTTTGATCACGTGCATTTCTGCTACGAGGCCGGCCCCACCGGTTACGGCCTTCACCGGCTCATCAAGTCGCTTGGCCATGACTGCATGGTTGTCGCTCCGTCGCTGATCCCGAGGAAGCCTGGCGACCGGGTGAAGACGAACCGTCGAGACGCGCTTGCGCTCGCCCGGCTATTGAGGGCCGGCGAGCTCACGCCGGTGTGGGTTCCCGACGAAGGTCATGAAGCTATGCGAGATCTCGTTCGCGCCCGCTCTGCCGCCGTTGAGACATTGCGGGTCCATCGGCAACAGGTAAGCGCCTTCATGCTCGAAAGGCTGGACGATGCGGTATCTACGCTGGCTGCAGGAGCAGCAGTTTGATCATCCGGCACATCAGATCGCACTGCAGGAAATGGTCGAGGCCGTGCGCACTTCGAAGGAGCGTGCCGAACGACTGGAGAAAGTGATCGAGGAGTTCGTGCCGAACTGGTCTCTCGCCCCGGTCGTTCGAGCGCTGCAGACCCTGCGAGGTGTCGATCTAATTGTCTCCGTCACCTTCGCCACGGAAATCGGTGACGTGACCCGATTTGAAAGCCCACGCCAATTGATGGGCTATCTCGGTCTCGTTCCTGGCGAGAGATCCACGGGCGAGACCGTAAGACGAGGCGCAATAACGAAGGCTGGCAATGGTCGAGTTCGACACATGCTTGTTGAGAGTGCGTGGACGTATCGCCATCCGCCGAAGCTGGGCGTAAGGAAGCTGTACCGCTTGGAGGAAGCCCCGCCGAGAGTGCGAGAAATCGCGTGGAAAGCTCAGAGCCGATTGACGGCTCGATATCGCTTGCTGGCTGCACGGGGAAAACGAACGACGGTGGTTTGCACTGCAATTGCCCGTGAACTGGCCGGCTTCATGTGGGCTGTTGCAAGGGAGGCACAGGCGATCAGAACATAGGTCGCTGCAGCGAAAGCACCTCGCGCATGGGCGGAGGCGGGACAACGGCAGGGGAATATCCGTCACCGCTTTGTGGCCGGCATCGACCGACGCCCGCAGTAAGATAGGAACAGCCCCGGACGCACAATCGGGAATGCGGTAGCCAACCCGCGCATCAGAGCTTGATCACCGACGTCCTTGAGTTCCGCCTCCACCCATGCGCGATCATCACGGCAGGCCCGTTCGCGAGAGCGGTAGCTTCCCCATGCCTAAAGCATTGACAACGGACATCAGAGCGGTGTGCCATCGGCACCTAGACAAGAATCCTTTTGACTGGGTGCGGAGAAAAGCAGCCTGCTAGGAATGGCGATTGTGTCCCCGAAAAGAGATGTCACGAGATCTCACGTGATATTCTTGCCACTGAATACCTCGGCCAAATAGTCGATAAACACCCTGACTTTACGTGGGGTGTGACGTCGCTGAGCATAGAAGGCGAAGATCGGTTGCTCGATAGGTTCATATTCCGGCAGCAGCCGCACGAGGCGGTTCTCCGCTATATCCTTGGCGACCATGAAATCGCCCAAAAGAGAGTAGCCCCCTCCCGCTAGGCAGGCGTTTCTCACCGCTCGCGCTGAGTTCATTGTCAGATGCTGCGGCACTTCGAAGTCAATGACCTTTCCTTGATGCGAAAACCTATGAACGCGCCCCCATTCCCCGCTGACCTGAGTAACGGATGGGCAAGCTTTGATCTCGTCCAAGGTCCTGGGTGTCCCATATTGCTCGCAAAACTGGGGCGTGGCGACGAACACGATCCTCTGCCCGAAGATCCTCTGCGCAATCAGGGATGAATCGTTCAACGGCCCTACCCGGATGGCGACATCGAAGTGCTCTCCAATGAGATCGACCAACCGATTGCCAAGATCGATTGAGACATTGAGCTGCGGGAACCGTCGCACGAACTCAGAAACCGCTGGTGCTAGGCACTCATTGCCAAAGGCCGTTACGCAGGAGACGTGGAGCTGGCCGCGAGGGGTTTCGTGGCGTTCGCGTACCGCGCTCCGCATCAGATCAAGCTCCTCCAGGAGGCAGGTGCTCTTTTGCACGAACTCCATCCCGGCATCCGTCAGATTGATCTGCCTGGTGGTGCGGTTGAAGAGACGTACGCCGAGATCGGCCTCCAGGTCCGCTACAATGCGGCTCACCGAGGCAGGGGAAAGGCGCAAATCCCGGCTCGCAGAAGAGAAGCTATTATGCCGTGCGACTGCCACGGCCACCTTCATGGCCTCAATCATATCCATTCGGCATTCTTCCAAAATTCAAAATAATGTCTCTCACCCAGCGCCATTAACACGGAAATCGGATTCATGCATCAATACGGCGAACGCTCAATTTGAGGAGATGGACATGTCCACGAATCCTAGCTGGATACTTCGGAGCTACCCTTCCGCAATGCCTTCCGTGGAGAACTGGAGCCAAGAGGACCGTTCAATTCCTGAGGCGGCGGATGGTGAGCTGCTGGTGAAAACTTTGTGGCTCTCCGTCGATCCCTATATGCGGGGTCGGATCAGTCCAGCGAAGAATTACGCGACTGGCTTTAAGCTTGGCGATCTGATGCGCGGGGGCGGAATCGGCGAGGTCGTTGCGTCTCAGTCTCCAGACTTCAAGCCAGGGGACGTCGTGATGAGCGACTATTTTGGTTGGCAACCGTTTAGCGTTATCCCGGCCGCATCAGCCAAGCCAGTGACAACTACGGACGCTCCGATTCAATCCGCGCTGAGCTATCTCGGCATGCCTGGTCTCACCGCCTACTTTGCTCTCCTCAAGACCGCAACTCCGAAGGTGGGGGATACGGTGTTGATCTCTGCCGCTTCAGGAGCGGTGGGACAGATTGCGGGCCAGATCGCGCGGATCAAGGGGTTCGACCCGGTCGCTGTCGTGGGTTCGGACGAGAAGCTGGAGTGGTGCAGGGAGCTTGGCTACCGGACCGGCGTCAATCATCGGAGCTCGGCTGATCTCGTGGCAGATGTCGCCACCGCATGCCCTAACGGCGTCGATGTCTTTATCGATAACACCGCCGGGCCAATTCACGATGCAGCCATGCTGAACCTCAACACCTTTGGCAGGGTGGTGGTCGTCGGGACTATTGCCTTGGCCGACCGGTTTGACCAGCCCGATATCGGTCTCAGGCATCTCAGAAGGACGCTGATCACCCGTGCGCGGATAGAAGGGTTCTTGCTCGACGACCACGAGGGAGAATACGAAACCGCGATTGCCGATCTGCTGTTATGGTACAGACAGGGACTGCTGCAGACACGGGAAGATGTTGCGGAAGGGATTGAGACCGCGCCCCACGCTTTCGTTCGGATGTTGAAGGGAGAGAACTTTGGCAAGCAACTGGTCAAGCTTTGATGCTCTGAACGAAGATTTGTCTGCTTCGGCAAAACTGCGATTTTTGTGCACGCGTTACTCAAGCAGATAATTCCAAGGCAGAAGCTCATCGATCCGGCTCTGCTTGTAGCCGTTGACGATGGCGGAGAGCGTGGCGGTCAGGTAGGCCTGCGGGTCAACGAGGGGACAAAACAGCGGTTACGGTGAACCTTTAGCATTGACGAACTGTTGGCTGCTCGGCACGCGCAGCCTCGAGAAATTTCAAGCATCTGCTATCGCCGCCTGTATTGCCTCGGCGGAATGCGCCGTCAGATCCTTGGCGATCTCACCAGTCAGCTTCGCAGCAAGCGTATCGTGAAAATGCTTGCGCAACTCACCCAGTGTACGCGGATCGGCAACGATGAGGAGCCGTTCGATTCTACCTGCGAGCGCTTCTTTGTTCAGATAGCCGGCTGCGGCTGCTGCAAAATCGTCTTCCTTGATACGTCGAGTGTCAGGATTTGCGGAACTGCTGCGATGACGCGATCCCGATCCCGTATTGCCCACGCCAAGGTCGGGGTCCGGCAGGCCAATCAGATCGACATGCGGCTCGTGCCCGCGATTGCGAAAAAGCCGCATCGCTTCGCCGTCAATGACGGCAACAATGGTACCATTTTCCAGAATCATATCTTTCCCTTTCCATGACGATAGCGGCGGAATGCCATTTCATTGCCTGCCGGGCCAGCGCCAGTCAGCCACCATTGGCATGTCCGCTCCATTCGCGCGGATATAGTGATAGTGCTCCGTCAGCCTGTCGCGCATGGCCTGCTTCACATAAACGGCTGCCGGGCCCAGCCGGGGCACCCTGTCGATGACGTCAGTCACTAGATGGAAACGGTCAAGATCGTTGCGCACCACCATGTCGAATGGCGTCGTGGTCGAACCTTCTTCCTTGAAGCCGCGCACGTGTATGTTTTCGTGGTTCGTGCGTTTGTAGGCGAGCCGATGGATCAACCAGGGATAGCCGTGATAGGCGAAGATCACGGGTTTGTCCGTGGTGAACAACGCATCGAAATCCTTGTCGGAAAGACCGTGCGGGTGCTCGGTCTTCGTTTGCAGCGTCATCAGATCCACAATGTTGATGACGCGGACCTTGAGGTCTGGAATGTACTGATGGATGAGGTCGACAGCGGCCAAGGTCTCCAGCGTGGGCACGTCGCCGCAACAGGCCATCACGACATCCGGTTCGCCGCCGCGATCGTTGCTCGCCCATTCCCATATGCCGATACCTGCCGAGCAATGTTTGACCGCCTCGTCCATCGTCAGCCATTGCGGCTGCGGCTGCTTGCCGGCGACGATGACGTTGACGCGGTTCCAGCTGCGCAGGCAGTGATCGGTGACATAGAGCAAGGTGTTGGCGTCCGGCGGGAAATAGACGCGGACAATATCGGCCTTCTTGTTGACGACATGGTCTACGAAGCCCGGATCCTGATGGCTGAAACCGTTGTGGTCCTGCCGCCAGACATGAGAAGTAAGCAGATAGTTCAGAGAGGCGATAGGCCGCCGCCAGGCGACCTCCTTCGAGGTCTTCAACCATTTGGCATGCTGGTTGAACATTGAGTCCACGATATGGATGAACGCTTCGTAGCAGGAGAAGAAGCCGTGCCGGCCGGTAAGCAGATAGCCTTCCAACCAGCCTTGGCAGGTATGTTCGCTGAGAATCTCCATCACTCTGCCATCCGGCGCGAGATGATCGTCATAAGACAGCGTTTCGGCATCCCAGGCCCGGTTAGTGACTTCGAAAAGGTTCTGGAGACGGTTGGATGCGGTCTCATCAGGGCCGAATACCCTAAAATTACGAGCCTCTGCGTTATGGCGCATGACATCGCGCAGGAATTTGCCCGCAACCTGGGTCGATTCAGCGTCTGCGCCGCCCGGCTGCTTCACCGCGACAGCGTAGTCCTTGAAATCCGGCAATCTCAACGGCCGCATCAGCGTGCCGCCATTTGCGTGGGGGGTGGCGCTCATTCGCTTGTTGCCAATGGGTGCCAGCGCGGCAATTTCGCGTTTCACCCGGCCGACCTCGTCGAACAGTTCTTCCGGCTTATAGCTGTGCAGCCATTCTTCAAGCAGACCGAGGTGCTCCGGCTTGTCCATGGTGAACGGCACCTGATGCGAGCGCCAGAACCCTTCGGCCTTCTTGCCGTCCACGGTTTTGGGTCCGGTCCAGCCCTTGGGCGATCTCAGCACGATCATCGGCCAGATCGGGCGCTCGACTTTGCCACCATTGCGAGCCTTATGCTGAATAGCGCGGATCGAGGCAAAGGCGGTATCCAAGGCTGCCGCCATCTTCTGATGCATCGCATAAGGCTCATCCCCTTCAACGAAGATCGGTGCGTAGCCATAGCCGCGAAACAGTGCCTCCAACTCTTCATGCGGAATGCGGGCAAGCACCGTGGGATTGGCGATCTTATAGCCGTTGAGATGCAGGAATGGCAGGACGGCGCCATCGCTCACCGGGTTCAGGAACTTGTTGCCGTGCCAGGAGGTGGCCAGCGGACCGGTTTCGGCCTCACCGTCGCCGACCACGCAGGCGGCAATGAGGTCCGGATTGTCGAACACCGCGCCGAAGGCGTGGCTCAAGGAATAACCGAGCTCTCCACCCTCGTGAATGGAACCGGGTGTTTCCGGCGCCGCGTGACTGGGGATGCCTCCCGGGAACGAAAATTGACGGAACAGCCGGCACATCCCGGCACCGTCGCGCGAAATATCCGGGTATAGCTCGCTATAGGTGCCTTCGAGCCAGGTGCTCGCGACGACACCCGGCGCACCATGTCCGGGCCCGGCGATGAACAGCACGCTGGCGTCCTGTTCACGGATGATGCGGTTGAGATGAACGTAGATGAAATTGAGACCGGGCGTGGTGCCCCAATGGCCGAGCAGGCGCGGCTTGACATGCTGTTTGATCAGCGGCTCGCGCAAAAGCGGATTGTCGAGCAGATAAATCTGGCCGACGGAGAGATAGTTCGCCGCTCGCCACCAGGCGTTGATCAGTCGCGCCTCCTCGGTAGACAATGGCTGCGAAACCTTGGCGGGTGCGTGCTTCTCGGCGGTAGTCATAGGCGTACTCCGTTGCGAGGCGGTGAGCTACCTGCTTGGGCTGTCCTGGAGAAATAGGACAGCGGACGGGAAAATCACCGCTCCCTTCTGGATTGAATCGGTCAAACCGATTGTTCTCGCCTTGATTTCCATCAAGTCGGTGCATCAACTGGATGTGCAAAAAAGAGTTCGTGGAGATCAAGGCGATGGCCGATGCGATCCTGACGCTGAATGCCGGTTCCTCGAGCCTGAAGCTTGCGCTGTTTGAAACAAGCACCGCAACCCGGCTCGACCTTGCCCTGCGCGGCGAGATCGAGGAGATCGCCACGCATTCGCATTTCACGGCACGGGACGCAAAGGGCGTCCTGCTCGCCGACACGCGTTGGCCGGAAGCCGCAGGCGATTTCCAAACCCTGCTCAAAGAGGTCATCGACTGGACCGAGGCCCGTCTCGGCCAGGACAAACTGATGGCAGTGGGCCACCGGGTGGTGCATGGCGGCGCCGACTATGCAGCGCCCGAACTGGTCACACCGAGTCTCCTCGCCGCGCTCGACCGGCTAACACCGTTGGCCCCGCTCCACGAGCCGCAGAATGTGGCTCCCATCCGGGCAATCGCTGCTGCACGACCTAACCTGCCGCAGGTCGCCTGTTTCGATACGGCCTTTCATCACACCATGCCGACGGTAGCCAGCCGCTTTGCCCTGCCTCGCGAGTATGAAGCCATGGGCGTTCGTCGCTACGGCTTTCATGGATTGTCCTATGAGTATATCGCCGGCCATCTGCATGAGATCGCTCCCGGCCTCGCCGGCGGCCGTGTCATCGTCGCCCATCTCGGCAATGGAGCCAGCCTTTGTGCGCTCAGCCAGGGAAAGAGCATAGATACCACCATGGGTTTCAGCGCGCTGGATGGATTGATGATGGGCACGCGGCCCGGCAATCTCGATCCGGGTGTTATCCTCTACCTGCTGCAGGAGCGCGGCATGACCGTCGGCGCGGTGGAAGATCTGCTCTACCGGCGCTCCGGCCTGCTCGGTGTTTCGGGCGGCATTGCCAGCGACATGCGCACGCTGCTCGAAAGCCACGATCCGCGCGCCGCCGAAGCCGTCGAACTTTTCGCTTACCGTATCGCGCGTGAGGCGGGCGCACTGACGAGTTCGCTTGGCGGGCTGGACGGCATCGTCTTCACCGGCGGCATAGGAGAACACGCGCCTCCGGTCAGAGCTGCCATCTGTGCAAACCTGGGATGGCTTGGTGTCATGCTCGATCAGGACGCAAACGAGCGCGGTGCAGCGGTTATCAGCACGCCCGCAAGCCGCGTCGCGGTCCGTGTCATTGCGACCGACGAGGAAACGATGATTGCGCGGCACACTCTGGCGACGGTTCGGCCAGCGCATCCATGCTGACCATTTGCGCGGTCCGATCAACCGGGCGGCCGCCCTCTCCAGTCTACAGCTGTTCAGTTCACAGCACCTGCCAGCTACAAAATGAACGAACTTTGATCCGCATCAAGGAACCGCGCGGCCGATGATGAATGATTGCACGTGCCGCATCGAGCCAAGCCAGGAATACCGGCGATAGACTTAAGCGACTGGCACCTATCAATGTTCAACAACGTTCCGCAAGGGGAGATACGTCATGGCCGAATCCGCCACCAAACTTCCTGTGAAGACAGCGAAAGATACTATGCTCGCACGATCTGGCGACTGGTCGCCATTCGAAAGTCTGCGCCGCGAGATCGATCGCCTGTTTGATAACTTGCATCCGCTTGAACGGCGCATTCCGTCGACGCGTTCGCTATTCGGTGTGGAATTGCCCGGGCTGACACACGCCGTTTGGCCGGTCGCGCCGGCTATGGACCTTGTGGAAAAGGAAAAGGAATACGAGATCACGGCCGAATTGCCGGGCATCGACGAGAAAGATGTCGAAATCAAGCTCGCCAATCACACCTTGACGATCAAGGGGGAAAAGAAGGAGGAGTCTGAAGAAAAGGAGAAGGACTACTATCTGTCTGAGCGCCACTACGGCTCTTTCCAGCGTTCCTTCCAAGTGCCCGAAGGCGTGGACGCCGACAAGATCGAAGCAAACTTTGCTAAGGGCGTGCTTAAGGTAAAACTGCCTAAGTCGCCAGCAGCGCAGCAGTCTGAAAAAAAGATAACCGTTAAGGCAGCCTAAGCGTATCTCTGTGCCCCGCCGACGCAGCAAGTCTGCGCTGGCGGGTCAGGCGGGTTGAACTGCCCGCCACTCGCAAGATGGCCTGCAACGATTGGCAACTACTGCAAGTGTGAATGGGAAGCAAAACAATGCAAATCCGACCGCTGAGCAACTCCGAGTGCATAAAGTTGTTGATCGCAAACCGCCTTGCCCGCATCGCTTGCGTAAAAGATGGTCGACCCTATGTTGTGCCGATCCACTTCGCATATGCGGACAATCACCTCTATGCCTTTTCCATGCCCGGCAAAAAGATCGATTGGATGCGGGCCAATCCGCTGGTTTCAGCGGTGGTCGAGCAGCAAGGGCAGGCAAGGGAGTGGAAAAGTGTCGTTGTTGACGGACGCTTCGAAGAGTTGCCTGACCGGATAGGCCACAAGGTCGAACGCGACCACGCATGGACGCTCCTGAGCAAATATGCGAACTGGTGGGAGCCTGGTGCTCTGAAACCCGCGCCGCGCCCTGTGTCAGATCACTCCGACCATCTTTTCTATCGCATTATCATCGAGTCTCTTTCCGGGCGCGAGGCCCAGGATTAGGCGGAATACCTCTGAATCTCGCTTAGGATTGATCCCGATCAACGATTCTGCTGCCGGGCAGAGTAACATTTATAAATGACTTATCGGTTGGCGTTCATATGAAAACTGGCGTTCGCAAGCACGCTGCCAATGCTGGCCCTCGGTGTGCCATGATGGTCGAAGACCAGCAGGCCACGATTGACCTGTTGGCAACCCCTGCCACCCATCGAGTCCCTGGCTCGATCGAGGTGATCGAAACACATATCTCGCGGATTTTCCTTGCAGGCAACCGCGCCTACAAAATGAAACGCGCGGTAAAGCTGCCATATGCAGATTTTTCGACGCCGGAATTGCGCCTTTCGGCCTGCCTTAAAGAAGTCGAGCTCAATTCGGGAACTGCGCCGGGGCTCTATCTTGGCGTCCGCCGCATCACGCGGGAGGCTGACGGCCGGCCCATCCTTGACGGAGGAGGCAGGTTGATCGACGCCGTTGTCGAGATGAGCCGGTTTGACCAATCCGCCCTGCTCGACCGAATGGCTCTCGACCGCACGCTTACGCCCCATCTGATCACAGACACGGCCCGCATGGTTGCGCAGTTCCATCGCACTGCTCCGATTGTCCATGCCAGCAGCGGTGCCGTGAACCTGGCAGGTGTGCTCGACATCAACAAGGCAGGGTTTGCGACCAGCCATGTGTTCAATGTCGAGGAGGTTGCCGCTTTCGACGGATCCTTCCGCGAAGCCTTGGCTCACCATGCAGCGTTGCTCGACAGACGCGAGATCGCAGGAAAGGTTCGCCGCGGCCACGGCGATCTGCATCTGCGCAATATCTGTCTTCTCGGCGGCGAACCGCGCCTGTTCGACTGCATCGAATTCAACGATCAGATCGCGACAATCGATGTGCTGTACGATCTTGCCTTCCTGCTCATGGACCTGTGGCATCGCGGCCTGTTCGAACTCGCCAATCTGGCCATGAACCGTTATCTCGACGAGGCCGACGACGAAGACGGTTTCGCGCTGCTGCCCTTTTTCATGGCACTGCGGGCAGCGGTGCGGGCACACGTCATCGCGACACAGGTCGAGGAGGCAGACGGCGCATCCGAGCGTCTCGCCGCGGAAGCCAGATCCTATTTCGATCTTGCAAAGCTGCTGCTTCGCAAGCACCCTTCCCGCCTCATAGCGATCGGCGGCCTGAGCGGCACAGGAAAGACAACCATTGCCGAAGCGCTGGCCGCGCATGTCGGCGCACCGCCCGGAGCACGGATTGTGGAGAGCGACCGCATTCGCAAGACCCTGCACGGCGTGTCGCCCGAAACCCGTCTCCCCGATAAGGCCTACCGAACGGAGATTTCCGAAAAGGTTTATCGCGAGATGGCATGGCGCGCCGGGCTCATCCTATCGCAGGCTGGAGTCGTCATCGCCGATGCCGTCTTCAACAAGAGAGCGCATAGGGAAAGCATCGAGAAAGAAGCCAACGACCGCGCGCTGCCATTTCTCGGCATCTGGCTTGAGGCCGATCCGGCCGTTCTCTGGCAACGGGTGGAGGAGCGCAAGGGCGGACCTTCAGACGCGACCATCGACATTCTGTCAAAACAGCTTCAAAGGCATGTGGAGGGGATCGACTGGCACAGGCTCAATGCGGCGCGGAAACCTAAAGACGTCGTTACGAGCATACTGGATTTGGCAGTCAGGTGAATTCCCACGACGCAAAGTTTTTCGACGAGATCGGACTCGGCCAAGGTCGAGCGTTGAGGGGATCGGAAGGCCTGCGGCGGAGTAGCGCCATCCGCTAAGACTTCGATCTCACTGGAGTTCCACGTCGATCCTTGCGGTGAATCAAAGCGCTTCCTCTCGCAATCTACTACGCCTCAATTTCCAGCCTCGATCCTGACGCTGGATTTGTTCGCCCAGTGGTCACCTGGGCGCAGGCGAGGCACGGCGTGAACGAAACGGCGCTACGAAGAATATTGCTGACCATCGCGACCGCGGGACTCGCGGCGGGGCTGGTAGTTCAATACGCTGGCTTCAGCGTCATGCGGCCATCCCTCATTTGGACGGCAGCGACGATACCGGTCGTTATCGTCCTGGCCCTTTCCATGCTTCGCGACCTGTGGGCGGGTCGGTTTGGCGTCGATGCGATCGCACTCGTCTCGATGGTGGCAGCACTTGCCCTTGGCCAGCCACTTGCCGGCATCGTCGTCGCGATCATGTATGCCGGCGGTACCGTTCTCGAGGATTTCGCGCGCGGCCGCGCAGAGCGTGATCTCACCGCCTTGACCGACAGGTCGCCTCGCCTGGCCCACCGCAGATCAGGCGAGACATTGGAGACGATCAGCGTAGATCAAGTCGAGGTTGGAGACGAATTGCTTGTTCGCGCCGGTGAACTGGTGCCTGTCGACGGCATTCTTGTAGATGCCAATGCCTCGATCGATGAGTCGGCAGTGACGGGCGAACCTCTGCCCGAAAGGCGGGTTTCAAACGACAGGCTTCGCAGCGGCACCGTCAATGCGGGCGAAGCCTTCATCATGCGCGCGTCGGCGGTTGCCGCACAAAGCACATATGCCGCGATCGTGGGCATGGTTGCTGCCGCACAGACTGCAAAAGCGCCATTCATCCGCATGGCCGACCGCTTTGCTGTGGCGATGCTGCCCGCGACTCTCATTCTTGCTGGACTGGCCTGGTATTTCTCCGGCGATCCTATTCGCGCACTAGCGGTTCTTGTCGTCGCAACCCCCTGCCCCTTGATCCTGGCTGCCCCGGTCGCTTTCATCAGCGGCGTCGCCCGTGCCGCGCGGGCGGGCATATTGATGAAAGGCAGCGCAGCTCTGGAGGCGCTGGCCGAGGCACGAACGGCAGTGTTCGACAAGACCGGGACGCTGACCTATGGCGGCGCCGACCTTATCGATGTCGAGACCGCCCCGGGACGGGATCAAAACGAAGCTTTGCGGCTGCTTGCATCGCTTGAACAAGCGTCGCACCACATTCTCGCGGAATACATCGTGCAGGCGGCGCGCAGGAAGGGACTGGGGCTTTGCAACCCCAAGAATGTCCGGGAGTATCGAGGCTCTGGCCTGGAAGGCACCGTCGGCGACAAGTCAGTTCGCGCGGGGTCGCGCGCCCTGGTGCTGGCCGATGGTCCTCTCCCGCTCTGGGCCGAACCTGGCGAGCGGCGCTTTCAGGGGCAACCGGTTCTGCGGGTCTTCGTGGAGTTGGACAATCGGCTGGCCGCGATCTTCACCTTCGGCGATGCCTTGAGGGCCGATGCCCGAACCACTCTGAGCGACCTGCGATCGTCCGGGTTTTCGCGGATCGTTATGCTTACCGGTGACGATGCAAGCACGGCTTCGCGGATCGCCGCGGCGCTCGATATCGATAACCTCATTGCAGATGCGAGTCCTGCCGACAAAATTGCGACCGTGGAAGCCGAAAAGACTCAAGCACCGACAATGATGGTTGGCGACGGCATCAACGATGCGCCTGCTCTGGCGACCGCGACCGTTGGAATTGCGATGGGCGCACGCGGTGCCACGGCATCAAGTCAGGCTGCGGATGTAGTTGTCCTTGCAAACCGGCTGCAGCCCGTCGCGGACGCAGTCAAACTTGCTCGGCGGACGCGGTCGATCGCCCGGCAGAGCATCGTGGCCGGGCTTGCGCTTTCCGGAGCGGCGATGCTCGCTGCTGCGTTTGGGTGGATTACGCCGGTTGAAGGCGCTTTGCTGCAGGAAGGTATCGACGTGGCGGTGATCTTAAACGCATTGCGCGCGCTGGGTGGCGAGTATCCACGATCCCATGGCACCTCGATCCACGATACTGTACGCGAGATGCAATCGCGATCGGTGATGAGGGAGTGACATCATGATGCGTGATAATCGTGTCGTTTGCGGAAAATGCAGCAGCACCAACCGCCTGCCAAGTGGCCGAAATGCCAATAGCGCCAAATGTGGCCGGTGCGGACATAAGATCTTTTCCGGATATCCGCGCGAGGTCGACGGGAAGATGTTTGACCGCCAGATCGAACATTGCACACTTCCAGTGCTGGTGGACGTCTGGGCCTCATGGTGCGGACCGTGCCTGTCGATGGCGCCGGCCTACCAGGCGGCGGCACGGCAGCTTGAGCCTTATGTCGTCTTGCTCAAGCTTGATGCAGATGCCGAACAGGCCACCTCGGCGAAACTTGGCATTCGCAGCATTCCAACCATGGTTCTATTTGAGGGCGGCAAGGAAATAGCACGCACTTCAGGAGCGATGGTCACTGGACAGATCGTAAAGTGGGTACGCGATCGCCTACCGTCAGTTGCAGTCTGAACGCCGATGGACCCGCTGATTGCTCGCCTCGGGTTGGCTCTGGCGATTGGGCTCCTGGTCGGGCTTGAACGCGGATGGCGTGAGCGCAATGCACCGGATCACAGCCGCACCGCAGGAATCCGCACCTACGGGATTTCCGGTCTGCTGGGTGGCATCCTCGCCGCGCTCGCCGAGGCCGCCGACGCAATATCCGTGCTCACAGTCGGCTTCCTCGGATTTGCCGCTATCTTCGCGTGGTACAAGGCGCGCGAAGCAGCTTACGATCAGGACTTCAGCGTCACCAGCGTATTGGCCGGGCTTGCTGTCTTCGCGCTCGGTGCACTTGCAGTTGTCGGCGACTATCGCGCTGCGGCGGCGGGCGGCTCGGCACTCGCAGCTGTACTTGCAAGCCGGGAGATTCTGCACGGACTGCTGCTACGGCTGACCTGGATAGAATTGCGCTCGGCTTTGATCCTGGCCGTAATGACCGCAATTATCCTGCCGCTGCTGCCGAACCGTACTGTAGATCCCTGGGGCGGGCTCAACCCCTGGGAAATCTGGTCCTTCACTGTCCTGACCGCAGCCATCTCGTTCCTCGGCTATATTTTGACACGCATTCTGGGTCATACGCGGGGACTGCTGGTCAGCGCCCTTGCAGGCGCCGTTGTATCCTCCACTGCAGTAACGGTTGCACTGGCGCGGACTGCAAAAACCGGCGGCAGTCCTTTGTCGTTGGCTGGCGCGGCGGCTTTGGCGGCAATGGTGTCGATCCTGCGCGTCTGCGTGATTGTGATGCTCATCGATCCGGCTGCAATTGTCCCCATGGCGCCAGCAGCCCTCGCCGCTGCGCTTTGCTTCACAGCATGCGGAATACTTTTGTTGACACGTTCCAGCGATGCTTCTGGAAGCGAAACGCCGTCGCGCAATCCCTTTGCGTTGGAACCGCTCCTGTTATTCGCTCTCCTGTTTGCGATTGTCTCAACGGTAAGCGCAGCAGTTGCAAATCGGTTGGGTAGCAGCGGTCTGCTGGCTACTGCAGCGCTTTCTGGTATGTTCGACGTTGATGTGGCGGTATTGAGTACGCTTCGATTGATCGGAGAGTCCGTCACCCACGAACTGGCTGGAATGGCTATGCTCACCGCGCTCGCCGCCAACGCCACTGGACGTCTCGCAATTGCCTTTCTGGCTGGTCCGATCCGATTCTTCGTTCCGTTTGCCAGTGCAACCATAGCCGCCATCAGTCTGGGGGTAGCGATGTTCTTTCTTTGGCCAACTCTCTGAGTGCTCCCATTCCTCCGTTTTTTGACCCGGATCAAGACAGCCGACGTAACGCCGGTCTATGAGGAGGAACGAAAGCAGTTCATCATCGATGAACGGTTACAGCAGTGGCATTCGGCATATGAAGCGCGTCAGTTAAAAACCCCTCATAGCTTCCAGTCATGAATTTTGGCGCAACGTACCGGAAAAACGACATGAAGCCTATTCTGCGTTTCCATGGAGCTGCCCATGGCGTGACCGGATCCTGCTACGAGTTAGAAACAGGCACTCGTCGCTTGCTTATCGATTGTGGGCTGTTCCAGGGATCAAAGTCCGAGAAGGCGCTGAACTATGGCGACTTTCCCTTCGATCCCGCTTCAATCGACGCTGTTATCCTGACACATGCCCATATCGACCATAGCGGATTGCTGCCGAAACTCGTCAGGCACGGATTTGACGGAGCCATCTACGCGACGAGTGCCACCATCGATCTTTGTTCGGTAATGCTGCCGGATTCCGCGCACATTCAGGAAATGGAGGTCGAAAATCTCAACCGTCGAAATGCACAGCGCGGCAAGCCGCTAGTTTCGCCAATCTATACGATGCAAGATGCGACGGCCTGCATGACGCAGTTCCGTCCAGTCGCGTATACTGTCTGGACGACCATCGCGGATGGCGTGCGTGCACGCTTCTGGAATGCCGGGCACCTATTGGGATCAGCATCGGTTGAAGTTGAAATCGACCAAGCAGGCGGGCCTTTGCGCATGCTATTTTCGGGAGACATCGGCCCGGGCCATAAACTCTTCCAGACGGATCCCGAAGCCCCGTCTGGCATTGACTATCTGATCTGTGAATCAACCTACGGCGACAGGGATCGCCCCGAAGTCACGCGCGAGGCGCGCCGAAATCTGCTTGGAGTGGAAGTTCGACGCGCGGCCAATGCGGCAGGGCCACTGATCATTCCATCCTTTGCAGTCGAGCGGACGCAAGAATTGCTCGTCGATCTCTTTCTGCTCGCCAAGAGCGGCGATATACCCGCCGCCACGCCAATCTTCGTGGACTCGCCCCTAGCCACTCGCGCGAGCGCGATCTTCGAGCGCCACGCAAGTGACATTGTTGACGGCGACATCCTGAGGCAAGCGCTGAACTCCAGAAATATCCGCTTCACAGAAACAGTGGAGCAGAGCAAGGGGATCAACCGTTTGGTTGGATTTTTCATCGTCATCGCGGCGAGCGGCATGTGCGATGCAGGGAGAATACGACACCATCTCAAGGCCAATCTCTGGAGGAGAAACGCGACCGTCATGCTCGCGGGCTATCAGTCTCAGGGGTCGCTCGGTCGCATTCTGCTGGACGGCGCCGCGCGTGTGCGCATTCAAGGCGACGAGGTAGATGTGAAGGCGCATATCGGCCAATTTGATCTTTATTCTGGTCACGCAGACGCCAGCGAACTGGTGTCCTGGGTCAAAAAGTGCTCTCCAATTCGGCAAACGATCTTCCTGACCCATGGAGAGGAAGCTGGGTTGGCTGGCCTAAGGATGCGACTCGCGAACGCGTCGTTCCGCGACGCCAGCGTGGTTCTCCCCCTGATCGACGATGCATATGAACTCGGGCCAACCGGGTCACGGCAGGTCGACCTCAACAGGCCACGTCGTCTTCATCCGGAAAAAGTCGCCCGGCTGGATTGGCACAATGACCTGTCCAGGCTGCTCATCGACATCACTGAAAGTGTTAACGCTGTCGCCGACGAACGCGGCCGTGCGGCAATTATTCGTCGATTACGCCGCGCCCTTAAATCGTCAGCATAACCCTAAAATTCTAAATGGAGGCTTGCCGAGTATCGCGGCTCAAGGATGCAGGCTGTCGAATGGGCTAAAGATCGATGACCTCTGTCGCTGTCGAAAATGACCAAGGCCCTGAAATCTCCGCACCTCGACTTTCCCCACTTACCGACGATGAAGACAAAGCCACACATCAACAAAAGAAGGCAAACGATTCGGTGCAGGAGGGACAAGTCTCAAACCATATAGCTATTGGATTCGCCGCTCGATGATGGATTCACCGCGCCAGCAAGACCGGCAGCGGTGGATTCTCAAGCATCGATTTGGTAACGCCGCCGAAGATGCGCTCACGCAACCGGGAATGACCATAAGCGCCCATGACCATCAGGTCAGCGCCGATATCGATGGCGTGGCTGCGAAGTACATCCGCGATTGAATGGTTTGAGCTCGGCAGGCGGTCGATCGTTATCTTTACGCCATGACGCGCGAGATAAGCCCCGGCATCTGCGCCAGGTTCCTCCCCATGATACATTTCTCCTTCGACAGGATCGACAAGGGTCAGATGCACATCGTCTGCTCCCCGAAGGATATCAAGCGTGTCCCGCACAGCATTGGACGCTTCAAGGCGCGAATCCCAGGCAACCAGCACCCGTTTTGGTTTCAGGGAGACGTTTGTCCTTTGAGGAACAAGCAGCAGTGGTTTTCCAGAAAAAAACAATGCGCCGTCGATCACTTTGTTCTTCAACGCCCCGCCGGTCACCAGTTCCGGCCCGATAATTGTGATGTCGGCATAGCGTGCACGGCGGCCAATTTTTTCATCGGCCCAGCCGGCTTCCGGGTAATCGCCGGAAACATCAGCCGAAAGCCCCCTGCCCGCAAGAAAAGCTGAAATATCGTTTGTCCGCTTCTCCAACAACTTCATATCGGCCTGGCGTTCCTTCAACCAGTCGTCCGAAACGATAGCAGCGTACTCGCCGATTGGCGGCGGGGCAGCAATGACGACAGCAAGAACAGTAAGGTGGGCGCCGATCTCATCGCAGAGGTCAGTTGCAGGCTTGAGATCATCATCACCCATGTTCGGTCCCGTAACAGAAAGCAGCGTTTTGAAAGCCATTGTAATGCTCCATGAATTTGAGCGAGGATTCAATCTTCGGTGACAACCTTAACGGGACCGCCCGATGCGTTCATTGCGCTGAATCAAAGACTAAGGCGAGGATCCAGTTGACCCGGATCAACTCATGCGCCTGCCGAATTTGGTAAGCTTCAGGCTTTCGAGTGGTGGAGGTTCACATGAAGCGCCTGATTGCCGTCGTTCTCGTCAGTCTGCCCTGCAACGCGTCCTGGGCGCAGGAGATGAGTTATGGCGAGGCTGAGTATCTGAACTCCTGCGCGGTCTGCCACGGTCCTGACGGCAAGGGCGACGGTCCCCTTGGCGATGTGCTCATGAAGCGTCCGGCTAACCTGACGCAGCTGTCCGACAAAAACGGCGGTGTTTTTCCCTACCCCAGGGTCTTCGCCACCATCGACGGTCGTTATGCGGTGCCGAGCCATGGCGACCGCGAGATGCCCGTCTGGGGTCGCCAGTTCCTTGAGGAGGATGCCAAAATGTATGGTCCCGGTGCCGGCGAGATTGTCACGACAGAACGTATCCACAATCTGGCGGGTTACATTGAAACGCTGCAGCATTGAACTGCTGGGGCCGCAAGCTACGCGTGGTTCTTTCATAATTGAGCGCCTGCACTCAACGGTCCCGAAGCTTGCACAGATTGGCCGGGATCAGGTCTTGTCTGTCATCTTTTGGCTGCGGCGCGCGATCCATCGTAATCACGTCCTCAAAACCCGATAGATCGCCGGGATTACCAGCACGGTCAGCAAGGTTGATGAAGCGAGGCCGAATAGAAGCGAAATCGCCAGCCCCTGAAAGATCGGATCGGTCAGGATCACCGCCGCGCCGATCATCGCGGCAAGAGCCGTCAGCAAGATCGGCTTGAACCGTATTGCGCCGGCCTCGATCAGAACCTCGCTCAGCGGCCTTTCAGGGGACGAGGCGTGGCGGATGAAGTCGACCAGCAGGATCGAATTGCGCACGATGATGCCGGCGAGCGCGATAAAGCCGATCATCGAGGTGGCGGTGAACGGCGCGCCGAACAGCCAATGCCCGCCGAGGATGCCGATGAAGGTCAATGGGATCGGCGTCAGGATCACCAGCGGTACCTTGAACGAGCCGAACTGGGCGACAACAAGGATGTAGATACCGAGCAGTGCGACACCGAAGGCAGCCCCCATGTCGCGGAAGGTCACCCATGTGACTTCCCATTCGCCGTCCCATAGCAGCGTGGGCTTGCTTTCATCCTCCGGCTGGCCATGCAGGGATACTGTGGGCTTGGGCAGGTCCGTCCAGGCCTGCGCATCGATCGCCTCGCCGACAGCTAGCATGCCGTAGAGCGGCGCCTCGAAGCTGCCGGCAAGCTCGGCCGTCACCATTTCAGCAGCGCGACCGTTGTGCCTGAACACCGGAAAGGAAGCGCGCTCCGAGGCAACCCGGATGACATCGCCCAGTTCGACCACGCCGCGGTCGCCGGGCAGAACATTTGCCGGGATGGGCGTGGTCAGGAAGCGCTCGTCAAGCATGCGCTCGCTCTTGGGCCGCTCGATGCGGATCGGAATCGGCTGACGGCCACCGCCGCGATGTGAATAGCCGACGGTCTGGCCGCCGTTGAGTATGGCGATGGTGTCGAACACGTCGCTTTCCTCGACATGGAAGAACTCGGCATCGTCGGTGGAGATCGTGGCACGCAGCCGGCGTGCCGGTTGTCCCCAGGAATTGTCGACATCGACGATGAACGGCACCGAGCGGAACGCCGCCTCAACCCTGGCCGCCACCTTGCGGCGCGTCTCACCGTCGGGTCCGTAGATCTCTGTCAGCAATGTCGCCATCACCGGCGGCCCCGGAGGGGGCTCTACGACCTTGAGGCTGGTGCCGGCAGGAACGGCAATCGACGCAATGCGGCGGCGAATATCCAGCGCGATATCGTGGCTCGAGCGGCTGCGTTCCGATTTCGGGAAAAGATTAATCGCGACATCGCCCTGCTGAGGCTCATTGCGCAGGAAGGCGTGCCGGACAAGGCCGTTGAAGTTGAAAGGCGCCGCGGTTGCGGCATGCGTCTGGACCGAACGGACCTCGCTCAATTCGAGAACCTTATCGGTAACGGCTTGCGCCACCGCATCGGTCGCCTCGACGGACGATCCTTCTGGCAAGTCAATTGTCACGGCGAGTTCGGACTTGTTGTCGAAGGGCAGCAGTTTGACGGTGACATCCTTGGTATAGAACAGCGCGAGTGAACCAAGTGTCAGCACGCCAACGGCAAGCAGGAAAACCCAGCTCGTCTTCTTTGAAACCAGGATCGGTCGAGCGACAGCGGTGTAAATTCGGCCAAGCAAACCGCCTCCGGCATGGTCCGAAGAAACATGCACCGGCGCCTGGCCGGCAAATTTCAGCATCAGCCACGGCGTCACCATCACAGCGACAAAAAAGGAGAAAATCATCGCCGCCGAGGCATTGGCCGGGATCGGGCTCATATAGGGGCCCATCATTCCTGAGACGAACAGCATCGGCAACAGCGCCGCAACCACAGTCAAGGTGGCGACGATGGTCGGGTTGCCGACTTCGGCCACCGCCTCGATCGCTGCCTGCCGGCGGCCTCGTCCATCGCCCATCGCCCAGTGGCGGGAGATGTTCTCGATGACCACGATGGCGTCATCGACAAGGATACCAATAGAAAAGATCAGCGCGAACAGCGAAACGCGGTTCAGCGTGTAGCCCATGACGCGCGAGGCAAACAGGGTGAGCAGGATTGTGACGGGGATGACGATCGCCACCACCATCGCCTCTCGCCGGCCGATCGCGATCCAGACCAAGGCTATGATCGAGATGGTCGCCAGACCAAGATGATAGAGCAGCTCGTTTGCTTTCTCATTGGCGGTCTCGCCATAATCCCGCGTGATCTCGACCGAGAAGTCGGCGGGAATCAGGCCGCCCTTCAACATATCTACCCTATGCAGGATCGCCTCGGCGACCGACACCGCATTGGCGCCTGCCCGCTTGGCAATGGCGACGGTCACCGATGGCACGCGCGTCACCCCGGTTGTGTCTTTTGTCAGGGTCGAGACCAGCACGTCGCCGGAGTCGGTCGCAAAGGCGACGTCGGCAACGTCGCGGACGTAGACAGGACGGTTGTCGCGCGAGGTCAGCAGCAGATTGCCGATCTGGTCCGGCGAGGCGAGCGTCTCGCCGGCTACGATCTCGATCTGCTCGCCTTGATCGCGCAGGCGTCCGGACGGAAAGGCCTTGTTCGCTCCCGTGACCTTGGCTGCGAGCTGCTGCAGGGTCACGCCGTAGAGCGCAAGCTTTTCCGGGTTCGGCGCGACGCGGATTATCTCCCCGGTGTCGCCGACCAGATAGGTCAGCCCGACATTTTCAATCTTGGCGATTTCCGTGCGCAGTTCGCGCGCGATGCGGGTGAGATCATTCGCTGTCACGCGCCTGGCGATTTCCGGCTTCGGCGACAGCGTCAGCGTGACGATGGCGACATCGTCGATGCCGCGACCGACGATGAGCGGTTCGGGCACGCCGACGGGAATGCGGTCCATATTGGCGCGGATCTTATCGTGGACGCGCAGCACCGCTGCGTCCGACGACGTGCCAACGACAAAGCGCGCGGTGACCATCACCTGATCGTCGCGGCTTTGCGAATAGACGTGCTCGACGCCGTCTATGCCCTTGACGATCGTTTCCAGCGGCTCGGTCATCAACTTGACGGCATCGTCGGCCTTCAGACCGTCGGCGCGCACAAAGATGTCGACCATCGGCACCGAAATCTGCGGTTCCTCCTCGCGCGGCAGCGTGAGCAGCGCGACCAGCCCGAACGCAAAGGCGGCAATCAGGAACAGCGGCGTCAGAGGCGATGCGATGAACGCCCGCGTCAGTCCCCCGGCAATACCGAGCGCTACGGGACCTTTCATGGCGTGACCACGACATCGCCGGACGCAAGGCCGGTCAGTATCTCGACATAGTCGCCGTCGGCGCGCGTTATCCGCCCCCCGATGACCACAGCCCTCTCGGCCTCGCTGCCGGAAGCAGAGACGCGCACGAAATCGATCCCAGAGCGCGTCTCGATCGCCTCAGACGGCACCAGAAGGGCCGAACGCTCGGCGACTGGCAGCTCCACCAGCACCCGGGCGTCGATGAAATCGGTATCGAGATTGTCGACCTCAACGTCGGCGATGACCCGACCGTTGTTGATCTGCGGATAGATCTTGGCGAGATGGCCTGCGGCCTCCTCACCACTGGCATTGATGCGGATGGTCGCACCCTGCTTCAGCGTTGCTGCATAACGCTCCGGAATGGCCAGCCGCAGGAACACGCCACCGCCGCCGATGGTCGCCACTTCTTCACCAGCCATGATCACCGCGCCGCGCGTGACCGGCACGGTCAGCACGCGACCGTCGCCCGGCGCAAAGACATCGCCTTCGGCACCCTGCTGCACGATTACGGAACGCTGCGCCTCCGTCGCGGCAAGCTGGTTGCGCGCGACGTCGACTTCCGTGCGGAGTTGATCGAGGCGCTGCAAGGTCATGACTCCCCTGTCCACTAGCGTCTGACCGCGGGCCAGTTCAGACTGGGCAGTCGTAAGCTGCGCCTGCAGGGCGCGAAGTTGAGCGCCCAGTGCTGCGACCTGGAAGGCGATCTTGTCGTCCTGGACGGTGGCGATCTTCTGCCCTGCCTTGACCTGTTCTCCCTCGGTAACCGCCAGATCGATGATGATGCCGCCAATGCGAGCGCGCGCAGGAATGGTATTGCGCGCCTCTACACGGCCATAGACCGCCTTCCATTCGATCACTGTCGTCGGGGCGAGCGTAAGCGTATCGGCGAGGACCGGCGCGCTGACGAGCAGCGCGCCGAGCAAGAGGGACCTGCGCATTTTGGGGCTCCTAGAAGGCGCATCCCGGCTTGACGCCGAGCTTTTTGAAAATGACGGCTGCCGGGCAGAAGCCGGTGAACGCCGACTGCACCAGGTTCAGCCCGATGAAGACCGTGAACCAGACGAACAAGGGCGAAACCCAGACTGTAAGAGCAACCGACAGCAGCACCATTGTGCCCGCAAATGCGAGGACGGAACGATCGAGTGACATCTTCATCTCCACTTGTATATGATAATATATAAATATATTAATTTTATTTCCTACCACAAGGGCGGAACCGACTTTATCGCCGCGGCTGAGCGCCATCGCTACGCCTGCCAGCAACGACAGCCGCCAGTATCTCCAGCTTGACCTGGTCAGGAATCCACGGGCGCTTCGACCTTGATCTGCTTGAGCTTGTCGATGCCCAGCATCTGGAGCGCAAGGTGCTCGTAGAAGGGTTCGGACTTGCCGGTCCTGATCTTGTGCAGGAAATACTTCTCGAAGCCGACTTTGGCCGTATGCACCCATTTGCCGGAGGACGACCAGTTAACGTTCCGAGGCGGGATTTGCGGTTGCGCTACGAATGCGATCCCGGAGTCGCCGAAATCGGCGAGGCAGACTGCGTTCCATGTTCCCTGGGCGTCAGGTTCCATCCCGTTCACCAACCGCCCGATATTGCGGACCGTCGCCGTGACCATGGATTCGATCATGAAGCCGGTCTTCGGCACGCCGACCGGGACAGGCGTCTTGCCGATGGGCGGGATGGCAACGCAAACGCCGACCGCGAATATTTCAGGGAAAGCCGGGTTGCGCTGGTGCTTGTCGACGACGACGAAGCCGCGAGGATTGGTGAGGCCCTCGGTGCCGTGCACTGCAGCCACGCCCCGGAATGCCGGCAGCATCATTGCATAGATATATGGCAGTTCATGCGTCTGCCTGACCGACCCGTCGTCGGCAATCTCCGAGATGGACATCTTGCCAGGTTCGACTTTGTCGATTTTGGCATTGCAGATCCACTTGATGTGATGCTGGCGCATCTCGCTCTCGAGCAGACCCTTCGTGTCGCCGACACCGTCGAGGCCGAGATGGCCGATATAGGGCTCGGCAGTGACGAACGTCATCGGCACGCGATCGCGCACTCTTGCGTCGCGCAGCGCCTTGTCGAGGATGAAGGCGAATTCGTAGGCCGGTCCGAAGCAGGAGGCACCCTGGGCCGCGCCGATGACGACGGGACCCGGGCTGGCGACGAGCGCATCGAAGGCGGCCTTTGCCTTGAGAGCATGATCGATGTGGCAGACGGACTGCGTGTTGTGCTCCGGCCCGAGACCTTCGATCTCATCGAAGGCGAGTTCAGGGCCTGTGGCGATAACCAGATAGTCGTAGGGAACTATACTCCCATCATTGAGTTCAACGGACCGATCGCCCGGATGAATGCGCCTAGCCCCTTGCGGATGAAATCCGATATTCCGACGCGACAGGACTGGAGCCAAGTCGACTTCGATTGCGTCCCTGTCGCGCCAGCCGACGGCAATCCAGGGATTGGACGGCACGAATGAATAATGACTGCCATTGTTGATGACCGAAACCTTGTGTTCCTTCGCCAGTTCATCGCGAAGTTCATAGGCCGCGATGGTGCCTCCCAGTCCGGCACCCAAGACGACAACATGCGCCATACCTTGTCTCCTCCTTCGCATCGTTGCCTTGCAGCGCGATGCGGCCCCGCCTCAGCGGGCGATATCAGACATTCTGCACTATTGCGGCGAGTTGTGACTTGATGCGGGTCAAATCAGGCATGCCGGCTTAATCGACGATGCGGTATCGACGTGTCGGCTTGACAGGAAACAGCATCGAACTATTATTATTTGTAACTCTTAATATGATAATGTGTTCATATGCGCAATATAAAAATTACAGACTTGGACAAAATGGCTCGGGAGGCGTCCGAGCTGCTCGCGGCAATGGCCAACGAGAAGCGCCTGATGATCCTGTGCCACCTGTTGGATGGTGAGGCGAGCGTGAACGAATTGGCCGAACTGGTCTCGATGAACCAGTCTGCGCTTTCGCAGCAACTGGCAAAGCTGCGAGCCCTGAAACTGGTCGACACCCGCCGCGATGCCCAGCAGGTTTATTATCGGCTTGCTTCGGTCGAGGTCGAGCGCATCCTGCAAACACTCTACGGTATCTATTGCGACCCGCAAACCAGGACGGCAAAGAGCAGGCCCCTGTAGCTTCGCACGGTACGATCATGCGAGATTACTGATCTGCTGGAGCAACGGACGGGCGGCACAACATACAATCACATGCCCTGCCGCATGACTTCATCGACACGTCGGATATTCTGCACGGTTGTCCGGTGCCGCACCAAAGCGATCACTTCAGCAAGCTTGATCCTGGTCAATATTAACCGGCGCCGTCCGTTGTAGAAGCTCAAGCTGCCACAGATCAGGACGGGGTGTGCTGTAGCCGCATGTCCCCTCCGCAATTTTGGAAGCCGGCATGTCATGCGATACTTTTTTGATGTTCGTAGCGATGGAAGCCTTGCAATTGATAGCATCGGTTTGGAATTAGTCGATCTGAAGGCTGCGGCCGTCGAAGCTGCCAGCGTGCTTGCGGAAAAGGCCGACGATATGTTTTCGGGAGTTCTGCAGAAAGAGCTATCGGTAGAAATCCGGGATGCTTTCGGAACTGTTGCAATGACGGTCACGCTAATACTGCGAAACAAATCACCGTTGATGCCTTTTCGAAGATTGTGAGCATTCGTGCAGGGTTGAGGTATAGGAACATCAACCGCTGAAGATCAATCACAACTATTGGCGATCGTCTCCGGCTCTCGCTGGTCAGTCGCAATCATCCAACAAAATGCGTTCAGCGCTTCCATCCATGTCCTGATATTGGCCACTGCGCAGTGCCCAGAGAAACGCCGCCAGCCCCACGCCTCCAAGGAACAGCGCTACGGGTATCAGGACGATGAGATTGGTCATGCGGCTGACCTCGTTCCAAAGCTTCGCGAGCCCGACGCCGATCCATAGTCCTTTGCCGGCACAGTCATTCCGCCTCCGAGCCGCAAGGCGTTGGCTATGACCATGACAGACGACAGAGACATGGCGATGGCAGCAATCAGCGGCGTAACAAATCCGAGAATGGCTATTGGAACCGCAACTGCATTGTAGGCAACTGCAAAGGCAAGGTTCTGGAGAATGAGCCTGCGAGCCCTGCGGGAGACGGACAGCGCCATTGGGATCGCCGAGAGACTGTCGCGAAGGAATACAAAATCGGCAGCGTTGCGGCCAACATCCGCAGCAGTCGCCGGCGCCATCGAGACGTGCGCCGCCACGAGCGCTGGCGCGTCATTGAGCCCGTCGCCGACCATGAGTACCTTTCGGCCTGTGGCGGCCAGTTCCGCAATGTGCGCGGACTTTTCACCTGGCAATACACCGGCGCGAACATTGGCAATACTGATCCTGTCCGCTATCGCACATGCAGCTTCGCGGTGATCGCCGGAGAGCATTTCGATCGAAAGCCCTTCGGAAACGAGGCCGGATATTGCCTTTGCGGCATCGGGACGTATCTGGTCTTCGCAAATCAGCTTTGCCACGGCGACCCCATCTCGGCTCAAAATTGTGCCTGGAGCCGATATGTCATGATTCTGAGAGCGGAGAGCCCAACCCTCCCTGCCGAGCCGCCAGACCGAACCGTCTGCCTTTGCCTCCAGGCCGCAGCCAGGCACTTCGCAGATGTCGGTGAACCGGAACGGCGACGGGTCGGCGGAAGTACCCGCCTGCGCGATGGCGCGCGCAACCGGATGGTGCGAATACATGGCCAGATCCGCAGCAATCGCCATTGCCGTGCGGTCGATCAGATCGCCATTTGTCAGCCGAGGCGTGCCCAGCGTCAGGGTTCCTGTCTTGTCGAAGACGACCGTGTCGATCTCGGCCAGCCGTTCCATGGCCGAACCATCTTTGACCATGATGCCGTTCTCGAACAGCCTCCGGGCCGCGACCACCTGCACGATCGGCACCGCAAGGCCCAACGCGCAAGGACAGGTGATGATCAGCACGGCGATCGCGATTGTAATGGCGCGATGCCAATCGCCGGTGGCGGCCATCCAGCCTGCGAAGGTGAGGAGCGCAGTAAGATGGACGACGGGGGAATACAACGCCGAGGCGCGGTCCGCGATGCGGCGATAGCGTGCCCGCCCACCTTCGGCAGCTTCCATGAGCCTGACCATCTCGGCCAAAAATGAATCCTTGGCAGCTGCCACGGCTTCGATGGTCAGAGCGCCGGTCAGGTTCATCGTGCCGGCGCGCAACATGCCGCCGGGGGCCACCCGCTGCGGCTCGCTCTCGCCACTGACAAGCGAGCAATCGACATCGGAGGTTCCGTCGCGGACACGTGCGTCGACCGGTACGCGATCGCCGGCGGCAAGCAACAGGGTGCTGCCGGCTGCGATTTCCTCCAGCGGAATGTAATCGCGAGAACCGTCCTGCCGGATCACGGTGGCGCCGCGCGCGGCAAGACGCCTCAAGCCGCGGACGGCAACACGGGCGCGTTCGCGCATGACATGATCGAGCGTACGGCCGATCAACAAGAAGAAGAGCAACGACACGGAAGCGTCGAAATAAGCGTGCTCGCCGTGATTGATCGTTTCGTAGAGGCTCATGCCATAGGCAAGACTGACGCCCAGAGCGATCGGAACGTCCATGTTCATGCGGCCATGGCTGAGCGCATTCCACGCAGAGCGGAAATAGATGCGGCCGGCAAATGCCAGTGCCGGGATGGCGATCAGGGCTGAAATCCAGTGAAACAGGTCCCGCGTGGCATCTTCCGCGCCCGACCAGATCGAGACGGACAGCAGCATGATGTTGCCGGCGGCGAAACCTGCCACCGCGACGGCACGGATGAGTTCGGCAAGCGTTTCGTCCCTGCCCGGTTCATTGTCGACATCGAAGAGATGCGCCTCGTAGCCGAGTTGATCCAGCACGGTCATGACCGGCGGTGTCTCGCCCTCGCGCCAGCACACCGACAGGCGCCTGGTCGAAAGATTGACCCGCGCGCTCGCCACGCCCGTGAGGTTCTTCAACGAGGATTCTATCGCGTGAATGCACGCGGCACAGTGCACGCCGGGAACTGACAATTCGACCTGAACGAGGCCGTTCCCGAGCTGGCGGCTTGCCAGCCTGATTTCGTCCGTCGACGGCAGATCGCGGCGTGAAGGCTCAAGGTCGAGCGCCAGTTCAGCTCCCGGGGCACAACAGCTCATCGGATCGCCCCATCCGCGACGACGACGCGGCGTACCTGCCGATAAGGCTTTTGCCTGCCCACATCGGCGTCGATCTCGACGATCCAGACCCCGTCAACAACGGTCTTTTTGCTTCCGAAAGTCCCGTCCGCCATCCGCGCCAACGAAATCACCCGGTCTTCCTGTTCATAGGCAGGGTGGCGGAACGTTGCCGTAACCGAGCGCAGAGCGAGTAACCCACCGGAGGCATCGGAAAGGCTGTAGTGGACAGCGCCGCCTGCAATCGTGAGTGTTCCCGTCCAGCCAAGGGCTGCCTGTTCCCTGCCCTCCTCCGCCTTGCGATTGAATTCCTGGCTGGCGACATAGGTGTTTTCGACGACGAGCCCGGTCCAGCTGGTTCGCGCAAACCTCGCCATAGTCAGATTCACGGCGATGACAGTGCCGAAAAAGGTTAGCATCACATAGAGCATGTGCCTGCCGGTGAATTCTGAAGATTTGCGGATAGGCACGTTCATCTTGACAACTCCGGAGCGTTGAAGCTGGCGACATAGTTTGCTGCCTCTGAGCCCGCCGCGTCCTGAATGGTAATGCGGAAATTCCGGCTTACGTCCTGAACAAGATCGCGGGGCTGACGGACATAGACCTTGATGGCCTTGAGCCTGTCCGGCTCCAGGGATATCTCCAACGGTCCGTCTTGCGGGTGATCGATGCCGACAACTGACAAGGTCGCGCCCGGCAGTCCATCGATGGTCAGAAGAACCGTCCGCGGCCGCGGGACCATATTCAGCAGTTTGACCGTGTAGCCATTTCTTATCGAACCATCGGACAATGTGACAAACTGCGGATTGCGGTCATGCAGTACGTTCACCTCAAGCCGATCCCTGACAAGCAGGGCATAAAGCAATGCTATCCCGACGAACGACCACGCGCCCATGTATATGAATGTTCGTAGGCGAAAGATGTTGCCGAGGCGAAAATGCGCGACTTTGTCCACGAGCCTGCCGTCGGTTCCTCGCACCAGTGCTGGGCTGATGGTTTGGCTGCCGCCTGAAGTGGCGAGCATCATATTGGCGTTGTAATCGCTAAGCGTGGCATAGGAGATCAGACCGCGTTCCTTGCCGATCTTTTCCATGACACCGTCGCAGGCGTCGATGCAAAGCGCGCAGGTGATGCATTCGAGTTGCTGGCCGTCGCGAATGTCGATGCCCATCGGGCAGACCGTGACGCAGGCATCGCAATCCACGCAATCTCCAACGCTTTGGCCTGCGGCCGCCATCTTCTTGGCATGACGCGAACGCGGCTCGCCGCGCCAGTCATTATAGGTGACCGTCAGCGAGTTCTCATCGAGCATCGCCCCCTGAATACGCGGCCAGGGGCACATATAGGTGCAGACCTGCTCGCGCATGAGGCCGCCGAAGACGTAAGTGGTCGCGGTCAGGATCGCGATGGTGATATAGGCGACAGGCGCGGCTGTACCGGCAGACACGCTGAACAGCAGGGTCGGCGCATCGGCAAAGTAGAAGATCCATGCACCGCCTGTCGCCGCTGCTATGACCAGCCAGATGGCATGCTTGGATATCCGGAGCACCAGCTTGCGTGCATTCCAGGGACCGGCGTCGAGCTTCATCCGCGCGTTGCGGTCGCCTTCGATCGCACGCTCTACAACAAGGAAAAGGTCCACCCATACGGTCTGCGGACAGGTATAGCCGCACCAGGCACGCCCGACCGTCGAGGTGACAAGAAACAGGCCGATGCCGGCCATCATCAGCAGGCCGGCGACAAAGAAAAATTCCTGCGGCCATATCTCGATGAAGAAGAAATAGAAGCGCCGGCCGGCGAGATCGACCAACACGGCCTGGTCCGGCGCGTAGGGACCGCGATCCCAGCGAATCCACGGGGTCAGGTAATATATGCCAAGCGTGATCGCCATGACGATCCACTTGAAGCGGCGGAACCGCCCCGAGGCGCGCTTGGGAAATATCTTCTTGCGCGGCGCATAAAGCGGCTGGCTGACCTGGCCAGCTTCAACCACCTCTGCGTGCAGCTTTTCCCGTTCCACCCTGTCCAGCATTTTGAATTCCCGCGTAGCCATCACTGTTCTCGATGCGCCACGCCCGCAAAAGGCGCGTTGATCCAGGTCAAGCCACCGAAAATGAAACCGTCATGACCGGGCGCAAACTCTGCAAGACAGCTCTATTCCCCACCACCGAGCGAATGGATGTAGACGGCAAGTTCCTTGACCTTCGCATCCCCCAGACGGGCACCCCAGGCCGGCATCGCGCCATGCTTTGGGGAGCCTACCTGAGCCGCAATCGCACTTTGGCTCGAACCGTATAGCCAGATGGCGTCCGTCAGATCTGGTGCACCAAGTTCGGGATTGCCCTTGGCGCTGTCGCCATGGCAGGCGGCGCAGTTTTCAGCAAAGACCTTGCGGCCGGGTTCTACCAGAGCTGCAGCCTCACCCTTCCCCGACAGGCTCGCTACAAAAGCGCTGACCTGAGCGATCTGTTCGCGGTCGAGGATGTCGCGAAATGCCGGCATCTCGGAAAACCGCGTATTGGGGTCGGCCGAGAAACGCACGCCGTGCGTAATCGTCTGATAGACTTGGTCGACGCTTCCGCCCCACAGCCACTCATCGTCGTTGAGATTGGGAAACCCGGGTGAACCTTGTGCGCCAGAACCGTGACACTGCACGCAATTGACCTTGAAGGCAGCACCGCCGGCGGCCACGGCAAATTCCCGCAAGGCGTCGTCAGATGCTATTTCGGCTACGGTTTTGGACTGTACTGCAGTCACATACTGGGCCTTTGCCGTCTCGGCGACTGTGAGCTCATTCTTCAGTGCGTCCCGGCTCGAATAGCCAAGCAGGCCGGTCGTGGCCGAACGCAGCATCGGCCATGCGGGATAAGCGATCGTATAGCCGAGTGCCCAGACGATCGTCGCGTAGAACGTCCATACCCACCACCGCGGCAGCGGATTGTTGAGTTCCCTGATGCCATCCCAGTCATGACCGGTTGTCTCGACTCCCGACGCATGGTCTATGTGTTTTTCACTCATGGTCAGTCGTCCTTAAGCGGAATCTTGGCGGCCTCTTCGGCTTGTTTTCGGCTGCCAGGACGAAGCGCGAAAATAACGGCCCCGACAAAGAACAGGGTCATGAACAGCAATCCCCAACTGTCCGCGAAATGACGCATGGCGGTGTAGGTTTCCATGTCTTCCCCCGTTACCGGTAGCCGGCAGCTTCGTCATAGGTCGAGAAATCGACCAAGGTGCCCAGCATCTGCAGATAGGCGACCAGCGCATCCATCTCAGTCAATGCCTGTGGATTGCCATCGAAGTCGCCGATCTTCGC
This sequence comes from Mesorhizobium sp. YR577, assembly GCF_900116595.1. Classification (NCBI taxonomy): domain Bacteria; kingdom Pseudomonadati; phylum Pseudomonadota; class Alphaproteobacteria; order Hyphomicrobiales; family Phyllobacteriaceae; genus Mesorhizobium; species Mesorhizobium sp. YR577. Next base: position 8,294 of record NZ_FPBI01000027.1, on the reverse strand, counting down.
TTTCGGATACCGCGCCAGTAGACCCGACGTATCGGCATTAGGATTTGCCTGCGCCGCAAGATCCGCCTCCGCACTCGCGATCATCTCAGGCGTATACGGCACGCCCACATCGGCATTGGCCGCGAGTTGAGTCGAGAACCCTTTGACTGGCAGCAATTCGCTTTTGAGGAAGGCATAGCTCGGCATGACCGTCTCGGGTACCACGGAGCGCGGCGCACTCAGATGCTGCACATGCCATTCGTTCGAATAGCGGTCACCGACGCGCGCGAGATCGGGGCCTGTCCTCTTCGACCCCCACTGGAACGGATGATCGTACATCGACTCCGCAGCAAGGCTGTAATGGCCGTAGCGTTCGACCTCGTCGCGGAAAGGCCGGATCATCTGGCTATGGCAGGTGTAGCAACCTTCGCGGATATAGATATTGCGCCCGACCAGTTCGAGCGGCGAATAGGGACGCATCCCCTCCACTTTCTCGATCGTGTTCTGCAGGTAGAATAACGGAGCGATCTCGACGATGCCGCCGATCGTGACCACCAGAAAAGACCCGACGAGAAGAAGTGTGGCGTTCTTCTCGATGATCGCGTGTTTATCCATCAAGGCCATTTGGGTCTCCTATTCGGCAGGCTGGAGAACGGGGACGGAGCCCGACATCGGTTCCTCCTCGCGCTGGTAGCCAAGGATGGTCATGGTGACGTTCCAGGCCATGATCAGCGCACCGGCGAGATAGAGGGCGCCGCCGATGGCGCGCATGACGTAATAGGGGTGCATGGCCGCGACGGTTTCTGCGAAGGAATAGACCAGGAAGCCCTGCTCGTCGTACTCACGCCACATCAGCCCCTGCTGTATGCCGGATACCCACATCACGGCTGCGTAGACGACTATGCCGAGCGTCGCGAGCCAGAAATGCCAGGTGACGAGACGCAGGGAATAAAGCCGCTCGCGGTTCCACAATCGCGGCACCATGAAGTAGAGCGCGCCAAAGGAGATCATGCCAACCCAGCCGAGCGCGCCGGAATGGACGTGCCCGATGGTCCAGTCGGTGTAGTGCGATAGCGAATTGACCGCCTTGATCGACATCATCGGCCCTTCGAAGGTCGACATCCCGTAGAAGGCGACGGCCATGACCATCATGCGAATGATGGGATCCGTACGCAGCTTGTCCCAAGCCCCCGACAGTGTCATCAGCCCGTTGATCATCCCGCCCCAGGAAGGCATCCACAGCATGATGGAAAAGACCATGCCTAGCGTCTGCGCCCAATCAGGCAAGGCGGTGTAGTGAAGATGATGCGGACCGGCCCAAATGTAGAGGAAGATCAGCGCCCAAAAATGGATGATCGACAGGCGGTAGGAATAGACCGGCCGATTGGCCTGCTTGGGGATGAAGTAATACATCATGCCCAGAAAGCCGGCAGTCAGGAAGAAGCCGACTGCATTGTGGCCGTACCACCACTGCGTCAGGGCATCCTGCACGCCGGAGAAGACCGAGTAGCTTTTCGATCCGAGGAAGGACACCGGCATCGCCAGATTGTTCACCACATGCAGCATCGCGATCGTCACGATGAAGGACAGGTAGAACCAGTTGGCGACGTAGATATGAGGTTCTTTACGCTTCAGGATCGTGCCGAGGAATACGATGAGATAGGCGACCCAGACGACCGTCAGCCATAGATCGACGTACCATTCGGGTTCCGCGTATTCGCGGCTCTGGGTGATGCCGAGCAGGTATCCCGTCGCGGCCATGACGATAAAGAGCTGATAGCCCCAGAAGACGAACCATACGAGATTGCCGCCGAAAAGCCGCGCATGGCACGTGCGCTGCACGACATAGAAAGACGTGGCGATGAGTGCATTGCCACCAAAGGCGAAGACGACGGCCGAGGTGTGCAGCGGCCGCAGCCTGCCAAAATTGAACCAGGGTTCGATATTGAGATCGGGGTAAGCCAGTTGAAGGGCGATCACCACACCAACCAACAGCCCAACAACCGCCCAGAACATGGTTGCGATCGATCCGTAGCGGATTGGCTCGTCCATATACGCTGAACTGCGGTCGCTCCGGACCGGCGCTGGCGTGAAAGTTGTGTTGCGCATGAGCACGATGGTTGCAACGCCCAGCACGAAGAAGAGAACCCACATGTGCTTTGCAAACGGTTCGTCTGCCGCAAATGCGGCTGCAAGCAAGGCAAGGAAGGTTGCAAACCCCAGCCCCACAATTTCCGCTCCGTACTTCATTGATTGTCCCCGTCTGCACTGACCCGGCGCCGATCGTCCTTGCGAAGCGGCCCGCGCGATCATCAATTCCGCGATGCGCGCAGCTGTGCCTTGATCCAGATCAAAGCCTTGCGATCTATCCTTGGAGATTCTCGTTCCGGCACAGGTTCGGAGGTTGCCGGATGTCAGATCATAAAGCGGTGCAGCCGTATGCGTTCGATATGCAGTGGAACGGCGATGCCCGGCATGCCATGGAACTTCTTCCCGCCGCGATGATGAAGCGAGCACATCTCGAAAAACTGCGGCTTTGCACGAGCCTGGAAGATATCGCCGACTCACTGCCGGGGCATATCGACCGGTTGCAATGCCTGAGTGTTGCAAATGCACTGATACCGCTTCTACGTAGTGTCCACCGCTATGAGGAAACCGTTGTCTTTCCGGCTTTCGAAACAGCGCTTGGCAGGGTTGGTAAAGCCCAGACGATACAGCGCCTGCGCGCCGAACATGTGGAAGATGAATGCTTTGCAGATGATGTAACGGAAATCCTCCTGGCGATTGGCCATGGGGAAGCGATAGAAAATCCCGAAGCCCTGGGCTTTATGCTGCGCGGATTGTTCGAAACCATAAGGCGGCATGTCGCGTTCGAATGCGAGCATGTCCTGCCAGCGATCAGCGTCTTGTAGATTTCCTAGGAACCGGAACGAGCCTCAAGCCGGCTGAACCGCTCGACTGTGACATGTCGATGGTTCTCTATGCGGATGACACCATCCGACCGGAGCTTGGTGAGTTGGCGGCTGACCGTCTCGATTGTGAGGCCGAGGAAATCCGCGATATCAGCTCGCGTGAGCGGTAGATCGAAAGTTACCGGACCGGCTTTCGGATCTGTGGCGGGATCGATGAATCTGGCGATCATCACAAGAAAGCTCGCCACCTTTTCCGAAGCAGTCTTGCGTCCGAGCATAACCATCCAGTCCCTAGCCTCATCGAGTTCCTTCAGCGTCTGGCGCAGAAGCCGACTTTCGAGACCGGCGGAGTCCTTCATCATCCGTTCGATGGCCGTCTTGGGAAAGGAACAAAGCGTCACCCCGGTCGCTGCCTCGGCATTGATCGCACTCTCCGTTTTGAACGGACGCCCAAGGAAATCAGGGGCGAACTGCAACCCGACAATCTGCTGGCGACCGTCGGAGAGCGTCTTGGTGAGCTTCACCACGCCCGAAAGAATGTTGGAATAGCCGCTGATCGCTTCCGCATCGCCGATGAGCTCCTTTCCGGCATCGACCTGGTGTCTCGACGATGACTTGGCGAGCAAAGTCAATTGGTCGGTATCCAATGCGCCGCACACGCCTCGATGGCGGGCTTCGCAAGCCTGGCAGAGTGCTGGAATATCCGAATTGTGAATATCTTGCCGCAAGTTCATGGCGAACACCGAGCGATCCTTGCAATCCCTTGGTTTTACCTGATCACGAGAAGCAAATCTCGCGTCAGTTTGTCTCGCGCCGTGTGTTTATTCATCGCGACGCTCAGTTTTCAGAAAACTGTTTGACCAAGATCAATGTGGGCAGCGTTCAGAGCGCTTTTTTTAGGAGCCGGTGGGCAATTGCTTGTGCAACGGGACTCCCCAACTTGATTTGTTTTTGAGTGAAAGGTCGGGAGATCGGAGTTCTGGAACCTTGGGAGTGACGCTGTGGTTAAAAGAAACCATCGCAAGAATGAACGAGAACCAAGAGGAACTTCGCTCCAGTTGGATTTGCAGATCGTGATCAAGGTACTCGATGACCTGGGAATGTCGGATGCGGAAATCAGACGATATTTCGGCAGTGACGGCGATCTGATCGCAGCGATAAGCAATTTCTCGAAAAGTTGCGCGCATGCCAAGTCATCAAGCGGTTCCGCGATCTCGCTTACGGAAGCCTTGTCTCGCCAGAAGGCAATAGATTGACCGCAATCAGTGAAATGCCTGTCCTTTGCAATCGGGAGGGCGCAAAGCTGCCAGCTATCGATAAGTGAGGGAGCAATGAAAGTCACACACGACGATGTGGGGAACACCAAAGTGGCACGGTACGTCATGGTTGACGGGCGAAAGGTGAGAATAGACCGGAAAGCCGTTGAAATCTGGAAACAAAATCCAGAAGCAACCTTCAATGCGGTCTGGAATGCCGATCGAAGAGAATTCCTTCTTTCCGGCCCTGACGAATGAAGATCTTCACCTCGGCCTGGAATTGACAAGGATCAAAGCCGATGGCGGGCAGAGGCGTATATTTCCCTGATGACCGCCAGCGCCCTGAAGCCTCTATACCCCCAACCGCTGTGGATTGTTTGCGTTGCGGCGGCGTGGGCTATCGCCTTCGCCCCAGCGACAGCCGCCAACCTGACAAACCGTGGCAAGGCACTGGTGGAGGACAATTGCGCCCGCTGCCATGCGATCGGAAGAACCGGCAAAAGCACGCATCCTGACGCACCACCCTTTCGCACCCTTTCGCAACGTTACCCGCTCGATTCACTGGAAGAAGCGCTGGCAGAGGGTATCTCGACCGGACATCCGGATATGCCCGAATTCACCGCAACTCCAGACCAGATCTCGGCTATCCTCGATTATATCGGGAGCTTGCAGAAACCATGAGCAAAAAGGCCAACAAGATAGTCCTGGAGGCCGGCTACGTGCGATCCGTTCTGGTGGGCGTTACAGCTAGGGCCGATTTCACGGAAACGCCGGCGCTGAAATACGCCATCGACCTCGCGGCCAATTGCGGTGCGAGCTTGACGCTTTACGTGTTTGCCCCACGTTCAATTGCATGGCTAGGCGCCACTGTAGCGCCTTCGGCCTGGGCTGAGCACGAGATAGAAAAATGCCGGCGCGCAACGTCTGCCACCACACTTGCCGCAAGCGAACTTGTATCGGGGGAGCGAATTGACCTTATCACGGAACAAGCCAACTCACCCTTCGAACCGCGCGGCGAGCGATTTGTTCATCTAGCGAGAACCCACGACCTCGCGATTCTGGATGCAGCTCTCGACACAGACCTAGAAGGCCACGCTTTGATCGAAGATACGTTGTTTGACAGCGGTCGGGCGGTGGTCGTGGTTCCACGAAATGGTGGAACCGCCGTGCCACACCGTATCGCAGTAGCATGGGACGGAAGCGCGCGGGCAGCGCGCGCGGTCAAAGAGGGGTTGCCATTTCTTGCAACCTCCGAGCTCGTTGTCCTTGTCACGATCACCGGCGAAAAGGACCTCTCACGCATGGCGCCGGGAGCTGAACTTGCCGCCTATCTGGTAAGGCATGGTGTGAAGGACTGTAAACTTGCCACGCTCGCCGGCGCAGGCGGAGATGTTGCCACATGCATCCGCCTGTTTGTAGCGGAAGAAGACATTCAAATGATTGTGATGGGCGCTTTCGTTCATTCGCGATTCCGTGAGGCCATCCTTGGCGGCGTTACACGTTCCCTGCTCGATGCAAGCCCCGTACCCCTGCTCCTGGCGCACTAGCGGCAATTACCTTTGTAATCGTCACGTTGGGAGCTGATCAACTTTGAGGCAAATCAAGGCGCAGAAAGGCAATGTATGATCGAGTGCTTCAAGCGCTTCTCATCGACGAACAGCGCGGATTCTAATGAAAGGAAACCAACATGAGACGCCAGGCGCTTGTTCCCTTTGTCACCTATCCCGAGGCGGTCACCGACGCCGTTACGATAAACGCTGTCGCAATGGCTGCCAAACTTGACGCCGACTTGCATGCGCTGGCAGTCAATGTCGACATTCCACCCGTTTCGAATGCGCTGTCACGCTTTCTCCTAAACACCCCGGAGCTTATTCGCCAAGCGGAAATCAAGAGCGGAAAGCGCGGAATGGAAATGCTCACGGCCGTAGCCAAACAGGCCAAGCAGTTCGACATGGATGTGACGACAAAAACGCTTGTCGCAGCCCCCGCATTGCTCGGAGACGTCGCGGCAAAGCAAGCGCGCTACTTCGACTTCGCGCTTGTCGGTTGGGAAGCGAACAATGCGACATCGCAAATGACGGCTGAAGCGGTCATCTTCGGGTCAGGTCGCCCGACGATCCTGCTTCCGGAACTTTCAACGATAGGCGCTCTCGACCACATCGCAATTGCATGGGACGGTAGCCGGGTTGCCGCCCGCGCTGTCGCAGACTCTCGCCTGCTGCTTGAACGCGCCACCAGGATTTCAGTTCTGACAGTGGTAGACGAAAAGCCACTCGATGAAGGAGAAATGGGAGAACGACTGGCTGAAGGTCTGCGGAAGCGCGGATTGCCGGCGGAGGCGGTGGCAATTCGAACAGCAGATTGCCCGATTGGCGTGACCTTGCAGGATCACGCGATCGAATCGGGAGCCGCCCTTCTCGTCATGGGTGGCTATGGCCATTCTCGTATCCGCGATTTCGTTCTCGGCGGGGCCACTGAGGGCATCCTCAATGATCTCCGGTTGCCCGTGCTTCTGTCGCATTGAGATTCAGAAAGCGTTTGAAGGCCAGTTCTGCAGCAAGAAGGGGCTGGTCGGAAGCTTAGGAATCGGCGTTGGCAACCGGACCGGCGAACTCGCCCTCGATGTTCAACTATCGAAAAAAGCTGATGCGACGAAACTTCCGCGGAAATTCTATGGCATGTCTGCGATAGTTGACATTGTTGGCGAGGTTCGCACTTTGTAGAGAAATCCTGACGTATCGGTTTGCTGCCAGTCAAGCCGCCGTTCTTGCCGCCATGTCTTCGGTGACGATCTCGGCTTCTCTGCGAACCCGCTTTGCGGTCTCGGATGCTGCGCGCGATCCGATCGTGTTCAGCTTGGCGGCCTCCCTGGAGTATTCCGCTACCGCATTCTGGAAGAACCCGGCGTAAACAACGAACGCATCGATCAATCCATCCGTTGTCATCAGGTCGTCGACCAGTTTCATCTCCTCCTCATAGCGATGCTTAAGGAAAGCAAGGCCTTCGGATTGAAAGTGTAACATCGTCTTCACGTTCTGCGCATGAAGGCGACCCATTGCGAGAAGCGCTTTCTGGCTTGTCGCGATCGACGGCGCGGCGGGCCCGAGCAAGTTATTGAGAGGCGTTGCGGTCTGGTTCGGCATGAAGTGATTCCTTTCTTCGCAGAATTGCAAATCGGATCGTAAAACCCCTAACCTCCAAAAACCGTATGGGGCGATGAGCATGGGTTCCTTGATCTGGATCAACACATCATTCCGCGCGGGCAGACCTGGTGCAGGCGATAGGGGAGCAATTCGCAGCGATGCGTGGCATCAATCTAATGCGCGAGAAGCACGGGCAGGCTGGGCTCGTCGATCAGCGATCTCGTGACGCCACCGAAAATCCTCTCTCTCATGCGCGAATGGCCATAAGCACCCATCACAATCATATCCGCGGAGATATCGTTGGCATGTTGGCGCAAGACGTCCGCGACTTGTGCGCCGGCGCTGGGAAGCCGATCGACCGTTACCTTGATGCCATGGCGCACCAGATAGGTTGCTATGTCAGCACCCGGCTCCGGACCATTGCGCCCCAGCGTTGCCTCCGGATCGATCAGTGTGATGTGGACACTATCCGCTGCCACCATCAATTCCAGCGCCTCGCGGGCAGCGCGCATGGCTTCAAAGCCGGAATCCCAGGCGAGCAGAATGGTCTTCGGCCGCAATGTCGGCTTTGCTTCCGCGGGAAGGAGCAGCAGCGGCTTGCCTGACTCGAAAAGTGCGCCGTCTATGGCACGCTTCTTAAGTTCACCATCGTTCAGGAGCGCCGGGCCGATTATCGTCAGGTCTGCATAACGCGCGCGCTCTCCGATCACCTCATCGACCCAGGCCATCTCCGAATATTCACTGTCCACATCGCTCGATAACGATGCGCCGGATGTCCGCACATTCACCGTCTTGACCCTCGCTTTGAGCGCCGCGATGTCATGCTGCCGTTCCTGGAGCCATGGCGCTGACAGTACTGCTGCATAGCCGCCGATTGGAACTGGCGGGACCAAGGCGACCACCAGGACACTAGGGTTCAAACCCATTTATCGCGTTGATTTGGCGTAGCAAATCAGATTCAGGATTTCCGATCAACGGATTGGAGGCTTGGATGGGTCGGTTGT
>NZ_FPBI01000054.1:0-9804 GCF_900116595.1 Mesorhizobium sp. YR577 | reverse complement strand
CGGCGGACCTGAAAGGATCGCCATTGGCCGGCGTGGTCCACCCCTCATCCTCCCCGACTGCGCCGGCCTTTCATCGGAGTAATTGGGCGTCCGACAACTTTTGCTGCAATTCGAGACCGACCGTTTATCAGAACGCCCGCTCCCACGGTTTAGCCGGAATACGGCATACAGACGATGTTCCGATTTCGATCGCCGGGTTCGCTGGCCGCCAACACGAGGCCGTGGGGCGAGTGGCTGTGTATCTATCTGGTCCTACCAAATTGCAAGTTTTCTCTTTCTGCGGCACTATGTCGGAAAGGAACACGGGATGGGAGATGCCAAAACAGTCTGAGATCTTAAAGATCGCCTTTCGACTGACCACTGACCACTGACCACTGACCACTGACTGCATCATGAAGCCAAAAGTTTCAATCCTGATATAGCGGCAGCTAGCCTGCAAATATCCATACGGGCTTCGCGGCAGGACGAAGAGATTTCCGCCGCTCAGGCCGTCCTTGCCGCGCTTGACCACCTCTCATCCCTATCGTGGGAGGATCATCGTTCGAGATTGTGGCAGGAGAGTAAGATACTGGTTCAAGAAGCTTTCGGGGTTCTGAAAGACGTTTATGACGATGCGAGCGTTCAGGACTATGTGCGGAAGGTGCCCACCGTTTACTCGACGAGGGTATGATATAGATCTTTGACCTAGCGGGCAGCAAATGTTGGTCATCAATCCAAAGCCCATCGGGAGAACATCCCTGATAGTGCGTTGCCGACCTCCTAACCTGCTGCCTCGCGGTTGTCTCGCGACGTGCTATTCGCGATACGAGCGCCGGGCTCAAAATGTAGCATCTGACGTTTTGGGGTCTAACTCCGTGGGCCAAGGCTCTACACAATGGTATATGGCGGCACACGCCAGCGCGACCGGCTTAGGGATCACAACCGGTCTGTTGCTCCCTCGGCGGCGTCCACTTTCGTAGTTTTCGATGGTCGGTTTGGACAAACCGAGAGCATAGGCTGCTTCTTCACGCGAAAAGCCCATGGCCCTGCGCCATTCTTTAAAATCGTCGGCAGTCATTGAATTCCTATCGCGACAACTATTCTGTCACGCAGGCTTAGACTTTGGACGGCCACTTCTGTTTCCATTGATCACTCCGCCGCCTGACCACTCAGAGCCCTGACGGCATGGCAGCGTCATAGCGTCTGCCTCCCGACCCGCGAGCGAACCTAATGCCATAATCAAGGTTTGTCGCCATCTTCTCGACTCCCGGTGGTGGAGGGTGGTCAAACTCCAAGCTCTAATGCGCCCCTTCAGGATTCGTTTCGTTTTGACGTCTGATAATGGCCACCCGTCATGACCCACCAGCACCTGAAAATCTTCACGATACTCAGCCGGATCATTCCAGTGGAACAAAGAACGCATGGGGAACGTTATGGTTGATTAGAGTGCAATGCCCCGGCAACCCCTTTTCAGCAATACGAGTTGCGAGGTGCCTTGGAGCACTTATAGGAGAACTCAGATGGATATCACCACGCTTCTCATAATTGTTCTCATCGTTCTTGTTCTAGGTGGCGGCGGCTGGTTTGTCCGAGGGCGCTGGTACTAAGGGCGCTGGTACTAAATGCCGCGTGGATTTGTCCCGAAACCAGTAGTGCCGTGATAGGTGCGACGGGATACCAGTTCGACGGCGCCGGCCAATCTGGATGCTAGATACGATCTCATGTGACTGAGGAGTTCCAGATCGTTCGACAGGAACACCGGGGTCAGGCCGAATTTGAAGGGCGCTTCACCAGCGTTGCCGATGTTTCTCAGGGCCATGCTTGCACCACCTGCCAGCCCGGCTATCACGAACCAACGCCTATTCAAGTGCGGGTTCCCACGCACTCGATTCCGACCTGCCGCTCCCAATTTCTCCTCCCGTCAGGGGCAACCCTGATGGGCAATCTTAGCCCAGATCAATAGGGAATGCGACGCACGTGCCGGACATGATCGGCTGGCTATGCTCGACGGGAAATATCTGATCTCTGAAATGCCGATCGAATAGCCAACTCCATTGAACTGACGAGTTCCCGGGGTGCGCCGCTCCATTTAGAAAGCACGAGTTCGGAGCTCCCCATCGACGGCAGCAACGTGCTGACATCCTCGACCCGCAGGTCTGCAGTCATTGAAACCTGGGGAAGCACCCCGACGGCCGTACCAGCTGCTATAGCGGCCCGAACACCTGCAAGGCTCTCACTAGTGCAAACCACCAGATAATTGACGCCCGACGTTTCCAGCAATTCAAGGCAGCGGCTTCGCCACCAACAGGCCTTGTCGAACAACGCGATGGGGAGCGGTGTTCGGGACGAAACGTCTGCGAATGCCGAAGCAGCCCATACAGCCGGCTCCCGATGAATCACGACGTCACCTGGCAACACGCTCTCAGGTGAGTGAATGGCAAGATCGAGTTGGCCTCGTGAAATCATCTCCGGGTATTCCGCGCTGAATCCGCAGCGTACGACGACCTGGGCGTTCGGTTGTGCATCCGAGAACGACGCCAGAATCAAAGCGAGAACCTTTTCGCCGTACTCGTCGGGAATACCGATCCGGATTTCTCCGCCTGGTTGATGCCCCCGCAGTTCAACGACGGCCTGATCCAAGGTCGAAATCACCCTCCTTGCGATAGCGAGCAATTTTTCCCCGGCTGGCGTGAGAGTCACACCGCGTCCGTGACGCTGGAACAGTAGATGCCCGACCGTTTCTTCTAGTCTTTGCACCTGGAGGCTGATCGCGGATTGCGTCCGCAGCAGACGGGAAGACGCCCGGCTGACATTCCCTTCCTGAGCGACAACAAGGAAGGTACGCAGCAGATCGCTGTCTAGCGAAGACCTTGCGCCATCGTTTGAACTCATGGCTGATATATACCCTATTCGTTTTTCTCATGGAAGCGATCGACTTAAGCTGAGATCAGCCAGGAGGTCGCCATGTCCCTTTCACCAACTCTTCCACGGTCCTGGAGCGGACCGGTCTGGATAGCGGGTATCGGATTTGCCGTTGCAGCCGCTCTCCTTTGGCCTGAAAGTGCCGTGGACCTCGCGCGGTTCGTTGGTGCGAGCTTCCTCGACATTGCACTGCTGATCGGTGCTGGTCTTGTCTTGTCCGCTTGGGTTGCGGCCAGCGGTGCAGGAACCGTCACGGCGGAGATTTTCCGCGGCCGCCCGCTTGCCACGATAATCCTCGCCTCTATTGCCGGGACGATCACACCGGTATGCGGAGTGACTGTACTTCCATTGATGACGGGCCTACTGGCCTCGGGCGTTCCCCTTGCTCCGGTGATGGCCTTCTGGCTGTCATCCCCGGTAACCGACCCAGCAATGTTTGCAGCCACCTGGGCGACGCTCGGTCTCTCGTTTGCCGTTGCAAAGACACTCAGCGCGTTTGGACTCGGCATCGTTGCCGGGGGTGTAACAGCAGCCTTAGGAAATACACCGGCGGTGAGAAACCCGCTCCGCCGGTCGAATCTGGTGGTCGGCGAAACCTGCGGTTCCCTCGCTGGTGGTGATTTCAAAGCTTGGATATGGGGTGATCGGGAAAGAAGCCGCCTCTTCTGGATCGACCTCCTGAAGACAACCAAGCTCGTGGCGCTTTGCCTCACCTTGGCCTTCACAGCTGAGTACCTATTGCGGGGTTTAGTCCCGGACCACCTGCTCGGCGTCTATGTCGGCGCGAACTCGCCCTTTGCAATTCCCCTCGCCGTCTCTGTCGGCGCCCCAATGTATCTAGACGGCTACGCGGCTCTTCCCATGGTGCGCGCCCTGCTGGACCTGGGCATGTCTCCAGGTGCAGCCCTTGCATTCCTGGTATCCGGCGGCGCCGTCAGCATCTGGGGCGTTCTCGCTGTGGTTCCAATCTTGAGGACATCCACGCTGATCCTCTTTGTCACCGTGGCCGTCATTGGTTCCGCCGCAGCCGGGTATTGTTTTGATTGGTACTGGAGCCTGATTTAATGTTCCGGCTGGTCCAATCTCTGATTGCGGCAGTGAAAAGGGTCCGGCATCCTACGCTTCGTTCGCAGACCTCAAGACGGCTGTCCGATCTCGACGAACGGCTGCTGGACGATATCGGGATTTCACGCGAACAGGCGCGAGACATCGATCAAGCTACTAACATCCCTTATAAATCCGCAACCGATTGCTACCAACCACCTGAAACCAAAGATTGATGTCCCATGTCCCATGTCCCATACAGACAGCTTTCAGCAACCGTTCCAGTTGTTGCGGATTTCTAATGAATTGCCTTCGTTCTGCTGCCACAACCTTGAACGCTAAAGCTTTCGCATTCGCAATTCACCTGATCGCAAATGATCTTGTAAGCTTCGTTCGCGCCGCCGCTTTCCGGACCGCCGCAAAGGCATTCGAGGGCTCGCAGAAGGTGTTCCGCAACGTCCGGCCGGTCGGCGTTGGTAGCGGTTTTGAATGCTTCGACGATCGCACGGTCGAGCGGCTTTCGCGGGGACATTGTCTCAACCTTCCTCGACTGTGCAATCTGCACCTTCCATCAACTGGAAGGTCAAGCGAATTCGATCAGGATTTCATTGAGCGGCCCTCTCCCTGTTCTTGTAGACACGATTCAGTTCGTCGTGCCTCTTGCGGAGTTCTTCAGGCCAGCGCGATTTGATGTAGGACAGAACGGCTACGATATCGTCGTCGCTCATCACCTCGCCGAAAGCAGGCATCCTCGTCTTGTAGTCCTTCAGGTTGGCCGCCTTTGCCACGCCCAATTTCGTAATGTTGAACAGCAGCTTGTCGGGATGGTGCCAGGTGTGTCCGTTTCGGTCATGCGGCGGCGCCGGCATGAGCCCTTCCTTGTCCGGGGTCTGCCAGTCCGGCTGGCCTTCTAGGTTACGACCATGACAGGCTGCACAGCGCTCGACATAGACGGCCTCGCCCCTGGCAATGATGTGGGCGTCATACGGTTCGAGAAGTCCCGGAGAATTCCGGAAGAGAAAAATATACCCTGCAAGAACGCCTGCCGCCGTCGCAAGCGCCACAATCACAGCAACGATAATCCTTGTCATCTATCCCCCTGTGTCGCCGCGCCGCAGCGCCTGCCGCTGACTGGGCGCGGTCAGCGAAAAAACAGGTATTTCACCAACGCGGCGATGCCCAGGACTGCAAGTACAAGGACAACCGACGCGACGAGGCCCATTCCCCACATCCCTCCTGACATCATTTGATCCATCATCGTTCGCTCCCGTTTTCGCCGGAACTTTCCTGGCATTTGCAGCCGTGCAGCCGGCATTTCTCCTCGATCAGAAAAAATCCCGCCAACTCTTCTTGGGGTGTCTGTGGGTGCAGATCATAGATGTTCCTTTCCTATTTTTACTAACGAAACCGCTGCGGCTCCTTGGCCTCCTGCCCTCCCAAAAGGACAGCGGCCCGCGGTACAGCAGATGGCCTGCACCGCATCGGTCACGCATCATTCGGTCGTGTAGACGGCTGGTTTCTTGCCGTCCTTGGTGATGGCATAGATGGTGAAGGTTTCGGTCTTTTCGCCCACCATTCCCGGTGATCCCATTGGCATGCCAGGCAGCGAAATCCCGGCGATATCCGGCCTCTCGGTAAGAAGCTTTTCGACGGACTTTATCGGCACGTGGCCATCGATGACGTAGCCGTCGATGAATGTCGTATGACAGCCTTGTAAGTCCTCGGGCACACCGGCCTTCCGGCTGATTTCGGCGAGATCGTTGGTCGGCTTGACCTCGACCTCGAAGCCGTTCTTGCGGAGGTATTCGGCATAACCTTCGCAGCAGCCGCATTGGGGGTTCTTGTAAAGCAGGGCCTTGCGCGCTTCGTCGGCGTGAACAGCGGTGAGGCCGGTTGCGAGAAGTGTGGTGAGAGCGAGAATGCGAAGCATTGGCGTTTTCCTTTCGATGTGGCTGTTGGACATTTCGGTCCGGTTCATCTCTGTCATCATGTCTTGTTTCTCCCGTTCCCCACCCTGAGCACGGTCATCAAACCGGCCATCTGATGGTCGGTGACATGGCAATGCAGCATCCAGTCGCCGGGATTGTCGGCGACGAAGGCAACTTCGACGACGTCCCTGGGGGCAAGAAGGACGGTATCGGCCCATTGGTTGTGGGGCACAGCCACACCGTTGCGTTTCAGCACCCGGAAGCTGAAACCGTGAAGATGCATCGGATGCCACCATGCGGTGTCGTTGCGCATCGAAACGATATGGCTGCGGCCCTGTGCCAGCGTCACGAGCGGCGGCATGCCCGCATGGCCGTCACCCGTCATGGAGGTGCCGTTGATCGACCAGAGGGCTCGGCCAGCCGTCATGCCGGGCATGGCTTGCATACCCGGCTTCATGTCGTCAGCTGCGGTGTGGCTCATCATGCCGCCCTGAAGGGCCAGTTCGAGGCGTTCAGCATTGCGAATATCCGGTTCGGGAAGCGGATTTCCGGGCAGACGCAAGGAAGCATCCAGAGGGCTCTTCCTCAGCGGCGTTTGGGTCGTATATGCGAGAGCGGTCAGTTCGTAGGAGAGACCGTCGTAATAGTCGTCGACAACGACATGGCGGCTACCCGGCGCGCCCTGCATGTCGATGATCAGATCGATGCGCATTGCGGGACCAAGCAGCAGCCTGCCGCCATCCGGTTCGTGGGGGTCGCAAGGCTGGCCGTCGATGGCGACGATGAAGGGGCTATGCCCCTCGAACTTGAGCGCCATAATGCGGGCCAGCGACGTGTTGACCAACCGCAGGCGAACGCGCTCGCCTGCCCGCATGCTTTGGTCTCCCGGAACCTTGCCGTTGAGGGTGACGACGTTGCCGACGCGACCCGACATCGCCGCCTCCATGCGATTGCCGAATCCGGAGGCGATCTGCCCCTCGGAATTCAGGCGCCAGTCGGTAAGGACCCACAACAGATCGCGGTCGACATGAACGGGCTCCGCCTCCTCGACAATCAGGGCGCCGGCGAGGCCCCGGCCCAATTGCTGCAGGCTGTCGGCATGCGGGTGATACCAGAAGGTGCCGGCGTCCGGCGGCGTGAACTCGTAGACGAAGCTTTCGCCGGGCTTGATCGGCGGCTGCGTCAAACCGGGCACGCCGTCCATCGCGTTCGGCAGCCGGATGCCGTGCCAATGGACGGTCGTATCCTCTTCAAGGCGGTTTTCGACGACAATGTGGGCCGACCGCCCCTGGCGAAGCCGGATCTCGGGTCCTGGAATGCGGCCGTCATAGGCCCAGACATCGGTAAGCGGACCCTTCTTTCCCCCAAGAGCGACTTGGCCGCTACCCGGTGTGATTTTGTACTCGACGGCATCTGCCGCGAACCCCGGCGGCGGTTTCAGCACTGCAGTTGCGGCAACGAGGCCTGCGCCTGCCCGGAGAAACTCCCGGCGGGACAGGGCAAAATTCGAAATGACAGTCACTTCCAAACCTTTCGACGGCAAGCGCAGATGGCCGGAATCGCGGACACAAACGCCCGCTGGCCATCGCCAATTCACACCTGCTTGCCAAAATGACAGCGCAGGTGCACCCGGACGCCGGATCAACCCATGGGACGGATTCGTGGCGTCAGATGAAGAAGCCGAAGGGTTTTGGAGGATATGGGTCCGGAACGGCATCCCGTCCGTGCAGGAATGAAGACCGCAACGGCGTCAAACGAGGTGCTGGAGGCGCGATGCCAAATGCCGGATTTTCCGGAAGCAGGGCCAGGACCGGAGCGACACAGACCTGGGGACAGACCGTCATTTTGCCGCCGTCGGTGCCCTGATCCGGGCAACCGGAGCAATCGCCATCAGTCGGCATCGCCATGCCGGAGGTCATCGCCATCTTGACCGCCATGTCGCTGGCTTGAACAGGAGACAAGCCCAAGCCCGCAGCCACGGAGACTGCGATCAGCAAGGCAAGGAGACGTCTGACCGACCAGCGCATAAGAACAATCTACAGCGGCAGCGGCGTATTCTCAACATAAGTGTTTGCCTGCCGCCGCGACCCGAAGGCCACCCGCCCCTCGCATCAATCAAGCAGCCGCAGGAGATTCACCGCTCGTATCCGCGCTTAATGGCACCAACACTCCAGGGAAAGACCTCCAAGCAGAAGGCTAACGATCCCAAGCATCACGGGAGATCTGTTGGGAGAAATCCGGTAAATTGCGTCTCGCGTCGAGCGAGAGACAGTTTCAACGAACCCCGAGTTTTCGAGCATTTCCGAGAGAACCGGCTGGAGATACAGAATGTAAACCGTGGAGCCGGGTGCAAGAGAACTTTTCAAATTCCCGAGGATTGTGCGCAGAACGCTCTCACCGAACGGATTATATAGGAATACAACCATGTTTTCCGCCGGGAATTCCCACGTTGCAGCATCCGCGTAAAGCGATTGGACGTCACGCGCTCTGAATTGATCCCGGCATTTGCTGATGTTTGCGGCGGCGATGGCGTGCATCTCGGGTGAAAACTCCACGCCAACAACCCGCCGAAAGGGATAGCCGCCGGCAACCAGCAAGGCCCGCCCCTTTCCGGAGCCAAGGTCGACAAACACGTAGTCCGAAGGATCAATTGGCAAGCTTTCGATTGCCGTTTTGAGTGTCTCGGGATCGCAACTTTGAAACCGAACGCCCGCGTCCCGGTTCGGACTGACAATGCGAAGCCGCCAAAGCGGTACAATTCCATCTGTGTCGGTGCCGTTCTGGCGATCGAAAACGCTGGTTTTCAGCTTTAAAACACTAAGGACGTCAATTAGCCTGAAAGTTTCCCGTATGACGTATGCTGCCGTGTTGCGGCTACCGTGTTGCCTGACTCTCTGGGCTATTTTTCGGAACAATGCTTTCAATCGGCTGTTGCGCCAGCGCAGCGTCTCGAACATGACTGCCCCCTGAACCCCCCACCCACTCCTGTTTACGAAAAGGCCCTTTGCCTGTCGCTAATCTATGTTGAAAATGCTTGATGGCAGCGGCGCCTTTGTCCGTTTTCTTCACTCTGAATTGCCAAATTCGTCTGGCCCCGCACTTGGCGGAGCCAGACGAAAGCCGAGCGCTGCGATCAGAGGGCAGCGCTTGCGTTCGTGCTAAGTGCTGCAAGGACAAACTACGACGCCAAGAAATAGTCGATCGGCTGCGCAAACATTCCTGTCTCCTCTCCGCCAGACACAGAACCTGGATGGTGGTCGAGTAGCTCAGCCATTCGGCTTTCGCCCTCACAGATCCGGGCGGGCGGATTTCCCGCACCCGGCTCTTCCCGAGGGTAACCCGCGTCATATCCGTGCTTGCGCCCAAGTTCGAGTAATGCGCGGAGTTGGCAGAGGGAAGCGCGCCGTCAGGGTCTCGAACTCCGACCAGCCCATGCGCCGGCTTTTCTGGCTGCGCCGTCTCAGACACCGTAGCCATATCCGGCGCATTTGCCGTTGAGCGCTGGGTAGTTGTGCGGCCTGCCGTAGTAGCCGTAGTGTCCACGCAGAACGGCGGCGAACCACCTGTGCTGCGCAGCCAGTGGCGCGTGCATGAGCCGCCAGGCATCCTGGCGCAGCGCCGTCAGCTTGCGCGTCAGGCGTTCCCCTTCCGTCTTGTGCTTCACGATGAACCGGCCATCCCGGGTCCGCCCGCAGTAGTGGGTGAAGCCCAGGAAGGCGAAGGTCTCTGGCCGCCGTTCGCCACGCCGCTGTCGTGAGATAGCCGCGAACCGCCCAAACTCGATCAGCCGCGTCTTGTCCTCATGGAGCGTCAGGCCAAAGCTGGCCAGCCGCGCCCTGATGGCGGCGATCGGCGATATCGCCCGCTTCAAGAGCCCTCAGAAGCTGGTCAGCTATTTCGGCCTTAATCCACGCGTGCGCCAGTCAGGCTT
>NZ_FPBI01000014.1:0-193594 GCF_900116595.1 Mesorhizobium sp. YR577 | reverse complement strand
CGGCGCGCCGCCCTCGTTGTTGAGGCGTATATAGTCGCCACCTTCCCAACCTGTCAACAACCATTTCCATCTTTCATGAAGTTTTTGAGACAGAACCGAAAAACTATCCACAGGGGCCGCAAAACGCCTTGAAAACGCAGCCTGCGATTTGAGGGGACGCTTCAGGCCCGCCGTTTGCGCAGGGCGACCTCCATTTCCGCAGCCGCAGTGGCTTTCTCGGCCCCGGCCGGATTGAGCCGCAACGGCTTGAGCACGTGCCCGTCCGGATGCTTGGCCAGATGCAGAATGCGCGTGAAGAAATGGCCGTTGCGCTCGGCGCGGCCGATATTGACGATCGCCGCCTTTGCCAGGTCCTCCTCCAGGATCGACATGACCCGGCGGCGCGCATCACCGGCCAGCGTATCCAGCGCTTCGTCTATGACCACCCAGCGCGGCCGATGCAGGCCGAGCCGGGCAAAGGCCAGCAGGCGCTGGTCATCATCGTTCAGTTCGCGGTCCCAGCGCTCGCTGCGATCGAGCGCCGGCACGAGGCGTCCGAGTCCGGCCTTTGTGAGAGACGCGGCAAGATCGGCCTCCGCAAAGGTCTGCGACCCTTGCGGATAGGATAGAACCTCGCGCAACGTGCCGGGCGGGAAATAGGGCGTTCGCGGCACGAAGGTCACGGCCTCGCCGGCAGGCAAGCCGATTCGGCCGCTGCCCCACGGCCACAGGCCGGCCACGGCGCGGAAGAACAGCGTCTTGCCCGCCCCCGGCTCGCCCGTCACCAGCACGCGTTCGCCGGGTTTGATTTCGATATCGGCCTCTTCCAGCCTGACGCAGCCGCCG
Organism: Mesorhizobium sp. YR577; assembly: GCF_900116595.1. Classification (NCBI taxonomy): domain Bacteria; kingdom Pseudomonadati; phylum Pseudomonadota; class Alphaproteobacteria; order Hyphomicrobiales; family Phyllobacteriaceae; genus Mesorhizobium; species Mesorhizobium sp. YR577. The sequence continues at coordinate 192,769 of NZ_FPBI01000014.1, read as the reverse complement.
GGCGAAGCGACCTCGATCTTTTCAAGCGTCATGCGGTCGCCTTTCGCCTCAGTGAATTCGATTCGCTGCTCGACCTCGTGCAATTCGTCGGTCTTCAGGATAGCCGCGCGAAAGGAGGCGACGCGCAGCAGGGTTGCCCGCCAGTCGGCGATGCCGCCGATATTGTCGACGAACCAGCGCAGCGAGGCATGGACCTGGTTGAACGCGCCCACCGCCATCATCAGGCCGCCAAAACTCAGGTCGCCGGCGAAATAGACCGGCGAGGCAATGACGATCGGCGCAATGACGGTGATCCAGCCATAGCTGGCGGTAACCCAGGTCAGCCCCGTCACCGCGCGCACGATGAGCCGCACCGATTGCAGCACTGTGGCAAGGTCGAGCTCGAGACGCCGCCTCTCGTCCGCCTCGCCGCCGGCGAGCGAAATGGCATCGATATGTTCGTTGACGCGCATCAGCGAGAAACGCAGTTCCGCCTCGCGCCCATATCGATCGCCGTTGAGCTTGATCAGCGGACGCCCGGCCAGCCAGCTCAGCCAGGACGCGATGCCGGCATAGATGATCGCCGCCCAGACCATATAGCCCGGAATCGCAAATTCCCTGCCGCCAACGTGGAAGACGAAACCTGTAGACAGCGACCACAGCACGCCGACGAAGCTGACAAGAAGAATGGTCGCCTGCAGCAGCCCTACCCCCAGATCGGTCGTCAGGTCGCTGAGATGGCGCGCGTCCTCATGCATGCGCTGGTCCGGGTTGACGCCGATGGCGCCTGCGTTGGCGAGCCGGAAGGCCCGGCGCGGCCGCATCCATTCGCCGATCAGGTCGCGCACCAGCCCTTCGCGCAGCTTGAGATGGATCATCTGGTTCAGCCAGGTCTGCCCGACATTGAGGATGAGCAGCACGGCGGCGATAACGGCGAAGATTTCGAGCTGATAAAAGAAGCCCTGGAGATCACGCCGCTCGAGCGCATCATAAAATGGCCGGTACCAGCGATTGAGCACGACCTGCCCTACCGCCGTCGCCACGATAACGGCAAAGATGGTGGCGCAGAGCCCCATTATAGTATTGCGCAGCGGCGACGAGCCGAACGCCCGCGTCATCATCATGAGCTGGTCGCGGAAACTTTCGTCGGCGGGCGTCGGTAAGGTCGCGGCCTCTTCTTGTATCTGGTCCGCCATCGTCGCAGATCCTTTCCTCGCAGCATCGGCTTTTGAAACATAGTGCGTCGGCATCGCGACGCTATTCAATCCCGGTCTTCACACCGCGATGTGATTGCGCGGAGCCAAGGCATCAAGTGGATCGGATCGACGGGCAAAGCGTTACGCCTTCTTCGATCACTCGATCACGGGATATCGCGATGAACACCGCAAATCTTCAACTCGAAGGCCTGTATCTGGCTATCGCTTCGATCAACAACCTGCTTGTCGCCAAGGGCATGGTAAGCGTCGAGGAGATCGACACTGCCCTTCGGCGCGCCGAAGCCAACGCCACCGGCGACGAGCGTGTCGTCGAGGACATGACGCCGGCCAACCGCGATGCCGTGTGTTTTCCGATCCGGCTTCTGCAGGCGGCCAACAACAGCCGGTCCGACCGCAACACGCCGACCTTCTCCGAACTCGCAAAAATGGTCGGGCAGACCAAGGAGCCTTACAACGATCAGATGTGAGGCAAGCTTTTTTCCTGCCAATCAACTTGCCCGACGCGAGGTGTGATGATTTGCTGGCAGTGTTTGGGAACACGAAGCGGCCGCAAGTGCCGCAGAGGAGAAAGCAATGCGTATTTCAGGACGTCTCGCCGGCATTCTTGCAGGTGCCGCAATCACGCTGGCGGCCGGATCGGCCTTCGCCGATGAGCCCATGAAGCTGAAGATCGGCACGGAAGGCGCCTACCCGCCCTTCAACAGCATCGCCGCCGACGGTTCGCTGATCGGCTTCGACATCGACATCTCCAATGCGCTGTGCGCGCAGATGAAGGCGCAGTGCGAAATCGTCACCCAGGATTGGGACGGCATGATCCCTGCCCTGCAGGCTGGCAAGTTCGACGCCATCATCGCGTCGATGAGCATCACGGAAGAGCGCAAGAAGCAGATTTCCTTCACCAACAAATATTATGTCACGCCGCTTTCGGTGGTGGCGCTGAAGGATTCCAGCCTCTCGACGACCGACCCTGCGGCCTATTCCGGCAAGACCGTCGGCGCGCAGGCCTCGACGACGCAGGCCACCTATGCCGACGAGGTCTATGGCAAGGCCGGTGCCGAGGCCAAACTCTATCCCTCGCAGGATGAGGCGATGGCCGATCTCGCCAATGGGCGGCTCGACGCGGTGGTGGCCGACAAGTTCGTGCTGGTCGACTGGATGGACAAGACCGGCAAGGATTGCTGCAAGATGGTCGGCGATATCGAAGGCACGAATGCGCCGGCTGGCATCGGCGTGCGGCAGGCGGACAATGAGCTGCGCGAAAAGCTGAATGCCGCCATCGACGCGATCGTCGCCGATGGTACCTACGGCAAGATCGTCCAGAAGTATTTCACTTTCGACATCTATGGCGGTTAGGATTGCTGGCATCTACGGTGTGCGCCGGAGCGGGCACCGTAAACGGACAAAGCGCGGATAAACATTCGAAGCATGACGACATCCAGAAGCGCCAACTTCGCCTGCACCCTGTTGCTTGCCGCCACGGTCTCCAGCCAGGCACGCGCCGAGCCGGTGCAGTTGCAGCGCACGATGGCCGACGGCGTCTATCATTGCGAAGTCTATGCGCTCGGGATGTTCATCCATCTCGGCGACATCATTATAAAAGGCCCCACCTATCGCGGTCCGGCATGGTTCGAACCCTTTGCCGGACCGTATAGATATGAAGTGACGCCCTTCGACGAGATCAACTGGTTTGGGCCGCTTGGCGGCTTCACCTCGGGCGGGAACTCCGTCGACCTGACGCAGGTCACCATCAATACCGACGAGAAGGCCTCGTTCGACATCATCGTGCGTGAGGCGAGCGGCAGTTTTTCCGCCACGACCTGCGAGAAGCGGTAGTCGACGACTGCGCTTATGCGGCGGACGGCCCCGGATCGTCATCAAAGGGTGCAAGAACCCTTTCGATGGGCGTTGCCGGCAGGCCCTCGGCGGAATGAACCAGCCGCAATATGGCGCCACGTGGCTTTGACGCAGAGCCGCCAAGGCCGCGCTGCAACCCTGCCGCCTCACGCTTGGCAGCCTCCGGCTGATAGACGACTTCCTGAACGGTCAGCTTTTCCTCGGTCCCGTCCGCCCTGCGGATGGTCATGGACTGACCCTCGGCAAGGCCCATCAGGGCAAGGCCGCGCGGATTGGTGATCGAAAGCACCGAACCGACCAGCCCGCGCAGCTCGTCATGGGCGATGATGCGCGTCTCGGCCGGGCCGTCATCGACGCGGTAGCTGACGCGGCTCGACAGCGTGACGACCATCGGCGGGATATCGTCCCGGAACATGACGCTCGCGCCCTCGATCTTGCGCTTGAGGATTTCGGCGATCGGGTCGTCGCGCCCGAGGCAGCGCTCCAGCATGACTTCGAGGATCGTGTAATCCTTGGTCGTCAGCAGGCAGGTTTCTCCATTCGACATGGCAAATCTCCAGCCGAACCGTTTTCACCCGGTTTCGGCTTCAAGTGTTGTGCTTGAGTTCGAAAGACGCTCCCCTGGACCGGACGCGATTTGTCCGGAGCAGGGGCTAGGATCCTGCGACGAGATTGCCTGAGCGGTGGATCATGCCGTCACGCCCGGTCCGACGCCGCGGCCAGTGCCGCCGTTTCGGAAGGTACCGGCGCACCGGGTTTTCTCACGTCGAGCACTTCGAGTTCGTGCGTGCGCCCATCGCGGGCCGTCCACGAAATCGACTGCCCGGGCGAAAGCCCGATCAGCGCCGTGCCGATCGGGGTGAGGATGGAGATCTTGCCTTGCGCGATGTCGGCATCGCCGGGGAATACCAGCGTCACCGTCTTTGCCTCGCCGGTGTCCGGCTTGAAGGTGACGGCCGAGCCCATGCGGGCGACGTCGTCGGGAATGGAGCCGTCGGCCACGACGCGCGCGCGGTCGAGTTCAAGCAGCAATTCCTCCGAGACTTCCGGATTGCGCTCTGCCATCGCATTGGCGAAAGCGATGAGCTTCGAATGATCGGAGGCGCCGATCCTGATATTGGGCTTGCGCCGCGCCCTGGTCTTTTCCTGCATTTTATTACCTGTGCTTGTGACCGCGACGGAATCCGGCTCTCGGACTTCGACGTGCGGTGCCGATTTCCGGCAGTATCAATGATGTTGGAAGCGCCGATGCCGCAGATTCAGAAAATGGGATGCTGCGGAAAAGTGTCGTACCGCCCCGCGGCTCGGGGGCGCATGGCAGCCGAGCCGGGGGTCAGCGTCCCGCGATGGGGCACACCCGCTGAAAAAACTTGAATCGTGTTTCGGCTGCGATCGACATGTCGCGATAGTCCCGAAACTTCTCATGTAAGTCAAGCAACCGCCCAATCCCTCATTCGGCGGGTGCCTGAAAAGGCCCCTCACCCTCTTTCGAAGAGCAGCGTCGGCGAGCCCTTGTAAGTCGTCCTCGCCGTCTCGCGATAATCGAATTTTTCGGCAATGCGGATCGACGCGACATTTTCGGGATCGATGATGCAGACGGTTTTCGCCCCGCCGAAATGCCGGTCGGCCCATTCATGCATGGCGCCGACGACCTCGGTCGCGAAACCCTTGCCATGCACGTCGGACACGAAACCCCAGCCGGCTTCGGGCAGGCCTTCGATCGAAGGTTCCATCTCGCGCTTGGCATCCTGGAAGCCCGCCCCGCCGAGAAAACGGCCGGTTCCCTTTTCCTCGACCACCCAATAACCGAAGCCGAGCAACTGCCAGTGCCCAAGATAGCGCAGCATGCGCGCCCACACGTCTTCGCGCGGCAGCGGCTGGCCGGTGATGAAGCGCGTATGGAGCGGATCGGTCCACATCGCCACGAAACCGTCGAAGTCCGACAGCCTGTGCCCGCGCAGGATGGTGCGGGCTGTTTCGATGACGGGGATTTCGGTGGCGGGCAGATCGGTCATATCGATTCCGGATGTTTGTAGGGGAAGCCGTAACATGGGTCGTGGCTACTGAATGAGGCCACGGTGGCGATCAGTTTTCTTCCAGCGGTTACAATAGCGGGCCATCGAGTGACGGCTACACCCCCACCCCTAACCCCTCCCCACAAGGGGGAGCGGGACGATTTCGTCGCCGTTGCCACCAGAAGCGGTGAAGATTGGCGCTAAGCGGCGATGCAGCAAATTCCCCTCCCCCTTGTGGGGAGGGGTTACGGGTGGGGGTCGTCCCGCCAAGCCCGCTTGACCCCACCCTCAATTTCCGTACTTGTACGCAGCAGGCAAATCTCTCCTGGCTCCGGAAAGAAACACCCATGGAAACCACCGACCTGCTTCTCGCAATCGTCCATCACATTCTGGTCTTCTCGGTCGCGGCGCTGATTGCCTGCGAATCCGTTCTGACGCGCGGCGAACTGTCTGCCGCTGCCATCAAGCGGCTCGCCGGGCTCGACCGTCATTATGGCATCCTCGCCATGCTGGTCATCATCGTCGGCGCGGGCCGTGTTTTCTATGGCCTGAAAGGCTGGGAATTCTACGTCTACAACTGGGTTTTCTGGGCCAAGATGATTTCGTTCCTCGCGGTCGGCCTCTTGTCGATCATCCCGACCATGCGGTTCCTGTCATGGAACAGGCAGGCGAGCGCCAATGCGAATTTCACCGTGCCGGCGGCCGAACTCTCCTCGGTGCGATTCTACCTGCGCGCCGAGATGGTCGGCATCGTCCTGATCCTGATCTTCGCCGCCGCCATGGCGCGCGGCTACGGCTACTGATTTCTACTGAGCAGCCGCAAGCGGCTCGATCGGCACCAGCGGCGCGGGAATATCCGTCGTCTTTTCCGCCGACTTGCAGATGTCGGCGATGACGCACATCGGGCAATCCGGCTTGCGCGCCTTGCAGACATAGCGCCCATGCAGGATCAGCCAGTGATGGGCATGGCGCATATATTCGTCCGGAATGACCTTCATAAGCCCCGCCTCGACCTGCTCCGGCGTCTTGCCGGGTGCCAGGCCGATCCGGTTGCCGATGCGGAAAATATGCGTGTCGACCGCCATGGTGTGCTGGCCGAAGGCCATGTTGAGCACGACATTGGCGGTCTTTCGCCCTACCCCCGGCAGCTCGACAAGCTGGTCGCGATTGTCTGGAACCGCGCCGCCATGATCGCGAATCAGCGCCTGCGAAAGCGCAATCACATTCTTCGCCTTGTTGCGCCAAAGCCCGATCGTGCGGATGTATTCACCCACCCTCGCCTCGCCCAGCGCCAGCATCTTCTGCGGCGTATCGGCGATTGCAAACAGCGCCCGCGTCGCCTTGTTGACGCCGATATCCGTTGCCTGCGCCGAAAGCACCACCGCCACCAGCAGCGTGAAGGCGTTGACATGCTCGAGCTCGCCCTTGGGCTCCGGGCGCTGCACGGCAAAGCGCCGGAAAATCTCGTGCACTTCGGCCGGTGAATAAAGACACGCAGGTTTCTTGGAAATCCGGCGCGGCTTCGCGCCCGGCTGCGGCTTTTTGGGCTTGAGCTGATCTTTGGGCTTGGGGTTCGTCATCGTCTTCCTATAATCTGGAGCGATGAGCGAGACAAACGCCATATCCGCCGCCGACCAGCCCTTCTTCCAGGCGCTGCTGATGCCGCATCGGTCGCTCGGCCGCACCGGCTTCCTGATCCTTATGGGCGCGCTGTCCTTCGGCTGGCTTGCCACCGGCGCCTTCTTCCTGTCGAGAGGCGCATGGCCGGTTTTCGGCTTTTTCGGCCTCGACATTCTCGCCGTCTACATCGCCTTCAAGCTGAACTACCGCGCCGCGCGTGCCCGCGAGGAGGTGACGGTTTCGCGCACCAGCCTCGATATCCGCAAGACAGCACCCTCCGGCCGCATCGAAGACCACCACTTCAACCCGTTCTGGGCGCGATTCTCGGTCGCCCGTCACGACGAGATTGGCATCACCGGCATGGCGGTCGATGGCCAGGGCCAGCATGTGCCGATCGGCAGTTTTCTCAACCCCGACGACCGCGAGAGTTTTGCTAGCGCCTTTTCGCGGGCCTTGGCGAAAGCCAAGGGGCGGTAGCGTCCTAAGACTTGCGCGATGGGGCTTTCCAGCCATCCGCGTAAATCAGCCAGAAAATCAGTCCCCCGATTGCCCCGATTGAGCCTGACGGCAATCGTCACCCAGGGCGACACGATATCAAGCCATCTCAGCAGAACATACGCCGGCAAGCCTACAACAATAGCAAAAGTCCATGCCAAGGCGCAGCCGATGAAAAACAATGGCATGGTCGATGCAAACCCACCCGTGAGGGGATCGTCTGACATCAAAATCGAGCCGAAGATCGGGGACAGAAATATCGCAACCGTTAACGGCGGCGCGAGTACGAAGGCTGCGAAAGCGCGCGCGTGCTGATACATCGGCAACCATCCCCAAGAAATCCAAGCCGAGCATCGCATCAAGATTCAAGTGCGACAAGGACTGTCTGGCGCTTCAAAACCGGTACCGCAGCAGCCTGCCGACCCGCCGCAACGGCGGAAAGAAGTTCCAGAGCAAGATGATCCATTGGGACGACCAGCTCATCCGGGAGACATGTTCGGGCTTGTAGGCCGAAACCTCCTCGACCAGTTCCAGGCCGGGCGCTGCCTTTTCCAGATCGCGCGGATCGTTGATCGCCCAATGGAGTTCGGCTCCGGTAAGGCGAACCGAAGGCGTGAGGCTCACCAGCTTGAGGCCGAGATCGCTATAGGCGTCGCCGATGATCTCACCGCTCGCCAGATGCGAAACCAGCCGCGCGAACAGTTTTGGTCCCTCCTCGGCCGGCAGATAAGGCGTGATCCCCTCGGCCACCACCATGGCCGGGCGGTCGCGAGGCACCTGATCCAGCCAGGCCGGGTCTGTCACTGACGAGGCGACCAGATGGTAGTTTTTGCGTGAGGGATAAAGCTTGCGCCGAAGCGCGATCACTTCCGGGTAATCCACATCGTACCATTCGATCCCGGCGGGTGGATCGATGCGGAACACCCGCGTGTCGAGGCCGCAACCGAGATGCAGCACGATCGCATTCGGGGTTTTGGCCATGAAATCCATGACCCACTCGTCCAGCGTCTTGGCCCGGATCGCCAGCCCTACGCCGAGATCGTGGTCGACTTTCAGCCTGGCAAAATCATAGTCTATCTTGCCGACCGCCTCGTCGGCGAAATGGTCCTTGAGAAGCGAATCGGGCTGCCTGCTTTCCAGCGCCTTGCCGTACAAGGTGATGAGCATGGTTTCCTTTTCCTTCGTCAGGATGACTTTTTCGCGTCCCATCTTTCCTCCCGATGTCGCGGCCAGTGTTATCTGGCCCCGGCAAGGCACCACGGCAAGTTTCGGGTGGTGCGAAGGCCCTGCGTGCACGATATTCATCGGCAAGGAGACAATGTCATGAACGCTCAGACATCGATGAAACTTTCGCCGGTTCTTCGGCGCGAAATCACGCCTGAGGGCAGCGATTACGAGACCGTTCGCCGGGTGATTGAGAAGATCAGCCTCGACTATCGCGATCAGCCGTCGCTGGAAACGCTGGCGGAAGAAGTCGGCGAAACGCCGACCGGCCTGCAAAAGCTGTTCACCCGCTGGGCCGGCCTGTCGCCAAAGGGCTTTCTGCAGGCGGTGACGCTGGACCATGCGCGCCGGTTGCTCGATTCGGGCATGCCGCTGCTCGAAACCGCCTTCGAAGTCGGCATGTCCGGCCCCAGCCGCCTGCACGATCTGTTCGTCACCCATGAGGCGATGTCGCCCGGCGACTACAAGACCCGCGGCGCCGGCCTCACCATCCGCTACGGCCATCACATCTCGCCCTTCGGCGTGGCGCTGATCATGGTCACCGACCGCGGCCTTGCCGGCCTTGCCTTCAACGACGCCGGCAATGAGCGGGCAGCTTTCGCCGACATGTCGAGCCGCTGGCCGAACGCGACATATATAGAAGACATGTCCGCCACCGCGCCCTATGCCGCGCGCATCTTCGACCCGGCGCAGTGGCGGGCGGAAAACCCGCTGCGCGTCGTCATGATCGGCACGGACTTCCAGCTCCGCGTCTGGGACGCGCTCTTGAAAATCCCGATGGGCAAGGCATGCAGCTATTCCGACATCGCATCCGGCATCGGCACGCCGGCGGCCAGCCGCGCTGTGGGTGCCGCGGTCGGCGCAAATCCGCTGTCCTTTGTCGTGCCCTGCCACCGCGTCGTCGGCAAGTCCGGCGCGCTCACCGGCTATCACTGGGGCCTCACCCGCAAGCGGGCGATCCTCGGCTGGGAGGTCGGGCAGCTTTCGTGAAAGGCGTGAGATAGCCCCAGCCTGCGTATTTCAATATCCTTCCAAACGGATTAGCTTCCCGCGAAATTCGCAGGAGGCTTTTTCGTGATCACTGTCATCGGTTCCATCAATCTCGACCTCATCGCCACGGTCGATCGCCTGCCTGCCCCCGGCGAAACCGTGATGGGCAGCGCGTTCAAGACCGCGCCCGGCGGCAAGGGTGCGAACCAGGCGCTGGCGGCCGCACGCGCCGGGGCGCAGGTGCGCATGATCGGGGCCGTCGGCAAGGACAGTTTTGCCAATGACGCGCTCGCCTGCCTTAGGGCTGGCCAGGTCGAGCTTTCCGGCGTGCGCGAGGTTCATGCCGCCACCGGCACCGCGCATATTCTGGTCGAGGCCGACGGCGAAAACGTCATCGCGGTGGTGCCGGGCGCCAATGCGGCGGTGCTACCGGGCGATCTTTCAAACGCGGCCCTGCAAAAGGGCGAGATCATCCTTCTCCAGCACGAAATCCCGCTTGCGACCGTCGAGGCCGCGCTCGATGCGGCTCGCGCGGCCGGCAGCATAACCGTGCTCAACACCGCGCCCTTCAACGGCGCGGCTGCGCCGTTCCTCGAAAAGGCCGACTACATCGTCGCCAACGAGACTGAATTCGACCTCTATGGCGAGGTGCTGAAGCTGCAGGGCCGGGACCGCCCTGCCCGCATGAAGAACTTTGCCGAAAAGACCGGCCGCACCGTCATCGTCACGCTCGGCGGCGAAGGCGTTCTGGCGGCGACGCCCGACGGGCTCATCCAGGTGCCGGCGCTGAAGATCAAGCCGGTCGACACGGTCGGCGCCGGTGACACCTTCTGCGGCTATCTCGGCGCAGGTCTTGGCTCGGGGCTCAGCCTTGAGGATGCATTGCGCCGCGCTGCAGCTGCCGGTTCGCTCGCCTGCCTGAAGCCAGGCGCGCAACCGGCGATCCCGCTCAAGGCCGAAGTCGACGCTGCCCTTGCCGGCAACATGCCATCCTGACCGGGAGACCAGATTGAACCGCCCCGCAACCAAGCACGCCATTCCACCCGCAGGCGAAATCTGCCGCATGTCCGCCGTCGAACTGGCGGCGAAGATACAAACCCGGCAGCTGTCGGTGCGCGAAGTCGTCACCGCCTTCCTCGACCGCATCGACGCGGTCAACCCGCTCGTCAACGCCATCGTTTCGCTGCGCGACCGCGCCGACATCTTAGCCGAAGCCGACGCTGCCGATGCGGCACTGGCGAAGGGCATCACGCCCGGCCCGCTGTTCGGCCTGCCCCTTGCGATCAAGGACCTCGCCCTGACCAAGGGCCTGAAAACGACCTTCGGCTCGCCGATCTTCGCCGATTTCGTGCCCGACGAGGACGATTTCTTCGTCGAGCGCATGCGCAAGGCCGGCGCGATCTTCATCGGCAAGACCAACGTCCCCGAATTCGGCCTCGGTTCCAACACCTACAATCCCGTCTTCGGCCCGACCCTCAACGCCTTCGATCCGGCGCTGACCGCCGGCGGTTCCAGCGGCGGCGCGGCAGTCGCACTTGCGCTAAACATGGTTCCCGTCGCCGACGGCAGCGATTTCGGCGGCTCGCTGCGCAATCCGGCCGCCTACAACAATGTCTTCGGCTTTCGCCCGTCACAGGGGCTGGTTCCTGCCGGGCCGTCAAATGAGGTTTTCCATTCGCAGATCGGTATCGAGGGCCCGATGGCCCGCAATGTCGGCGACATGGCGCTGCTGCTTGGCGTGCAGGCTGGATATCATCCCCACGCGCCGCTGTCGCATGACGGCGAAAGCTCCTATCTCGCAGGCCTGCAAAACGGCGCGAAAAGTGGCCGAATCGCCTGGCTCGGCGATCTCGGCGGCCGCCTGCCCATCGAAGCCGGCGTTCTCGACCTGTGCGAGTCCGCCTTGCAACGATTCGGTGAAGCCGGCTTCGCGTCGGAACCGCTGGTGCCGCAGTTTGATTACGAAGCCCTGTGGCGCGCCTTCGTCACCTTGCGCCAGGCGACCAGCGGCTGCGAACTCAAGCTCCACTATGACGACCCGGCCAAGCGCGCCAAGCTGAAGCCCGAAGCGATCTGGGAGGCCGAGGGCGCAGAGCGCCTTACCGCGCCGCAGGTCCACGCCGCCTCCACCGTCCGTTCCGCATGGTACAAAACTGTGCTGGAGCTGTTCGAGCGCTTCGACTTGCTAGTGCTGCCGACCGCGCAGGTCTTTCCCTTCGACGTCACCACCCACTGGCCGGGCGAAGTCGCCGGCCGCGCGATGGACAGCTACCATCGCTGGATGGAGGTTTCCGCCTTTGCTTCGCTCGCCGGCTGCCCTGCCGTCAACGTGCCGGTCGGCTTCGACGATCACGGCCGCCCCATGGGCATGCAACTGATCGGCCGCCCGCGCGGCGACCTCGCCGTCTTGCAAGCGGCAGCCGCCTATGAGACCACTATGACGTGGGAAAGCGGGGCATAGAAGGTTGGCGGCAACGCCGGCCAGCCCCCGGCCGAAAGGGGGTTCATGGCGAAATCTTCGAAGAAGAATCCGCTGAAAGGCAGCATGTTCCGGCAACGGCTGAGCCAAAGGCTCGAACCGCTCCGCTGGTTCGCACACGAATACGCTGTCGCCCTTGCCATGCTGGTGGCAGCAGCCGCCTTCGGGGCCTACATGCTCATCCCCTTGCACAGCCCCGTGATCAAGCGCGAGCAGGTTAGCGCAGTCATCACAACGATAGTATCAACCCCACTCAGACCGAACCGAGCCGGCGGTTCCTACTACCAGTATGCGGTCATACCGAACGGCACGACTTCGCCTATAGTCATCAGAGACGACCTTTCCCCGTCCCTGCTTCCGCGCGAAATTGGCTCGGTCATCGAGCTGGAGCGACGGACACGGGCGAACGGCACGGTGACTTATCATATGTCGCCGATCGGCCTCTGAGCCGTATCCTGCGGAACACGCGCCAATTCCAAGTGCTGCATTCCAGCTCACACCAGCTTGGAAAAATCCCCGATCTCGCCCTGCGCCGCGCGCAGCCATTCGTCGCGTGAGATCACCAGCGTCGCGGTATTGCGGCCGGTTCCGCAGACGATCTCGTCGCGCTCGAGCACGGCGCGATCGATCAGAACGCGTGTTCCGTTGATCGGCAGGGGGACGATCCCGCCGATTTCCATGTCTATCTTTCGCGCCACATCGGCGGGTTCGGCCATTTTGAGATCGGCGCGGCGCATGCCGAGCGCATCGGCGATCTTCTTGTAGTCGGCCTTGTCCTTCGCCCTCAAGGCGACGATGGCCAGGCCACCGTCGGAGTGCGAAAATGTCAGGCCCTTGACCATGTCCTCCGGATCGTGCGGCAGGATCTCCTTCGCATCGTCGAAGGAGATGAGCGGGGTGTGATTGTGAACCGAAAACACCGCGCCGGCCGTTTCGAGGAATTCCTTGACCAAGGGGCTCATGCGATTCTGCTCCTTCGACTGCGAGACACTGGACATTCCTCGACGCTGATGCTTGTTTTCAAGCAATCGGAGAGGAATACAAAAATGTCGCTCGAAGTCTATGCCGCCTATGTCGTCGCCTGCATCGTCATCATCCTGATACCCGGCCCGACCGTCACGCTGATCATCGCCACCAGCATGCGCCATGGCACGCGCGCCGGGCTGGCCAATGTCGCCGGCACTCAGGCCGGCATCGCCGTCATGATCGCCATCGTCGGCATCGGCCTCACCTCGATGATCGAGGGCATGGGCCACTGGTTCGAGTGGGTGCGCCTGCTGGGTGCCGCCTATCTGATCTGGATGGGCATCCAGATGTTTCGCTCCACCGGCAGGCTTGATGCCAACGGCGTCCCCCAGGCACCGCGCGGCGGCTTCTTCCTGCAGGGTTTTCTCGTCGCCATCAGCAATCCCAAGACGCTGATCTTCTTCGGCGCCTTCATCCCGCAATTCCTCGATCCCACCGGCAACTACGCGCTTCAGATCGTCATCATGGGCACCACCGCCCTGATTTTCGCGGCGATGTCCGATTCCACCTACGCCATCGTTGCCGGCAGGGCCAGCCGCGCGCTGTCAGCCAGCCGCATCAAGCTCTTGTCGCGCATCAGCGGCAGTTTCCTCATCGGCGGCGGGCTGTGGCTGGCGTTCTCGCGGGCGAAGTGAGGGGCTACGCGGTGCATTCCGCTTAACCTGCTGGCAAGCATCAGCCGTTCAGCACTTCATATAGATTGTCCCATTCCGGGTTCATCGCCTCGATCAGTTCGAGCTTCCATTTGCGCCGCCATTTCTTGATGCGTTTCTCGTCCACGATGGCGTCGCCTATGTCGACATAATCGCGATACCAGACCAGCCGCCTGACACCGTATTTCTTCGTGAAGCCGTCCGTCAGCCCTTCGCGATGCTCCCAGACGCGCCGCTCAAGATCCCCGGTCACACCGGTGTAAAGCGTTCCGTTCTTTCTCGACGCCAAAATGTAGACATAGCCGGTCATAGGTAAGGATGTGGCAGAACGAGCGTGCCAGGCAAGAAAATTCTATCAATGATTGCAGGAAATTAGCACACTTACCCGCCGCATCATCCTGGAAGCTGCCCCACCAACATTGACAACTAGCGAAGGCGGAACATGCCGTTCGTCGACCTTGGCGATTAGCGCTGACAACCGTGAAATCGTCATCCCGGGGAACCGGAGCGAAGCGCAGGTTATCCGGGATCCATTGGCCGCAGCATCGTCAAGCATGGCCCGGCCCTCGTCTTGGCGCGCTTCAATACTGCAGCGCGAACTCAGTACCCGGCCGTGCTCATCAATAGATCCCGGCTCGCAGTCGCTTCGCTCCCTTGGCCGGGATGACGAAAGGGGAGACGCTTCCAACATTAACCTTGACGATTAACGATGTCAGACCATTCCGTTCGTCATCCTCGGGGCCGGAGCCGAACGAAGTTCGGCGGAGGAACCCGGGGATCCATGCCGGAACCTCGGTGGAATGTGCCGCGGTGCAGAACTGCCAAAGCTGAAGCTTGCGAACTGTGGGAAAGATTTTCGCCTGGCTTTCCGCCAACCCATTGATTTCACTCACGCCACACATTTTTTCACCCTCAATTTATCCCCACCCTTCGCGCACCTTTCATACTCCCAACCAGTTCCTCCCATGGGAGCGCCGGTCGCGACGGTGATCTGTGGGGAGGAACCGGCGCTTCCGTCTTGCGGCAAACGTAGCAGCAAGGCCGGGGAGGTTCCGTCCAAGGGTTCCCCTGCGGGTAATACGGCCCGCGCGTGCTGGACGAGCACATAGGCCCTGCAAACCAAAAGGTTTGCAGGGAGCAGCGGAACGGACGGGAACAGAAATCGCCGGCGGGGCGCGGAAGTCGCGCCACGTACTAAACATTAGGAAGGCACGGCCATGCGCCCCGCTTCCCGGCTCTTTGACAATGGCCAGACGGTGAAAACCGGGCGTGGCGATGATGAAGTGCGCCCGCGTATTCTCCCCCTTGAGGGGGAGATGGCGCGAAGCGCCAGAGGGGGTCGTTCATGTAGTACTCGGCGCAAAAGGAGCGTCGGAGCACTGCCGCAGCGACCCCACCCGGCCCTACGGGCCACCCTCCCCTCGAGGGGAGGGAGACGTCGGCGCTACAGCCGCCCCAGCCGCTCAACCAGCAACGCGAAAAACCCATCATGGTCGATGTCGCGCACGACGGTGGCGTTCTTGTCGCGCTTGGTGACGCCCCACCAGTCGACGACCGTCATACCCATGGTGAGTTCGGAAGCCGTCTCGACCGAGACGTTGCAATGCCGGCCTTTGAACAATTCTGGCTTCAAGAGATAGGCGATGACGCAGGGGTCGTGCAGCGGGCCGCCGTCGGTGCCGTATTTCTCCTCGTCGAAGCGTTCGAAGAATTCCAGCATTTCGGCGGTGGCGATGCCGACCTTGGTGCCGAGATCGCGGAAGGCTGCGATGCGCTTGCCGGTCGTCAGCGCCTTGTGGGTGACGTCGAGCGGCATCATCACGATCGGCACGCCGGAGCGCAGCACCACGTCGGCCGCCTGCGGGTCGACATAGATGTTGAACTCGGCCGCCGGCGTGACATTGCCGCCCTCAAAGAAGCCGCCGCCCATCAGCACGATCTCCTTGATGCGCGGGGCGATCTTCGGCTCGCGAATCAGCGCCAGCGCAATGTTGGTCAGGGGCCCAAGCGGGCACAGCGTGACGGTGCCGCTGTCTTCCTTCATCAGCGTCTCAACGATGAAGTCGACGGCATACTGCGCCTGCAGCGGCATGGTCGGCTCCGGCAGCTCCGGGCCGTTGAGCCCGCTCTGGCCGTGAACCTCTTCCGCCGTGACCAGCGTGCGCGCCAGCGGGCGGATGGCGCCGGCGAAAACCTTGGTTTCAGGCTTGCCGGCGAGTTCGCAGATCTTGCGCGCGTTCTTCTCGGTCAGCTTCAGCGGAACATTGCCGGCAACGGCGGTGATGCCGAGGATATCCAGTTCAGGGCTTGCCAGCGCAAGCAGTATGGCGACGGCGTCGTCCTGGCCGGGATCGGTGTCGATGATGATCTTTCTTGTGGCGGACATTTCCGTCTTCCCTCATGTCAATGATTGCAGGCTTGAACTTGTTTGCGCGGCGGACCATATCAGGATCATCGGGAAAAATGCCATCCGGGTTTTTCCCTTTTAGGTCGCTCTTAGAGGACACGAAAATGAGTCGCATGACGCCCTTTTCGAGCCCGCTTCTGCTTGGGTTCGATGCCATGGAAAAAACGCTGGAACGCTTGGCCAAATCTGGCGACAGCTATCCCCCCTACAATATCGAGCGCGTTCGCGGGGAAGAAGGCAAGGGCGAGACTTTGCGCATAACGCTGGCGGTTGCCGGCTTCTGCGATGAAAATCTGGAAGTCACAACCGAGGAAAACCAGCTCGTCGTGCGCGGCAGGCAGAACGACGACACGGAACGCGAGTTCCTGCATCGCGGCATCGCCGCGCGGAAGTTCCAGCGGACCTTCGTGCTCGCCGATGGAATGCGGGTGACCGGGGCCGAACTGAAGAACGGTCTTCTGTCTATAGACCTCGACCGCCCGGAGGCCGAAAGACTGGTACGGAAAATAAACATTTCGGTGAAAGACTGATTGTCGCCCGCCGGAACAAACAGCTCTAGAGCGGGTTGGTCACTAGGACGCCCCGCATACAGGAGGCTAATATGACATCTCTTGATCCCAGACACGTTCTGACGCAGGCCGAACTCGCCCATCTGGGCGAAGGCACGGTGGCGTATCTGCGCGAAATCGACAGCGACGAGCTGAAGGGCAAGTTTCCGGGTCTTCCGGAAATCGCCTCGGGCACGACGCTTTGGGCGCTTTTCGCCGCCAACGGCCAGCCGATTCTGCTGTCTGACGAGCGCGACCGCGCCCTTGCCGGTGCGATGGAAAACGACCTGACCCCGGTCGCCATCCACTAACCGGCGTCTACGGAATTGCAAAGGGCGGCTGAAAAGCCGCCCCGAGCCAAATTTCACCGAACTGATTTCACGCTTCAGGCAGCGTGCGAGGCCTGCGTATCCGAAAGAAGTGCGTGAATGGCCGTCGCATCGCGGGTGCCACGAATCTTGGCAACCGTATCGCCATCGCGCAGGACACGCGCGATCCGCGACAGCGCCTTCAGGTGATCCGCACCTGCCCCTTCGGGAGCCAGCAGCAGAAACACCAGGTCGACGGGCTGGTCGTCCAGCGCCTCGAATTCCACCGGCGATTCCAGCCGCGCGAAAACGCCGGTAATGCGCTTCACGCCGGCGAGCTTGCCGTGCGGGATGGCGATGCCATTGCCCACACCGGTCGATCCCAGCCGCTCACGCTGCAGGATCGTGTCGAAGACTTCGCGCTCGGGAAGACCGGTAATGCTGGCGGCTCTTTCGGCTAGCAATTGCAGAAGCTGCTTTTTGGAATTCGCTTTCAAGGCCGGCATGATTGCCTGAACCTCGATCAGATCACTCAGATCCATTGCCAAATATCCTTTTCGCTGTCCGCACTGCCGGCAATCCCATAACCGGCAGCGCAGCCAGAAGACGTTGCCTATCCCTGCGCGACTTTTGTCGTCGAGGGGTCGATCCACCCGATATTTCCGTCCGGCCTCCGATAGACGATGTTGACCTGCTCGTTCCCGGCGTTGCGGAAAACAAAGACAGGGCTGTCCTTGGTGTCGAGCTCGATGACGGCGGATGCCACCGACATGGTCTTCAGCGCCACGGTCGATTCGGCGACGATCGCCGGCGCGTAGTCTTCCGGAAGCTCCTCCTCGTCGTCCCCCAGCGGCGCCATGACCGTATAGGCGACATCTGTGACGATGCCGTTGGTCGCGCCGGGATTGTGGGACTTCAGCCGGCGCTTGTAGCGCCGCAAGCGCTTCTCGAAACGCTCGGCCGCAGCGTCGAAGGCTGCCGTGGGCTCCTGCGCTTCTCCGGCTGCCTGAAGGGCAATGCCGGTGTCTAGGCGGATCATGCAGTCGGCCGAAAAGCGCGAGCCGGACTTCACCACCGTCACATGTCCGGAAAAGCCGCCATCGAAATATTTATCGATGGCTTCGCCAATCCGTCCTTCGATGCGCGTGCGAAACGCTTCACCGATATCCATGTGCTTTCCCGATATGCGTAAATTCATCTGAAAACTGACCTTCCCTGTTCAGACTTCAAATTTGTTCGAGTTTATACCCGTAGTCGACGCGCACAAGCTACAGGGCGGGTTTCACGCCGAATTTAAGTCCGAACTTTCCGGTTAATCACAAGCCGTCTCCCGACGGAGCATTTTGTCTGCGGGCAACAGCCCGTCCCATGCGGGCGGGCTTCTAGTCACTTCATCAACGCTTGTCAATGAAGGCAAAGTCAACGGCAAAAACGGCTGTGAATTAGCGGCCCGCGCTGGCCATGGCGCGCTTTTCGCGCCGCCGCTGCACCGACGAAGGAATATTCATACCTTCCCGATACTTGGCTACAGTTCGCCGAGCGATATCAACACCATCGCGCTGCAAGATATCCACAATGGCGTCGTCGGAAAGAACTTCCGCCGAGGCCTCCTCATCGATCAACTGCTTTATGCGGTCACGCACCGCCTCGGAGGAGTGGGCGTCGCCTCCGCCTGCCGAGGCAATGGCCGCGGTGAAGAAATAACGCAGTTCGAAGACCCCACGAGGGGTCAGCATATATTTGTTGGCGGTGACCCGGCTGACCGTCGATTCATGCATGCCGATCGCGTCTGCGACAGTGCGCAGGTTGAGCGGGCGCAATTGCCTGACGCCGTGAACCAGAAAAGCGTCCTGCTGGCGCACGATTTCGGACGCGACCTTCAGGATCGTCTTGGCGCGCTGGTCGAGACTGCGGGTCAGCCAGTTGGCGTTCTGCAGGCACTCGGTGAGGAAATCTTTCTCCGCCTGATTCTTTGTCAGCGTCGAAACCTGGGTAAAATAGATTTGATCGACCAGAACCCGCGGCAATGTCTCGGGATTGAGTTCGACCGTCCAGCTTCCGTCGCTCGCAGCGCGTACCTCGACATCCGGCACGATCGTATCGGTGTTTCCGCCGGAAAAGGCAGCGCCGGGCCGTGGATCGAGACGGCGGATTTCGGCCAGCATGTCGAGAAGATCCTCCTCGTCGACGGCGCAGAGCTTCTTCAACGTCTGGAAATCGCGGCGGGCCAGAAGATCGAGATTGTTGACGAGTGCCTTCATCGCCGGATCGAGCCGGTCGCGCCGGGCAAGCTGAAGCGCCAGGCATTCGGCGAGATCGCGGGCAAAAATGCCTGCCGGCTCAAAGGCTTGACACTTGCGGAGAACCTCGAGGACATCCGCCTCGCCGACACCCAGCCGCTCTTCAATTTCCTCGACATCGCCGCGCATATAGCCGATCTCATCTAGCGCGTCGGTAAGGTCGTAGGCGATCAGACGGTCAGCGGGATTGACGAAGGCAAAGGAAATCTGTTCGCCGACATGGTCGCGCAGCGTCAACGCCGCAGCCGCCATGTCCTCCATGTCGAACCCTTCGGACGCGCCAAGCGACCCGCTGCTGCCGGAAGCGGATTTCCATTGTGCGGCAAGATCCGGGCCAACCCGATCGCTTACACCAGGGTCGTCTGGGAAGACATTTTCGAGCGAGGTATCGAGCTTTTCCGACATGGCCTCGGCGCTCCATGCCGTATCCGCCTCGGCCCACTCCTCGCCGGCAGAATCATTCTTCTCCAGCCGGTCTCCCGCCGCGTCATCGCGCGGCTCGACGCGGTCGAGCAGAGGATTTCGCTCGATCTCCTCATCGACAAAATGATCGAGCTCGATATGGGTCATCTGCAGCAGTTTTATCGACTGCATCAGTTGCGGTGTCATCACCAGCGACTGCGACTGCCGAAGCTGCAATTTGGCTGCAAGGGCCATTGTTACTCACGCACTCCCGTATCCGTCGAATACGCCCACGACGAATTTCCCCGAACGCATAAAACTGGCCCGGCTTTTGCATGTCAAGGAAAAGGGGAAAGGAAGCCTATTTATTATGCAGCTTGCGGAGGCCGGAGCCGCCTGAAAAAGCAGCGTCTCGTGGGATCGCGCAAAAAGCACAGAAATTTAGAGCGTGAAGCCTTCGCCGAGATAAAGCCGCCGCACGTCCGGATCGGCGACGATGTCGGCCGCGGAGCCATGCTTCAGGATTTCACCGGCGTGGATGATGTAGGCCCGGTCGATCAGCCCAAGCGTCTCGCGCACATTGTGGTCGGTGATCAGGACGCCGATGCCGCGCTTGGTCAGGTGGCGCACGAGCTGCTGGATGTCGGAGACGGCGATCGGATCGACACCGGCGAACGGTTCGTCGAGCAGCATGTAGTTCGGGCGGCTGGCCAGAGCCCGGGCAATTTCGAGACGGCGACGCTCGCCGCCGGAGAGCGAAATGGCCGGGGCCTTGCGCAAGTGAGCGATATGGAACTCGTCCAAGAGCGCATCGAGATTTTTGTCGCGCTCCTTACGGCTCTTCTCGACCACTTCGAGCACCGCGCGGATATTGTTCTCGACGGTCAGGCCGCGAAAAATCGAGGCTTCCTGCGGAAGATAGCCGACGCCAAGCCGTGCACGACGATACATCGGCATGGAGGAGACGTCGAAGCCATCGATCTCGATGGTGCCCTTGTCCACCGGCACTAGGCCGGTGACCATGTAAAAGCATGTCGTCTTGCCCGCACCATTCGGACCCAAGAGCCCGACAGCCTCGCCGGCACGAACGCCGAGCGACACGCTGTTGACCACGGTTCGTCCCTTGTAGGCCTTGGTCAGGCCCTGCGCGATCAAGGTGCCCTTGAAGCTCGCGGCATCCTTGCGCAAGGCAGGAGCAGCCGGCGCCGACCGACGCCCCGACAGGCGCGACAAGAGCGATGCAGATTGCGGCATTACTGTTTCTTGGTTCCGGTGGTGGCTCCAGGGGTCGATCCAGGAGTGATCGACATCATGACGCGACCGCTGCCCGAATTACCCTTCTTGCAGCCATCGACATTGGCTTCGCCTGTCTTCATCTGCACCGTAAGCTTGCAGCCGACGAGCACATTGGGGCCGTCGGACATGACCACCTCGTCGCCCGACAAGACAAGAATCTCGGTCTTCATGTCGAACGTACCGCGATCGCCGGTGGCGACCTGCGTGTTGGATTTGACGTAAACCTTGTCCTCGACCTCGAGCCGGTCGATGTTCGAAGAACCGGTTGCGGCAGAACCGCCATCCTTGGCGTAGAAAACCGTCATCTTGCCTGATTTCAGGAGCGTAGGCCCCTGCACGACGGTGACGTTGCCGCTGAAAATCGCCTTGTTTTCGGATTCGCGAACTTCCAGCTTGTCGCTTTCGATCTGAATCGGGTCTTTGCCCGACAGATTCAGGCCGGACAGGCGGCTCTGCGCGCTGTCTTGCGCGAAAACCTGACCCGGAGCCAACGTCATCACCGCAAGGCCCAACACCGCCCCCAGCGGCAGCCTCATTTTATTGCCCCACATTCTGGTCTCCGCTCGCGTTCTCTGCCGTCTTCAACCGGCTGGAATCGATGTTCATGCGCACCCGCTTCTCGAATATCAAAACCTTGCCATTTTCAAGGATCGTCATCGAGTCCGAGTTGATCTTGGCGCCTTTGAGCTGAATATCGACGGGATCGTCCGTCTTCATTCCACCCTTGCCAATATCCAGATACGCCGATTTGAGCTTCGCCACCATACCGTCAGAGGTGGTAATCGTCATGGCGTCGGTGATCTCAAGCGTGTTCTTGTCGCGGTCATATGTGCCGTGCGGGGCAACCACGGTTGCCCAGTTTTCGGCATCGACCGGCAATTTCGCGTCAATGCCCTCGAGCTTGACGATGCCTTCATTCTGGAATTCCTGAATGGCACGCGCCGCGGTCATCTTGTAAGGCCGGTTGTCCTTGGTGAAGCCGTCGAGCTTTGGATTGGCCATCACCAGCTTACCATCGGAGTAGGCCGAACCGTCGGCACTGACCGCAACTTTCGCCGGTGTCGCCATGTAGGAATAGCCGACAAACCCCGCAGCCATCAGGACAGCGAGAAGCGGCAAAGCGGTCTTGAGAAAGCGCACCCTGTAGGAATGCCGTTGGGCACTCTCAAACGCTCCGCGCCGGGGCTGGGATGGCCCAGATGCCTTAAGCGTGGACGCCGGATGGCTGTCGGTTTCTGTCGGTCGCGCCAACATATTGCCTTCTTGTTTTTCCGGTTCGAAGCCGGGCCTTGCCGTATCGCGAATATCCTGCGCGAAGCAGGAAGCATCAAACGATTGAAAACCACGGAATTGTGGCACTAAACTTAAAATCTTCTCCGCATCAACCGGAAGGAAGGGTATCCGGAAATGTGCAAATCTTCGTGAAACTATAGCAAATCCGGGCCTGGAAGCCCATTGAAACGCATAGCCACCACCCGCCGAAAGGCAGCGCCTCTCAGACCTACACAGCAATATGGTTACTTTAACGTGAAATGCCAGCCCATTCGGCTAACCAAAGCAAGACAAGCCGATCCGCCGCAGCGATGAAACCGGTAGCCCTTGCAGGCCGGTTGGATTAAAACGACGCTTTCCCGCTAACACGAGGCTAGCATGGCAACGAGAGCCGACGATCTGATCGACCGCCGTCATTTGCGGCGCAAGCTGACCTTCTGGCGCGTTGCGGCGATTGCCATTGCCGCGATCTGCATCGCGGCAGCGTCGATGTGGTTCTACGACGACGAGTTCGGCGGCACTGCAGCCAACCACATAGCCAAGGTGAAGATCGAGGGAACGATCACCGAGGACGAGGAGCTGCTCGAACGCCTCGAAAAGATCCGCAAGGCAAAATCGGTGAAGGGCGTCATCCTGTCGATCGATTCGCCGGGCGGCACCACGGCCGGCGGCGAAGCGATCTTCGACGCCGTCCGCGCGCTTGCCAAGGAAAAGCCGGTCGTCGCGCAGGTCGGCACGCTTGCCGCATCCGCGGGTTACATGATCGCTTCGGCTACCGATCACATTGTCGCGCGCAAATCGTCGATCGTCGGCTCGATCGGCGTCCTGATCCAATATCCGGATGTCAGCGGCCTGATGGACAAGCTCGGAATCAAGCTGGAAGAAGTCAAATCCTCGCCGCTGAAGGCGGCACCGTCGCCGTTCAGGCCGACCACGGAAGAAGAGCGCACGATGGTTCGCTCGATGATCCTCGACAGCTACGACTGGTTCGTCGGCCTGGTGGAAGAGCGTCGTTCGATGACGCGCGAGCAGGTTATTGCGCTTGCGGATGGCTCGATCTTCACGGGCAGACAGGCGCTGCAGAACAAGCTGATCGATGAGGTCGGCGGCGAGAACGAAGCAATCGACTGGCTCGGTACCAAGGGGGTCGACGTCGATCTCAAGGTCGTTGAATGGAAGCCGAAGGGCAGCGGCTCAAGCCTGTTCTTCAGCAGTTCCATGATGCAGGCGGCCAGCCGCGCCCTCGGCCTGCCTGACGGCGGCGAAGAATTCCTGCGCAAGATTGGTGCGGATCGCTTGTTCCTTGACGGTCTCGTGTCGGTCTGGCAACCTTGAGACTCCGGCGGGCCGGCTTAAAAACGAATAAAATCATCCGCATACCATTACAAACCATTGGCGGGGACCGCGCTCATGATCAAATCCGAACTCGTGCAGATTATTGCCACACGCAATCCGCATCTCTTCCTGCGGGACGTGGAAAACATCGTCAGCGCCATCTTTGACGAAATCACCGATGCCCTGGCGGATGGAAACCGGGTGGAACTGCGCGGTTTCGGCGCATTTTCGGTAAAAAACCGCCCTGCTCGCACCGGCCGCAACCCGCGCACCGGCGATTCGGTCGAGGTCGAGGAGAAGTGGGTTCCCTTCTTCAAGACTGGCAAGGAACTGCGCGAGCGGCTAAACGCTGGCAAGTAAGGCAAAGGCCGTTTCAATCGAAAAAGGCCGGCCTGCTTCGGGAATAGATATGCTCAATCGCTTCATGCTCATCGTGGTGTTCGTGCCGATCGCCATCATCCTGATCGCACTGGCGGTGGCCAATCGCGCGCCCACCGCCTTCACGCTGGACCCGTTCAATCCGGGCAATCCGGCGCTGACGCTGCAGCTGCCGCTGTTTTTCCTGCTCTTTGCGGCAATTGCCGTTGGCATGATCGTCGGCAGTCTCGCCACCTGGCTCAAGCAGGGGCGCTACCGCAAGCTGGCGCGCGTGCGCGGTCAGGAATTGCAGACGATGGCCGATCCGCGACCCATATCCGGTCAAACCAACCTGCCGGCAACAAAACACTAGACGCGGCAGAGCCCGCGTCGCAGACCCACCACGCAAGGACCAGCAATGCAGATGATTTCGGCGGGCGATGTCGACCGCGCCCTCACCTTTTCCGGACTTGTGGAAACACTGCGCAAGGTCTTTCATGACGGCGCGATCCAGCCGGTGCGTCATCACCACACGGTGGAGCGCCCGACAGGTGCGGCCTCCACACTGCTTCTGATGCCGGCCTGGAGCGACTTCAATGCCGGGGGCGTTTCCGACGGCGGCCATATCGGCGTGAAGATCGTCACCGTTTCGCCTGACAACAACGCAATCGCCAAGCCGGCGGTGATGGGGCTTTACCTGCTTCTCGACGGCACGACCGGCGAACCGCAGGCGCTGATCGACGGGCAGCGCCTGACGCAATGGCGCACGGCCTGCGCTTCCGCGCTGGCCGCCAGCTATCTCGCCCGCCAGGATGCGTCGAAGCTACTGATCGTCGGCGCCGGCGCGCTGGCGCCATTCCTGGCCAAGGCGCATGCGGCGGTTCGGCCGATCAAGCAGGTCAGGATCTGGAATCGCACGCCCGCCAATGCCGAAAAGGTTGCAGCAGATTTGCGCGCTGAAGGCATTGATGCTGCGGCGAGTGCCGACCTGGATGCCGATCTGGGTTGGGCCGACATCGTTTCCTCGGCGACGATCTCGACGACTCCCTTGATCAAGGGCGCGTTGCTGAAGCCCGGCACGCATGTCGATCTGGTCGGCGGATTTACGCCAACCATGCGCGAGAGCGACGACGACGCCATTCGCCGTGCCCGCGTCTATGTCGATACCCGTGCCGGCGCGACCAAGGAGGCCGGCGATATCGTCCAACCACTGGCATCGGGCGTCCTGAAGGCAGAAGACATCGTGGCCGACCTGCACGAACTTGCCCGAGACCAGAAGCGCGGTCGCGAAACCGCCGATGAAATCACGCTGTTCAAGTCGGTGGGGGCCGCGCTGGAAGACCTGGCGGCGGGAATCGCGGTTTATGAGCGCAGCAAGGGCTGAGCGGACGCCATTTCTTGCGATGCGCCGGATGCTGTGGCAGAAGCGCGGCTGCCGCATCTGGAGTGTGCATGAAACCTTCGCGTGACAAACGCCGCGACAAACGCCCGCAGGCCGATCGCTCTTCGCCGCAGGCCGGCCGGAGCGAGCGCCCGGTCGCGCCACGGCGCGGCCCTGACGCTCCCGACGCCAAGCCTGCTCCCGAGCCGAAGGCAGCACCCCGCGTGCTGAAGCGCCGCGAAGGCGCACTGCCGGCCGAACGGCTGCCGGTTATTCTGGAAGTGTCTCCCAACGCCGACTACGCGCTGCTCGACAGCGGCGAAGGCGAAAAGCTGGAGCAATACGGCCCTTATCGCATCGTCCGCCCCGAAGGCCAGGCGATCTGGCAGAAGGCGCTTCCAGCGAAGGAATGGGCCAACGTTGACGCCGTCTTCACCGGCGATACAGACGAAGAAGGCATGGGCCGCTGGCGCTTTCCCAAGACGCCGCTCGGTGAAACCTGGCCGATGAGCCATGACGGCATTTCCTATCTCGGCCGCTTCACCTCGTTTCGCCATGTCGGCGTCTTTCCAGAACAGGCCTCACACTGGGACCATATGGCAAGCCTGATCCGCAACGCCGGACGCCCGGTCAAGGTGCTCAATCTGTTCGGCTATACCGGCCTCGCTTCGCTGGTTGCAGCGCGCGCCGGCGCGGAAGTCACCCATGTCGACGCCTCGAAAAAGGCGATCGGCTGGGCACGCGAAAACCAGCTCATGGCCGGTCTGGGCGAAAAGCCGATCCGCTGGATCTGCGAAGACGCGATGAAATTCGCCGAGCGCGAAGAACGCCGAGGCAATGGCTACGACATCATCCTGTTCGACCCGCCGGCTTATGGGCGTGGGCCCAAGGGCGAAGTCTGGCAGTTGTTCGAGGATTTGCCGGCCTTGACCGATATCTGTCGGTCCATCCTGACGCCGAAACCGCTGGCCGTGGTGCTGACGGCCTATTCCATCCGCGCCTCGTTCTTCGCAATCCACGCACTGATGCGCGACACCTTCGCCGGCATGGGCGGCACCATCGAATCCGGCGAATTGATCATTCGCGAAAAGGCAGCAGGCCGGGCATTGTCGACATCACTGTTTTCGCGCTGGGTGGCTTCATGAGCGAGCATCGCACCGGCGCGCCGGGTCAGGTCAAGGAAGTCACCAGCCTGGCCAACCCCTTGGTGAAGGACATCAAGGCGCTGGCGCTGAAGAAATTCCGCGACCAGCAGAATGCCTTCATGGCCGAGGGCCTGAAGCTCGTCATCGACGCGCTCGATCTCGGCTGGTCGATCAAGACGCTGGTGTTCGCCAAGGCCGGGCTCGGCAACCCGACGATCGAGAAGGTCGCGGCGCGCACGGTAGCTGCCGGCGGGACCGTTCTGGAAGTCTCCGAAAAAGTGCTTTCGGCAATCACCCGGCGCGACAATCCGCAGATGGTCGTTGGCGTATTTTCACAGCGCTACCTGCCACTCAAGGACGTTCGCCCCAGGGATGGCGACGTCTGGGTGGCGCTGGATCGCGTGCGCGATCCCGGCAATCTCGGCACGGTGATCCGCACGGTGGACGCCGTCGGCGCCAAGGGCATCATCCTGGTCGGAGAGACGACCGACCCCTTCTCCGTCGAAACAGTCCGCGCCACCATGGGCTCGGTCTTCGCCGTCCCTGTGGCGCGCGCCACGACCGAGGCATTTCTGGCCTGGCGCAAAGGGTTTCCCGGCCTTGTCGCCGGCACGCATCTCAAAGGCGCGGTGGACTATCGTTCGGTCGATTTTTCCGGCCGTCCCGTTCTCTTGCTGATGGGCAACGAACAGCAGGGCCTTCCCGACAATCTGGCGGAAAGCTGCGACCGACTGCTGCGCATACCGCAGGCCGGCCGCGCGGATTCGCTCAATCTGGCTGTGGCCACCGGGGTCATGCTTTTTGAAATCAGGCGCGGCGCGCTGACACTCGGCGCGGAGGGCAATGCGTGACCTGGAAATCCTTGGCACCCTACGGCTTGCTCACCGCCGTCGCCGTGGCGTTTGACCAGTGGATCAAGTTTCTGGTCGAAACCGAGCTTTTCATGCACGACCAGATCAACATTCTTCCTTTCCTGGCGCTCTACCGCACCTACAACACCGGCGTTGCCTTCTCGATGTTTTCGTCGATCGGGGACAAGGGGCTGATCCTGCTTTCGCTGGCGGTGGTCGCCTTCGTACTCTATCTGGCATTTCGGACCGGACCGGGCCAGGTTCTGGCAAGAATCGGCTTTGCGCTGATTATCGGCGGGGCAATCGGAAACCTCATCGACCGCACCGTTTATGGTCATGTCATCGACTACATATTGTTCCACACGCCGGTCTGGTCGTTCGCGATCTTCAACCTTGCCGATGCCTTCATCACCGTGGGTGCAGGGCTGGTTCTGATCGACGAGTTTTTCAGTTGGCGGCGTATGAAATCGGCGCCACCGTCGAGTGACTGATTTCGCGCAATACGCGTATTTTCGCGGCGACCGCTAAAATTAGAACGATCCGCCCAAAGCTTCCCTAAGGCTTCCCGTCTACGGTCGAAGCATGAGCGTGGATTCCGTCGAAACCGAATTGCGAAGCATCGAGCGCGGCGCGGAAACCGAACCGTCGCAGGCGTTGCGGCGGCGGCAGATCGTATCGCCGCCGATCGCCCCGGAACTACCGCGGCGCGCTTCCCGTTTGCTGATCTATACGACGCTCGCCGTCGTGCTCGTATTCGCGGCACTCGCCAAGCTGGAGGGCGCGTCGGATTTCATCAGCGCCGGACTTCTCGTCACCGGTGCCGTTGGCCTCGCCATCCTCACCAGGGCTTTTCGCAACGAACGCAGGGCGGTCTCGCTGATCCGGGAAAGCACGGCGCGCAGCCGCGCCGAAATCGAGACCCTCGCCGACCGGATGTGGGAGCTTCAGGAAAGCGAGGAGCGCTTTCATGGGCTTATCGACGCTCTCGGTGATCTCGTCGTCCACCGCGATCGCGAGGGCCACATCGTCTACGCCAACAAGGTTTTCGCCGAACTGATCGGATCGGATCTGCGTAAAATCTCCGGCTGCACGCTTTCGGAGCTCGGCATCGAGGTCGGCATCGTGCCGGATGCGGCCTTCTCCGACGGTGAATGCCTGAGTTCGACCGATGTCGCCATTCGCGCGCCGGGCGGACCGCGCTGGTTTTCGTGGATCGAGCTTTCGGTCCGCGACAAGGAAACCGGCACCGTATCCCACCGGGCTATCGCACGCGATATCACCGCCCGCAAACGCGCCGAGACGGCACTCATCAACGCACGCGAGCGCGCTGAATATGCCAGCCAGGCCAAGTCCCGGTTTCTGGCGACCGTCAGCCACGAAATCCGAACGCCGATGAACGGCATCATGGGCATGGCCAAGCTGCTTGCCGATACGGGGCTTACGCCGGAACAGCGAACCTATGTCGGCGCTGTCTCCACGTCGGCCAGCGCGCTGCTGGCGCTGATCGAGGACCTGCTCGATTACTCGAAGATCGAGGCCGGGCGGTTTGACCCGGAACCGCAGCCGACATCTCCGCGCGAGATTGCCGACAATGTCGTCGAACTGCTGGCTTCCCGCGCATTCGCAAAGAACATCGGGCTGGGGTGTCATGTCGCACCGGAAGTGCCGCAGATGATCACCGCCGATCCAGGCCGGGTTCGTCAGGTGCTGCTCAATCTCATCGGCAATGCGATCAAATTCACCGATGCGGGCGGCGTCCTCGTCGTCGTCACGCGGGTGACCGACGAGAATTCCGACATGATCCGCTTCTCGATTGCAGACAGCGGCCAGGGCCTTCGCAAAGGCGACCTCGAGCGCATTTTCGACGAGTTCGAGCAGGCCGACGGCACTTCCACGCGAACCCATGGCGGTGCAGGACTGGGGCTGGCGATCTCCAAGCGCATCGTGCAGTCGATGGGCGGGACGATTTCGGTCGAAAGCAGCTACGGCAAGGGATCGGAGTTTTCCTTCGCCATTCCGGCTGCCGACGCAATCGACGGCGGTAATATTCGCGGCATGGTTCTCACCGGACGCCGGGCCGTCATCCTGTCGTCAAATCGGGCGGAGGCCGAGGCCATCGCCCGCTCGATCAGGGCGCATGGCGGCATGGTCGAGATCGCGGAGACACAATCGCAGGCGATCGCGCTGGCCAAGGGCTGCGACACGCTGCTGATCGATGCCGCACTCGAGAGGAACGACGGGCGCTTGCTCAGGCGGTTGCGTCAGGCCGGTTTTGATACCTGCCAGGCCGTCACGCTGATTGCACCGACCGATCGCGGCATGCTCGGCGATTTCAGAAGCAGCGGCTATTCGACATTCCTCGCGCGCCCCGTTCGCGGTGAAACGTTGCTGCGCGTTCTGCTGACTGCCGGCTCGGGCGCACTTCAGACAGTGGAGGCCCCGAAACGCCGGGCGCCGTCCAAACCGGGAAACAAGCGTCAGATAGGACTGTCCATCCTGATCGCCGAGGACAATGATATCAACGCCATGCTGGCGCGCGCCGCCTTGCTGAAGGCCGGCCATCGCGTCGATGTGGTGGGAAATGGCAAGGCCGCCGTCGAAGCAGTGACCGGCAGCACACGAAAACGACGCTACGACGCGGTATTGATGGACCTTCATATGCCCGTCATGGACGGGCTCGACGCGATCGCCGCTATCCGCCGCCATGAAGAGGAAACCGGAACGACGCCGGTGCCGATCATGGTGCTTTCGGCGGATAGCCAGGAAAAAACCCGTCATGCGGTTCTGGCCCATGGCGCCAGCGGCTTCGTCACAAAGCCTCTCGATCCGGCGGCATTGGTACAGGCGGTGAGCGAACACGCCGCAGTCTGACCGCGTCGGGATTTGGCCACACCAACACAATCACTTAGCCGGCTTTGCTGTTTCTGAACGCACGGCAATGATTGCCCTGGAGAATGGTTCAAGCTACAGTCACAATCCTGTTGCACTCCCCCTTTATCCCGCACATGTGGGATGGCTCGAAGGAGAATCACCCGTGCAGACAGCGTTGCCGGAGCGGGATACATTTCTGAACGCCAATGGCGCCGCGATCATCGCGCGGCTGGCCGATGACGTTTTTCGAAGCGAAGCCTTGGGCCGAATAGGCAATCTCGAAGTTCGCCTTGCGCGCGATCCGGCGGAAATAGCCGCTGCGCAGGAAGTGCGTTATCGCGTTTTCTACGACGAACTCGGCGCCAAGCAGAGCCTTGCGCATTCGCTGGACAGGCGTGATGCCGACCGTTTCGACGCGATTTGCGATCACCTCCTGGTGCTCGACATGTCGCTTGCTGGCCCCGCCCATAGCCGTATCGTCGGAACCTACCGGCTGTTGAGACAGGAAAGTGCCGTTGCTGCCGGCGGCTTCTATTCGGAAGACGAATTCGAACTGAAAAAGCTCATTGCCCGCCATCCCGGCCAGCGTTTTCTTGAACTCGGGCGCTCCTGCGTGCTGCCCGAATATCGCTCCAAGCGCACCATAGAGGTGCTCTGGCAAGGCATCTGGGCCTACATCAATCACTATGACGTCGGCGTGATGGCCGGTTGCGCTTCGTTCCACGGCACGGTGCCTGCGGCCCACAGCGAAGCACTATCCTATCTGGCTCACAATTGCAGGACCAGCAGCGCCTGGGATGTGCGAGCCATTCCCAGCCGCTATTGCGACATGGACCTGATGCCTGCCGAGGCGATCAACATCAAATCGGCAATCGCTGCCATGCCGCCGCTGATCAAGGGCTATCTGCGGATCGGAGCCCGGATCGGCGATGGTTGCGTGATCGATGAGGATTTCGGCACCGTCGACGTTTTCATCGTCATGCCGGTGAAGGAAATCAGCGCCCGCTACGTCAATTATTACGGCGGCGAGGGCCAGCGCTTCGCTGCCTGATCACCCGTGACGGCTTGATCAGGGAATGTCTTCCGGGCGGCGTCCGGGACGGCTTTTGTAGGCAGGGAAGGCCCAGCCAAATTTGAGTGCCCCTGCCCGCACGATGAAGGCGGTCGCAAACGCTGCCAGCGCAGAGACGGGCAGTGGCGCACCCACCACATCGGCAAGCGTGAACACAGCCGCTCCCGCCATCGCCGCCGTCACGTAGATTTCCGGGCGCAAAAGTACTGATGGTTCACCGGCAAGAAGATCGCGCAGGATGCCACCGAGCGTTGCCGTGAGCATGCCGGTGACGACTGCGACAGTCGGAGAGCCGGTAATTGCCATCCCCTTGGCGGCTCCCATCGCCGAATAGGCGGACAGGCCGAGCGCATCCAACCAGAGCAGGAGCTTGTAGCGGGATTCGACCAAGTGCGCGGTGAAGAAGATGAGAACCGCTATGACGGCGCAGATCAGCACATAATCGGGATTGCGGACCCAGAAGACGGGCGCGCCGAGTATCAGGTCGCGGAACGTGCCACCGCCTATGCCGGTGACACTCGCCAGGAAGAGAAAACCGATGATATCGAGCTGCTTGCGGGATGCTGCGAGCGCGCCGGTGGCCGCGAAGACAGCCACGCCGGCATAGTCGAGAAGCAGAATCGGGTTCATCGCCACCGCCGCCAATATTTTGCCGGAGCATGGTCGATCCCGAAACGCCATGCAACGTCCGCGCCGACTTAATGTTCTAAGGCGGCGCGCCCCGTCGAAGGCTAGGATCAGGCGTCCTTTTCGGCCTGCTCGTTGATGGGACCGGGCTCAGCCTGCCCGTCCGCCGAACCGGTTGCGGTCGAAGCTTCGGCCGGCGCCGCCTGCTTGGGACCACCCTTGGCAACACCGACCATGGCGGGGCGCAGTACGCGCTCGCCGATCGAATAGCCCGGCTGCACGACCTGAACCACAGTGTTGGCCGGCACGTCGGGGTTCGGCACCTCGAACATCGCCTGATGGAAATGCGGGTCGAACTTGGCGCCCTGCGGCTCCAGTTTCTTCACGCCGTGGCGTTCGAGAGCCGACAGCATGGCGCGCTCGGTCATCTCGACGCCTTCGATCAAGGCCATGAAGCCCGCGTCTCCAGCAGCTTTTGCCTCTGCCGGAATGGCTTCCAGCGCGCGATTGAGGTTGTCCGAAACCGACAGCATGTCGCGCGCGAAGTTGGCCACGGAATAGGCTCGCGCATCCTGCACGTCGCGCGCGGTGCGCCGGCGCAGGTTCTCCATGTCAGCTGCAATCCGCAGAGCCCGCTCCTTGAGCTCTTCATTTTCCTTCATCAGCCGGACAAGCGCTTCATAGTCGCCCTCATTGGCAGCGTCGCGCGCTTCGGCAGCAGCCTCGAGGGCCTCGTTCTCTTCGGGCGCGCGTTCTTGTTTTTCCTGCTCGTTCATCGCCATGTCCCGTCATTCTCATAGGTTCGGAAGTTGGGCCCGATATCGAGGTTTGACGGGCAAAAATCAAGGGGTAAGGCGGTTGGACGACACCCTGGAAGCGGTTTCGCCGGATATTCCAAGTCAGTCGTCAATTGATTCCATTTTAATTAAACCTTTACCCTAAAGACCAACGGCGGTTGCATAAGACCATCGATGGAGGAACCATTCCAACGCACAGGGAGTTCTTCACCCAACAAAAGGTATTGGGACGATGCCCCGCAGTGACAATGAAAAATACAGCGCCTTAGCTTTGGAGATCAGACGCCAGCTTGGAACCGAACCGGTGAAAAGGTTCGTGCGGTCCCTGCCGGCGTTTGCACCTGAACAGGAGGCTCCGCGTAAGCTGCGTGATCTCTTGGGCAAGCTGGAGCGGGCAGAGGTGCTGGCCAGCACCGCGACACGCCGCCGCTAGGGTCATCGCGCGCCACTTAAACTTCTTGCAACCGGCGCGGTGGCCTGTCTATGGTCGCCGATGAACATTGCCCCCGATCTCCACACTCGCTCCGGCGAACGCGCCTGGCTGAAAATTCTCGCACGCTACCGAAAACCCAACCGGGGCCGAAGTGCGCTTGAACTTGCCATAACTGTTGTTCCTTTCGCCGGTTTGTGGGCGCTTTCCTGGGCCGCTGTGCATTATGGCCATTGGTGGGGCCTTATTTTCATCGTTCCGGCCGCCGGTTTCCTGCTTCGGCTCTTCATGATCCAGCATGATTGCGGGCACGGCTCCTTCTTCGCCCATCGCTCCTCGGACGACTGGACAGGCCGGGCGATCGGTGTCCTGACGCTCACGCCCTATGACTACTGGCGCCGCGCGCATGCCGCGCATCATGCCACTGCCGGCAACCTGGACGAGCGCGGCGTCGGCGACATAACGACGCTGACCGTTGCCGAATATCGTGCCCTTTCGCCAAGAGGCCGTCTCGCCTACCGCCTATACCGCCATCCGATCGTGATGTTCGGTATCGGCCCCATCTGGCTTTTCCTGTTCAAGCAGCGGCTGCCCTTCGGCATGATGCGCGCCGGCATGCTGCCCTGGGTTTCGACCATGGCGACCAATTTCGCGATCGCCGCCCTATCGGTGGGCCTGATCTGGCTTATCGGCATCGTGCCGTTCCTGATCGTGCATCTGCCTATCGTCGTATTGGCGGGCGCTGCAGGCATATGGCTGTTCTACGTCCAGCACCAGTTCGAGGACACCCACTGGTCTGAAGGCCAGGACTGGGAATTCCAATACGCCGCGCTGCATGGCTCGTCGCATTACGACCTGCCGCGCGTCTTGCGCTGGCTGACCGGCAATATCGGCATCCACCATGTCCATCATCTGTCCAGCAAAGTGCCGTGCTACCGGCTTCCCGAGGTGCTGCGGGATTTTCCGGAACTGCAAAACGTTGGACGCATCACGATCATGGAAAGCTTTCGCTGCGTGAAACTGGTGCTCTGGGACGAGAACCGGAAGAAGCTGATTTCCTTCCGGGAAGCGCGCGCGATCGCCTGAGACAGCAAGGCAAAAGGCCGCCGCGGATTACACGCAGCGGCCTTGGAATCAGAACCCGTTCAAGCCGCTTGCCGCGTCTCGCGCATCATGGTCTTGCCATGGGTGACTTCGCTCCCGAGAACTTTCAGACATTCGCGCATGAAGGCTGCGAGCCCCGGCCAGCCCTTGGCTGACACGAGATTGCCATCGACATGCGCGCCATTCGGCGCGACGTCGATATAGATGCCGCCGGCCAGGGTCACTTCCGGCTCACAATACTGCAGCGCCGCCACCTCCCTGCCGCGCACGACGCCGTCCACGGCAATCAGTATCTGCACACCGTGGCAGATCGTGAAAATCGGCTTTCCGGTTTCGTGGAAATGCCGGACCATCGCCTGCACGCGCTTGTCGATGCGGATATATTCCGGGCCGCGGCCACCGGCGGCATAGACCGCGTCGTATTCGTCGAGCTTCACTTCCGAAAACGTCTTGTTGAGAATGTAATCGTGGCCGAGTTTTTCGGTGTAGGTCTGGTTGCCTTCGAAATCGTGAAGCGAAGTCTTTATCGCCTCACCGGCTTTCTTGTCGGGGCACACGACATGCACCGTGTGGCCGACCGCATGCATCGCCTGCTCGAAAACAAAGATTTCGTATTCCTCGGAGAACTCTCCGACCAGCATCAATATCTTCTTGCCCGGCATTGGTTTCCTCCCTGTGCCATCGATTTATTTCGTTGCTCGAAATAATGCAGACATCTTAAGACGCGAGTGGCGAAAGGAAAAGCCCAAATCGCCGAACTGGTCGGACCAATACGCGAGAAAGTGGGCGATCCTTTTGCTCATTCGACCTAGGTGGCTGGAAGTAAACTCAGGTGGTAAGGCCAATCAGACGCCGGCCTTGATCATGTCTGCCGCTTTCTCCGCAATCATGATGGTCGGCGCATTGGTGTTACCGCCGATGAGCGTCGGCATCACTGAGGCATCGACGACACGCAGGCCCTGGAGGCCGCGCACCCGCAATTGCGAATCGACCACCGCCATGTCGCCCTTCCCCATGCGGCACGTTCCGACCGGATGATAGATAGTGTCGGCTCGGCTTCTGATCTGCCGCATCAGATCGGCATCGTCATCGTTATCGCCCGCATGGAGCGGCCTGTGCCGGTATCGCGCGAGCGCAGGCGATCCGAGGATTTTCTGCATCATCCTGGTGCCCTTGAGGAGAAGCGCTGCATCGCGCTCATCCGATAGGAAACGCGGATCGATGCGCGGCGCGGCCGTTGGATCGACGCTGGCCAGCCCGACCTCACCGCGCGAATGCGGCCTGAGGACACAGACATGGCAGGAGAAACCAAAGCCGTAATGCAGCGTGCGGGCATGGTTTTCGACCAGCGCGACGACGAACTGCAATTGCAGGTCAGGCCGATCCAGTGAGGGATCCGACTTAAGGAATGCGCCGCCTTCTGCGCCGGGAGAGGCGATCATGCCGGTTCCGTCACGACGCCATTGCAGCATGTGCCGGATAAAACTCACTGCGCCGCGAGGGCTCAAGCCGAGCATGTCGGTTTCCCGCGACCGCCAGCCGATGACGAAATCGAGATGGTCCTGCAGGTTCCTGCCGACGCCGGGCAATTCGTGGACCGTCTTTATGCCGTGAAGGGCGAGTTCGTTGGCCGGTCCGACACCGGACAGAAGCAGAAGCTGCGGCGAACCGAAGGCCCCGGCTGAAAGAATGACTTCCCGCCTTGCCGAGGCGACTTCCTCGCGGCCTTTGACGCGATAGCGAAGACCGGTGGCGCGCTTGCCGTCGAACACGATGCCGGTCGCATGGGCGTGCGTGATGACCGTGAGATTGGGCCGGTCCATGGCCGGATGCAAATAGGCCGCCGCCGCCGAGCAGCGTTCGCCATTGCGGGCGCCACCGGCGAACTGCGTTACCTGAAAAACGCCGGCGCCCTCCTGCTCGGCACCGTTGAAATCCTCATTGGTGCGAATCTGGTTCTCGGCGCAGGCTTCGATGAAGGCGCTGGTGATCGGGCGTGGCGAGCGCTGCTCCGACACTTTGAGCGGGCCGTCGCCGCCGTGCAAGGCATCGGTGCCCCGCTCATTGCCTTCGGAGCGCCGAAAATAGGGAAGCACTTCGTCCCAGGACCAGCCGTCGCAGCCAAGCTCGGCCCATTCGTCGTAGTCGCGGCGATGCCCGCGAATGTAGAGCATGGCATTGATGGCACTTGAGCCGCCAAGCGCCTTGCCGCGCGGCTGATAGCCCTTGCGTCCGCCAAGCCCTTCCTGCGGCACGGTCTCGAATGCCC
Organism: Mesorhizobium sp. YR577; assembly: GCF_900116595.1. Lineage (NCBI taxonomy): Bacteria > Pseudomonadati > Pseudomonadota > Alphaproteobacteria > Hyphomicrobiales > Phyllobacteriaceae > Mesorhizobium > Mesorhizobium sp. YR577. The sequence goes on along the minus strand of NZ_FPBI01000014.1, from coordinate 156,445 downwards.
AGTTGTTGATCTTCGGCCTTCCGGGCAGCAGGGCAACGATGCCGGCAGGGGCGCGAACGAGAATGTCGTTGCCGGCACCACCTGCCTCGATGAGGCATACCTTGATCGACGGGTTTTCGCTCAATCGCGCCGCAAGCGTCGCGCCAGCGGAGCCGCCGCCGGCGATAACATAGTCAAAGCCCATGGTGTTCTCCCTCGCATCCGGCGGATGTTTCCGTCCGGCGACGAAAGAGAATGCCTAATCATCAAGGTTGTAAAGACCGCGAAGGACTACCGCAGCGTCAGTTAGCAGGCACGCGCCGCCAGGAATATTTGGGGCCCTTTTCGGCCGGCTTTGCAGTCGGCTGATAGTAAAGCGGGATGCCGCCTGTCTGCCCGGCTTCGAGCCGCGCGATCAGAGTCGGGTGCGACACCTCGAATTCATTGAAGCCAAGCCGCAGCATATGCGGCAGCTGGTCGATCAGCACCTGACCGGTGGCGCGGACAGCGCCTTCGAACTGATGGCGGCTTCTGAGCAGCTCGGCCTTGGAAAAGCTGCGGCCATCGGTGAAGGCCGGAAAAGCCAGCGCCACCAATGAAAGCTGGTCGAGCAGATCGACGATCGCCTCGACGGCATCGCCGGGCTGTAGAAGCACGCCAAGGCGCTCCCTGGCTGATTTGCGCACTTCCGGATCGAGATCGAGAAAGGCCTGAAGCGGCAGGATGAAGCGGCCGTTGCCCGACAGCGCTTCCGCACCTTCGGCATGGGTCCATTCTTCCTCGCGAAAGCCTTCAGGCGTCCACAGGCGCGGTTGCGCGTTGGTTTCGGTCATTCAGGCGGTTCCTAAAGCGAAGAATTGTTCAGCGTCTGGTCGAGGCCAGGCAAATGAATGCCACATTCGGTTTTTGCCTGTCCAGCCCAGCGGCCACTGCGCGCATCCTCCCCAGGCTTGACGGGCTGCGTGCAGGGAAAGCAGCCGATCGACAGATAGCCATAGGCGACGAGCGGATTCTCGCGCAGTTTGTGGCTGCGCATGTAGTCGGCCAGATCGCTGGTGGTCCAGCGTGCCAGCGGGTTGATGCGGATGCGCGGGCCGACGGCCTCGAAGGCGGGCAGCGCCTGCCGGGTCGCCGCCTGGAACCGCTTGCGCCCGGTGAACCAGGCCCGGAAAGGCTCGACACCCCGCGCCATCGGCTCAACCTTGCGGATGGCGCAACAGGCCTCGGTGTCCGTCTGGTGAAGCAGCCCGGTAGGGTCATGACTGTCGAGCGCTGCCTGCTCCGGCGTGATGATGCGCACGTCGGTCAAGCCGAAGTCGGCAACCAGGGCGTCGCGATAGTCCAGCGTCTCGCCGAAATGCTTGCCTGTATCCAAGAAGATGATCGGAACGGTGCGGTCGACAGCGGCAATCATGTGCAGAAGCACTGCCGAATCCGCGCCGAACGACGACACCGCCGCAACGCCGCGCGCAAAATGGTCGATCACCGAATGCTCGATGATCTCCAGCGGGGTCAGTTCGCCATAGAGCCTTTCAAGCGAGGCAGCCGTGGCTTCCGCGTCAAGCGGCCTTGGCTTCGCTGCCATAGAGCGCCTCCTTGAACGGCGCGGCACCGACACGGCGATAGGCGTCGATGAACTTCTCAGTCCGGTCGTTCCGTATGCGCAGATAGGTGTCCACCACCGTTTCGATAGCGTCGGTGATCTCCTCCGGGCCGAAGCCACGGCCGACGATCTCGCCGATCGAGGTGTGCTCGTCACCCGAGCCGCCAAGCGTCACCTGATAGAGCTCCGCGCCCTTCTTCTCGACGCCGAGGATGCCGATATGGCCGACATGGTGATGGCCGCAGGCGTTGATGCAACCGGAAATCTTGAGCTTCAGCTCACCGATGTCGCGCTGGCGTTCCAGCGAGGCGAAGCGCCGCGAAATCTCCTGCGCGACCGGGATCGAACGGGCGTTGGCAAGCGCGCAATAGTCGAGGCCCGGGCAGGCGATGATATCGGTGATAAGATTCGAGTTGGCGGTCGCCAGATCGATCTCGACCAGCGCATCGTAGACGGCCTTCAAGTCGGCGCGGGCGACATGCGGCAGGATCAGGTTCTGCTCATGGCTAACACGCAACTCGTCGAAGGCATATTTTTCGGCGATGTCGGCAACGGCTTCCATCTGGCTGTCGGTCGCATCGCCCGGAGCCTCGCCGATGCCTTTAAGCGAGATCGTAACGGCAGCATAATCCGGGTTCTTATGGGTCAGAACGTTCTGGTCAAGCCATTCGCCGAAGCTGCGGCTGTCGAGGCGCGCGGTCTTCACCGCCTCGTCGCCTTCCGGGCGCGCAACGAGCGCCGGCGGAGCGAAATAGGCCTCGATGGCGCGGACATCAGCTTCCGGCAGCTTGAGTTCGCCGTCCTTCAGCGCTTCCCACTCGGCCTCGACCTGGCGCGTCAGTTCCTCGACGCCGGTCTCGCGGACGAGGATCTTGATGCGCGCCTTGTATTTGTTGTCGCGGCGGCCGTTGAGGTTGTAAACGCGCAGGATCGCCGTCGTGTAGGACAGCAGATGCTCTTCCGGCAGGAAGTCACGGATCTTCTTGGCGATCATCGGCGTGCGGCCCTGCCCGCCGCCGACATAGACGGCAAAGCCGAGTTCGCCCTTCTCGTTCTTCTTCAGATGCAGGCCGATATCATGCACCTGGATGGCAGCGCGATCACGCTCGGCACCCGTCACCGCGATCTTGAACTTGCGCGGCAGATAAGAGAATTCCGGATGCACCGAGGACCATTGGCGCAGGATTTCCGCATAGGGGCGCGGATCGGCGACCTCGTCGGCGGCAGCAGCGGCGAAGTGGTCGGCCGTCACGTTGCGAATGCAGTTGCCCGAGGTCTGGATCGCATGCATCTCGACGCTTGCCAGATCGGCAAGGATCGCCGGCATGTCGGACAGCGCCGGCCAGTTGTATTGGATGTTCTGGCGCGTGGTGAAGTGGCCGTAGCCCTTGTCGTATTTGCGCGCGATGTGGGCGAGCATGCGCAATTGGCGCGAATTCAGCGTGCCATAGGGGATCGCGACGCGCAGCATATAGGCGTGGAGCTGAAGATAGACGCCGTTCATCAGCCGCAACGGCCGGAACTGGTCCTCGGTGATCTCCCCGGCCAAACGCCGTTCCACCTGGTCGGTGAACTCGGCGACCCGGGCTTTTACGAAATCGTGGTCGAACTCGTCGTAGCGATACATCGTCTTCGTCTTTCAGGGCCCGTCGGCCCGTTCCATCATGCCGCGCGGGAAACCGCCGGGCGTGCCTGCTTGCCAAGATCGTTGCGGTTTGTCGGGCCGGCGGCCCTGATCTGCTCGCGCAGGCGTGTCGGGCGGATTTCGCCGTCGATCAACTGCACGTCGATGAGATTGACATCGACCACCTCATTGTTGGCGAGGCCGGCATGACCGATGGCTTCAAGCCTCTCCTCGCCCGCCTTGTCGCTGGCGATCTCGGAATGATCGATCGTCTCGGCCCAGCGATGGTCGGTCGAGAACCACACGGCCTCGCCGTCGGTCAGGCGATTTGCGGTGAGTATCTTCATGCTACGGTCTCCCCGGTTCTTGCGGCCGCGCCGATGTGGCGCTGGGCGGCGAGCGGTTCAGATTTGTCGAAATTGGCGCCAGCAACGGCATCGCCGATGATGGTCATGACCGGCCCGGTCAGATCGGTGCGATCTTCCAGTGACGGCAGATCGGCCAGCGTGCCGTGAAATTTGCGGCGGCTGGTGAGGCTGGCATTTTCCACCACGGCAACGGCGGTGTCGGGCGAAAGCCCGGCTGCAATCAGCCGCGAAGCAACATCGGCTGCGACCGAGCGGCCCATATAGACGGCAACGGTAGCGCCGGAGATAGCAAGCTTCGCCCAATCCGGCAGGGACTTGCCCTTGAGATCGTGACCGGTGGTGAAGACCATCGACGAGGTGACACCGCGCAGCGTCAGCGGCAGTTCGAAATCGGCGGCGGCGGCAAAGGCGGCGGTGACGCCCGGAACGACCTCATAGGAGATTCCGGCGTCGCGCAGGGCCTGCATCTCCTCGCCGGCGCGGCCGAACACAAGCGGATCGCCGGACTTCAGCCGCACGACGCGTTTGCCCTCACGGCCGAGACTGACCAGCAGATCGTTGATCTCGGCCTGCGACTTGGAATGGCAGCCCTTGCGCTTGCCGACCGGCAGGCGCTCGGCGTCGCGGCGACCCATAGCGATCACTGCTTCCGGAACCAGCGCGTCGTAGACGATAACGTCGGCTTCCATCAGGTGGCGATGCGCGCGCAGCGTCAGCAAATCTTCGGCACCGGGGCCGGCACCAACCAGCGCGATGTGGCCTTCGGTTGGCTCCTGACGGCGGAGCAATGCCGAGGCAACTTCTCGCGCTTCCTCAGGCTGTCCGTTTTCGAGAGCGCGCGCCGGTGCCCCTGAAAAGAATTCATTCCAGAAGCGGCGACGCGGGCTGCCTTTCGGCAGAAGCTTTTCAGCACCCTCGCGAAAAGAAGCAGCCAGCACCGCCAGCGAACCAAGCGACGGCGACAGCATGCGGTCGATCTTCGAGCGCACCATCTGGGCAAGCACAGGCCCGGCGCCTTCCGTGCCGATCGCCACCGCAAGCGGTGCGCGGTTGACAAGAGCGGGTGTAAAGAAATCGCAAAGCTCCGGGCGGTCGACGGCGTTGACCGGAATGCCAAGACGACGCGCATCGTCCGAAATCAGCCGGTCCTGCCCTGCATCGCCCGTGGCGGCAAAGACAAGAACCGCGCCGTCGAGATAAGCGGGATCGTAGAGCGCGTTTATGTGCTCGGCATTGTTGGCGACCATCCAGTCGGCCAGTTCCGGCTCGACATGATCCGAAACGATCACCAGCCTCGCGCTCGACTGGCCTAGCAAGCGCGCCTTGGCCAGTGCTTCGTCACCGCCGCCGACGATGACCACAGCTTCGCCCTCGACCCGCATGAAAACGGGGAACGCGTTGAGCTTGGCAGACGGCTGCGACATGGTGAGCGGGGTTCCTGAATTGTGCCTAAGATATTTAGCGCTCAGGCCCGAAATTCAGAAGGAATGCACTCGCGCGGCCATTCGACAGAAGCAATCTCTTTTCTGCCAACCTGCAGATCGAAAGAAAAATAATCCTCGGCTTTCGGGCGGCATCGCCGGCGGCGAAGATTTTGCTGCTCGGCAAGCTTCGTGCTCACACCGCGGTCATCTCCGGCGGATATTGGAAAATCAATCTTGAGTGCTCGATTTTCCGGAAGATTTTTTCCAACGGGACCACGCCAGAAGGCACAGGATCTGGCGTACCTCCGCCAACAAATGAAATGGCAACATTCTAAATTCTACCTTTTTTATAGAATTTAGAGAGCCGTCGCGACGGTGTGGTTGGTTCTTCGAACCGCTCCAAGATTCCAACATGCTTTTCACCCCAGCGCAGCCTGTCCTTCATTTTCATCGAAAAGTTCGATTTCAGAGAAGATTCATGGACTTGTGGGGTTGCGAGAAAGGCATCCGCTCACCCATATTGGTATCGGAGTGGCTTTCGCCGCCCCACCCCCATTTTGTTCAATTTTTTTGGAAGGCGCCCCCCGAACAATGCCGCATGACACGCCCCTCATCGCAACTATCGTCGCCGGTCTGGGGCTGGCATTTGTTTTCGGCGCATTGGCAAATCGATTTCGCATCCCGCCTTTGGTCGGCTACCTGATCGCGGGCGTCTTGGTCGGGCCAAATACACCCGGCTTCGTCGCCGATCAGAGCCTGGCGCTGGAACTCGCCGAAATTGGCGTCATCCTGCTGATGTTCGGTGTCGGCCTGCATTTTTCACTGAAAGACCTTCTCTCCGTCCGCGCCATAGCGGTGCCCGGCGCAATCGTGCAGATTGCTTTCGCAACGGCGCTCGGCGCGGCACTTTCGTGGCTGATGGGATGGACGCTCGGTGCCGGTTTGGTTTTCGGTCTGGCGCTGTCTGTCGCCAGTACCGTCGTTCTGCTGCGTGCGCTGCAGGAACGGCGCATGATCGAGACGGAGCGCGGGCGCATCGCCGTCGGCTGGCTCATCGTCGAGGATCTGGCGATGGTTCTGGCGCTGGTGTTGCTGCCAGCGCTTGCAGGCGTGCTGGGCGGGCAGGAACAGGCGCCTGAACACGCCAGCAGCCTTCTTTCACTGCGGTTCGATCTGGGCCTGTGGGGCGTGGTCGGCGTGACGCTGGCCAAGGTCGCGGCCTTCGTGCTGGTCATGGTCATCGTCGGACGCCGGGTCATTCCCTGGATCCTGCACTACGTCGCCCATACCGGCTCGCGCGAACTGTTCCGGCTTGCGGTTCTGGCCATCGCGCTGGGCGTTGCCTTCGGTGCGGCAAAGCTGTTCGGCGTCTCGCTGGCGCTCGGCGCGTTCTTCGCCGGCATGATCATGAGCGAATCCGAACTCAGCCATCAGGCAGCCGAAGAGTCGCTGCCGCTGCGCGACGCTTTCTCGGTCCTGTTCTTCGTTTCGGTCGGCATGCTGTTCGACCCGGCCAGCCTGATCGAAAACACCTGGCCCATTCTGGCGACGCTGTTCATCATCGTCATCGGCAAGTCGGTGGCCGCCTACCTCATCGTCATCGCTTTCGGCTATCCGATCGCAACGGCGCTCATAATCTCGGCAAGCCTGGCGCAGATAGGCGAGTTCTCCTTCATCCTTGCCGAACTTGGCGTCGGGCTGGACCTCCTGCCTGAGCAAGGACGAGACCTGATCCTGGCCGGCGCGATCCTGTCCATCGTGCTGAACCCGCTGGTCTTTGCCGGCGTGGAAAGACTGAAACCCTGGCTCGAAAAACGTTCCGGCAAGACTCCAGCTGCACCTGAAACCAAGCCGATTGGTCCGGCGACGGAACCCGGTGTCGTTGCCACTGCTGCGCCAGTTTCAGCCAAGGCGGATGCGGATCTGCCGCCCGCAACCAAGCTTACCGACCATACGATCCTGATCGGCTACGGCCGTGTCGGCAGCCTTGTCGGCAAATCCCTGAAGGAGGCGGGCCTGCCGTTCCTTGTCATCGAGGATGCGGACAAGACACTGGCCAAGCTCCACGCCGAGGGCATCGAAACCGTTGCAGGCAATGCTGCAAACAGCAACGTCTTCGCTTCGGCCAATGCCGCTGGTGCAACACGGCTTATTCTGGCCATTCCCAACGCTTTCGAAGCCGGCCAGATCATCCTGCGCGCTCGCGCCGCAAATCCGGAAATCCGGATCATCTCACGCGCGCACTCCGACGCCGAGGTCGATCATCTGACCGGATTGGGTGCCGATGTCGTCATCATGGGCGAGCGCGAGGTCGCGCGCGGCATCGTCGAGCAGGTCGTGAAGGACTCGACCAAGGACGATCCGCGCCCGCCGCTCGCCGGACCCCTGACGTCGGATAGTCCTTTGACCGAGTTGAAGGGTTTTAAGCCGAGCGACGACGCCAAAACGGATGAAATCCAGACCGGCGAAGAGCCGGTTGCCGAGGACAAGCCGAAGGATTAATTGCGGTTAGCGATGGCGGTCAGACGTGCTGGCCGCCATTGATGTGGATTTCCGAGCCGGTCACGTAAGACGCCTGCGTCGAGCACAGAAAGAAGATGATGTCGGCGATTTCCGATGTCGAGCCGAGCCGGCGCAACGGGATCGTCTCGACGATCTTCTCGGTGCCGGGCGACAGGATCGCCGTGTCGATTTCGCCCGGTGCGATGGCATTGACACGAATGCCGTGCGGGCCGAAATCATGCGCCATCTCACGCGTCAGCGAGCCAAGCGCGGCCTTCGACGTGGCGTAGGACGTTCCCGCGAAGGGGTGCACGCGTGTACCGGCAATCGAGGTGACATTGACGATCGAACCCTTGGCCGCCGCCAGTTCCCTAAACAGGCCGCGCGCCAACATGATCGGCGCGAAGAAATTGACCTGAAAGACATCGCGCCAGACATGCATCGGCGTATCGATGGAGTTCATGCGGCTGCCGTCTTTCAGCTTGGGCGAGATGCCGGCATTGTTGACCAGCGCATGAAGCTGCCCGCCATGGGCCTCGAGCCGGTGGCGGATTTCGGATACGGCAATGCCAACGTCTTCCTGGTCGGCGAGGTCAACCTTGATGTGGTCTTCAGGCCCAGCCGGCCACGGGCAATCCTCGGCAAAGGCCTGGCGCGAACAGGTGATGACCCGCCAGCCCTCGCGCGAAAAGCGCTTGACGGTGGCATGCCCGATCCCGCGGCTGGCGCCGGTGAGAACGATCGTCTTTCGTGTATCGGCTACAGCCATTGCGTGATCTCCAAGCCCGCTATGTAATGGATGAAGATCGCGCTGGCCAGCGGCGACGTGGCCGCAGGGCAGACGAATAATCGGCGAAGATCAGTTACCCATGATCACGTCGAGGATCGACGTCTGCCGCCTGACCACCGGCCCACCCACGTCAGCCTGCGGAACAGGTCGGCGGCCGATCGAAGCGGTCGGCGGTTCCTGCGGCATGGGTACGAAGCCTGTGTCGCCATCGGCAGCACCGACATCATCCATGGGAAGGTTCCGGCTGACGGGCGAAGGCGCCGGCGCAGCCGCCGGATGGTCTGGCTCCTCGACGCTCGCCATCGGCACGGAGCCAGGTTCTGCCTGTGGCACGGATTTCCATGTTCCCGGCAGCGGCGCGACAGGCACACCCTCATGCGCGGCCACCATGAATTCGTGCCATGCCTGAGCGGGCAGCGCACCGCCGGTCACCTTCTTCATCGGCTTGCCGTCGTCATTGCCGAACCACACGCCGGTGGTGAGATTGGCGGTGTAGCCGACGAACCACGCATCGCGCGAATTCTGGCTGGTTCCGGTCTTGCCGGCAGACGGCCAGTTGAAGGCAGCCTTTTTGGCGGTGCCGACCTCGACCGTTCCGGTCATCATCGAATTCATCATGCCAACGATTTCGGGGCGAACGACGCGCGGTGCGTTGCCGCCGGCGCCTTCGTAAAGCACTTCGCCGGCAGTCGTGGTGATGCGCTGGATGAAATGGACCTCGGGTTTGTAGCCGCCATTGGCAAAGGGCACATAGGCGGCCGTCAGTTCCAGCGGCGTGACCTCGGAAGTGCCAAGCGCGATCGAGGTGTTCGCCTGAAGCTGGGATTCGATGCCCATGCGATGGGCGACTTCGATCACCGCATCAGGTCCGACTTCCATGGTCAGCTGGGCGGCAACCGAGTTCAGCGATTTCGCCAGCGCGGTTGCCAGCGTAACGCGGCCAAAATATTTGCCGTTGTAGTTGTCGGGCTTCCATTTTCCGATGCTGATCGGCGCATCGTTGCGGATGCTGTCGGGCGTGCGGCCTGCCTCAAGGGCGGCCAGATAGACGAACGGCTTGAAGGCCGAGCCCGGCTGACGGCGCGCTTCTGCGGCACGGTCGAACTGGCTGTTGGCATAGTCGTAACCACCGACCATCGCACGCACCGCACCTGAATTGTCGATCGACACAAGTGCACCCTGGCTGACGCTCAGTTTCTCGCCGTTCTCGTCGATCAAGCGGCGGATGGATTTCTCCGCGAGATCCTGCAAGGTCAGGTCGATCGTGGAATCAACGATGATATCCGAGCGCACCTCGCCGATGAGGTTCGGCAGTTCTTCCATGATGCGGTCGGCGACGTAATGTTCGGAGCCGGTCCAGTAGGACGCGGCGCGGGTTGCCGGCGCGCTCATCGCGGTCGCCAGTTCCTTCTCGCCGATCATGTTTTCGTCACGCATGGCGGCCAGCACCAGCTGTGCCCGCGCCTCGGCGGCCTTGGGATCACGCGCCGGCGAAAGCCGGGACGGCGCCTTCAGCAGGCCGGCAAGCAGTGCCGCTTCCGACAAGGTCACGTCGCGGGCCGACTTGCCGAAGTAGCGCCGCGAGGCAGCCTCCACGCCATAGGCGCCCGAGCCGAAATAGACCCGGTTGAGATACATTTCGAGGATCTGGTCCTTGGTATGCTTCTGCTCCAGCCACAGCGCCAGGAGCACCTCCTGCACCTTGCGCTCGATGGTGCGGTCAGGCTTCAGGAACAGGTTCTTGGCAAGCTGCTGCGTCAGCGTCGAGCCGCCTTGCGAAAAGCGGCCGCTGGTGAGGTTGCCCAGCAGCGCACGGCCAAGGCCCATCGGGTCTATGCCGAAATGCGAGTAAAAGCGGCGATCCTCGATCGCCATCACCGCCTGCGGAATATAGGGCGACATTTCATGCAGGCCGACCGCTTCGCCGCCGGTCATGCCTCGGTTGGCGAGCAGTTTGCCGTCGACGGAGACGATCTTCACATTGGGTGGGCGATCCGGAATGGCCCATGTCGTGGCGCTCGGCATCTGCGCGCCGTAGTAGACGACGATGCCGGCAGCGGCGATACCACCCCACAGCGCCAGGACGAAACACCAGTAGACAGCACGCGTCAGCCCGCCAAAAAATCCGCGCCTCGGCTTTTTCCGGTTGCGACGCGACGGCTGGCCCCTCTCCGCCTTCTCAGCCTTGCGCTTTGCGGCTGGCTGCTTCTTGGCTGAGGGCATGACACGGTCATCTTCGCTGACGGAGAAACCGCCCGAAGCCTTGTGCTCGGCGGGTCCGTCAAAAGTCGGTTCGATGCGTGTCGTCGTTCTTTTCGCCATGCCGTCCGCTGCTGCCCATTCCCCAATTGCGCGTGGGCTTCGAGTGAACAGTAAATGCGGCGATTTAAGGAGGGATTAAGCGGCTTTCCCGGAAGTCCTTGAATAAGCAGCTTGTTGCGGCATTGCGTCTGCCGCAACCTGCTCGTCTGCCTGTGCTGCCAGTGGTTTATCGCACGACCAGAACCGGAACGGTGCTGTGGGTCAGAACCTCGGACGTCTGGCTGCCGAGCAGCAGCCGACCGATGCCGCGGCGGCCGTGCGAAGCCATGACGATGAGGTCATTGCCGCGCTCCTTGGCGATCGCGACGATGGCGTCGGCCGGGGTGCTGTCGTCGATATGCAGGACTTCAGCCTTCACGCCTGCCTTGTCGGCGGCAGCCTTGGCAGCTGAAAGAACTTTCTGGGCGAATTCCTTGCTGCCGTTCTTGTAGCTTTCCACATCGGCCGGGCTGCCGACCCAACCGAACTCACCGGCCATGCCGTAAACCGGAAAGGGTTCGGTCACGGTGATGATCGTGACCTTGCTGCCGAGACTTTTCGCCAGCGCGAGGCCATGCCCTAGACCCTTCTGCGCCAGTTCGGAACCATCGGTGGCGATTAGGATGTGCTTGTACATTTCGGCGTCCCTTTCTGCTTCGGCATTGCTGTGATGACCCAACAAAAACGAGCCATCTTTGATCCCTGTCAGTACCTACATGGGAACGAATTGAAGGCCGTTCATTATGCCAAGCCAAGCTGGAAGCCGGTTCAGCTGTGGGCGAAAATGTCGTCTTCGGGCCAACCGAGAAGATCAAGCTTGGCCCGCGTCGGCAGGAACTTGAAGCAGGCATCCGCCTCGCTGGTCCTGTTCTCGCGAGCAAGCCGGCCGACGAGAACATCACGCAGCCGGTGCAGGTAAAGAACGTCCGAAGCCGCATATTCCAGCTGTTCGGGCGACAGTGTCTCCGCGGCCCAATCCGACGACTGCTGCGCTTTCGACAGGCTGACGCCGAGCAGCTCGTTGCAAATGTCTTTAAGGCCATGCCGGTCGGTATAGGTGCGGGTCAGGCGCGACGCGATCTTGGTGCAGAATACCGGCTCGGGCATGACGCCGAACGCATGATAGAGGACGGCCAGGTCGAAGCGGCCGAAGTGGAACAGCTTCGTGATCTTGTCGTCATCCAGCAGCTTGACCAGATTGGGGGCCGTTTTCTGGCCCTGCGCGATCTGGATAACGTCGGCCGTACCGTCGCCCGGCGATATCTGCACGACGCAGAGCCGGTCGCGATGCGGGTTCAGGCCAAGCGTCTCGGTGTCGATGGCGACGGCGTCGACATTGTAGTTCGAAAGGTCCGGCAGATCGTTCTTGTGAAAGCGGATGGTCATTGCGTTTGCCCCGGAATTAGCGTGTCAGCGCGTCGAGAATGCGCGCCCAGGAGCGCTGCCCCTTGTGGAATGACGACAGGTCGTATTTTTCGTTCGGCGAGTGGATGCGGTCGTCAACCAGCGCGAAGCCGGCCAGCAGCGATTCCATGCCGAGGAATGTCTGGAAATCACCGACGATCGGGATCGAGCCACCCATCGCAAGCATGACCGCAGGCTTCGGCCATTCGTCGGACAGCGCCTGCTTGGCCTTGATGAGAAACGGCGAGTCATAGGAAAGCTGGATCGCAGGCGAGCCGCCATGCTCGTGGAACTCGACAGAACAATCGGCCGGAATACGAGCGCGCACGAAATCGCGGAAAGCGGCGCGTATCTTGGCCGGGTCCTGCTTGTGGACGAGGCGGAACGACACCTTCGCGGAGGCCTCGGCGGCGATGACCGTCTTGAAACCCTTGCCAGTATAGCCGCCATTGATGCCGTTGAATTCGGCGGTCGGACGCGCCCAGGTGAGTTCCAGCACCGAGCGTCCCTTTTCACCCGACGGAATGGACAGGCCGACCACGCCGAGGAAATTTTCATCCGTTTCGCCAAGCGCTTCCCATGACTTCAGTATCTGCGTCGGTGTCTCCTCCACGCCATCGTAGAAACCGGGGATGGTGACGCGGCCGGTGTCGTCATGCATGTCGGCCAGCACCCTGGCCAGGATGCGGACGGGATTTGCGGCAGCACCGCCGAATTCGCCGGAATGCAAATCGCGGTCGGCGGCATGGATGGTAATCTCTTCACCCACCAGGCCGCGCAGGCCGACGCAGATGGCGGGCGTATCCCGGTCCCACATGCCGGTGTCGCAGACCATAGCGAAATCCGCCTTCAGCTCGGCAGCGTTGGCTTCAAGGAAGGGCTTCAGCGACGGCGAGCCGGATTCTTCCTCGCCTTCGAACAGGATCGTCACCTTGCAAGGCAGCTTGCCATGCACCTGCTTGTAGGCGCGGCAGGCTTCGATAAAGAGCATCAGCTGGCCCTTGTCGTCCGAAGACCCACGCCCGGTGATGACCTTGCGGCCGGGTTCTATTTCTTTCAGCGCCGGATCGAACGGGTCATTTTCCCACAGGTTCAGCGGATCGACGGGCTGAACGTCGTAGTGACCGTAAAACAATACGTGAGGACCTTCCCCATCGTGATGCGCGACGACCATCGGGTGGCCGGGTGTGTCGCGAACGCTCGCCTCGAAGCCGATCGACTTCAAGTCTTCGACCAGCCATTCCGCAGCCTTGCGGCAATCGGCCTTGAAGGCCGGATCAGTCGAGATCGACTTGATGCGCAGAAGCTCGAACAGGCGTTCGATACTCTGGTCGAGATTGGCGTCGAGTTTGTCGAGGACGGGTGTGAGAGCGGACATTGGGGAAGCCTTTCGAATCTGCGGCGCCACCCTAAAGCCCCGGCGAAAAAAGGAAACCCCGGCAATGTTGGACCAGACGCCGGGCGCGGCACAAAAAAATGCCGCCGTGGCTGGAGGGGGACCACGGCGGCGGTACTTTCAAAAGGGGGCGGCAGCCCGGAGAGGGGGATTAGGCTGCCGCTTGGTCCGGTCTAGGCGGGGGACGGGCCTTAATCCGGACTCGGCTGTGATGCCGATGAGTGTCATTTGGAGATGCGAACGTGGCGATTCAAGGGCACGAAAATTACAGTTTTGTAACAAACGCGTGAGCGGCATTTCTGTCAGGTATCGGCAAGACAAGCCCGGCCCTTGCCTGTTTGCAATGGACAGTTTCAGACCTCCGCGTTAGGGCTTACGCCATGAAAAAAGGCGATCACCTCTTCCTTGTCGACGGCTCCGGCTACATCTTCCGCGCGTACCATGCGCTGCCCCCGCTGAACCGCAAGTCGGACGGGCTGCCGACGGGCGCGGTTCTCGGCTTCTGCAACATGGTCTGGAAGCTGATGCAGGATTCGCGAAATACCGATGTCGGCATCACGCCGACGCATTTCGCCGTCATCTTCGACTATTCCTCCAAGACCTTCCGCAACGACCTCTATCCCGAATACAAGGCCAATCGCTCCGCCCCGCCGGAAGATCTGATCCCGCAATTCGGGCTCATTCGCGAGGCGACGCGCGCTTTCGACCTGCCCTGCATCGAGATGGAAGGTTTTGAGGCCGACGACCTGATAGCGACCTATGCGCGGCTGGCCCGCGAGGCCGGCGGCGACGCCACCATCATCTCGTCGGACAAGGACCTGATGCAGCTCGTCGGCCCGAGCGTCGGCATGTACGACCCGATGAAGGACCGCCAGATCGGCGTTCCCGAGGTCATCGAGAAATGGGGCGTGCCGCCGGAAAAGATGATCGACCTGCAGGCGCTGACCGGCGATTCCGTCGACAATGTGCCGGGCGTGCCGGGCATCGGCCCGAAGACCGCCGCGCAGCTTCTGGAACAGTTCGGCGACCTCGACACCCTTCTGGCGCGTGCTTCCGAAATCAAGCAGGACAAGCGGCGCCAGTCGATTATCGACAACGCCGACAAGGCCCGCATCTCGCGCGATCTGGTGACGCTGAAGATCGACGTACCGGTCAAGGAAGGGCTAGATGATTTTGTTCTCCAGCCGCCAAACGGACCAAGGCTGATCGGCTTCCTCAAGGCGATGGAATTCTCGACGCTGACCCGCCGTGTCGCCGAGGCGACCAGCACCGAGGCTGCGGAAGTGGATGCTACAGCACTCGTGATCGAGCGCGCCGACACAGCCCATGGACCGGATGTCGGATTCCCGTCCGCGCCTGCCACCAGACCGTCGGCGGCAGGGGCTTCCGGGGACGGCGCCGCAGAGCCTGCCGGAGGGCCGGACGAGGCCAAGAAGGATGGCACCACGCCGTCGTTGCTCTCGGCTCTTCGCGCCGAGGCTGCCGTTGCCGAGAAGATCAATACCGATGCCTATACCTGCATCCTCGATCTGCCGACATTGCAGGCCTGGGTTGCTGAGGCCAAAGAGGCCGGCCTCGTTGCCTTCGATACGGAGACAACTTCCCTAGACCCGATGCAGGCGGAGCTGATCGGCTTCTCGCTGGCGACGGCCCCGGGCCGGGCTGCCTATGTGCCGCTCGGCCACAAGAGCGGGCGCGGCGATCTGCTTGGCGGCGGGCTGCTGGAAGGGCAAATCCCCGTCCGCGATGCGCTTGGGGCACTCAAGCCGCTGCTGGAGGACAAGTCGGTCCTGAAGATCGCGCAGAATCTGAAATACGATCTCGTGGTGATGAACCGGCACGGGATCGACGTCGTTTCCTATGACGACACCATGCTGATCTCCTACGTGCTCGACGCCGGCACGACTGGCGGCCACGGCATGGATGACCTGTCCGAAAAGTGGCTCGGCCACAAGACGCTGAAGTTCAAGGATATCGCAGGCTCCGGCAAGCGTTTCGTAGGCTTCGATCAAGCCGATCTCAAGCAGGCCACTGCCTATGCGGCCGAGGATGCCGATGTCACGCTGCGGCTCTGGCGGGTGCTGAAGCCACGCCTTGCCGCCAAGGGCCTTGCGTCCGTCTATGAGCGGCTGGAACGGCCGCTCGTGCCGGTGCTGGCCCAGATGGAGCAGCGTGGCATTTCCGTCGACCGCCAGATTCTGTCCCGGCTGTCGGGCGAACTGGCCCAGGGCGCCGGACGGCTGGAAGACGAGATTTTCCAGCTCGCCGGCAGCCGCTTCACCATCGGCTCGCCCAAGCAGCTCGGCGACATCTTGTTCGGCCGCATGGGACTACCGGGTGGCTCCAAGACCAAGACCGGCCAGTGGTCTACCTCGGCGCAGGTGCTGGAAGAACTGGCAGCCGAAGGCCACGAACTGCCGCGCAAGATCGTTGACTGGCGTCAGCTCACCAAGCTGAAGTCGACTTATACCGACGCCCTGCCCGGCTACATCCACCCCGAGACAAAGCGCGTTCATACGTCATACGCGCTGGCCGCCACGTCCACCGGGCGGCTGTCGTCGTCGGAACCGAACCTGCAGAACATTCCTATCCGCACCACAGAAGGCCGCAAGATCCGCACCGCCTTCATCGCCGACAAGGGTAACAAGTTGGTCTCGGCCGACTACAGCCAGATCGAGCTGCGCGTGCTTGCCCACATGGCCGATATTCCGCAATTGCGGCAGGCCTTTGCCGACGGCATCGACATTCATGCGATGACGGCTTCGGAAATGTTCAGCGTGCCGGTCGAAGGTATGCCCTCGGACGTGCGCCGCCGCGCCAAGGCGATCAATTTCGGCATCATCTACGGCATTTCGGCCTTTGGCCTCGCCAACCAGCTTTCGATCCCGCGCGAAGAAGCCAGCGATTACATCAAGCGCTATTTCGAGCGCTTCCCCGGCATTCGCGATTACATGGACAGCACCAAGGCTTTTGCCCGCGAGAACGGCTATGTCGAGACGATCTTCGGCCGGCGCGCCCATTATCCGGAAATCCGCTCATCCAACCCGCAGCACCGCGCCTTCAACGAGCGCGCGGCAATCAACGCGCCGATCCAGGGATCGGCCGCCGACATCATCCGCCGCGCCATGGTGCGAATGGATGGGGCGCTGGCGGAAGCCAAGCTTTCGGCACGCATGCTGTTGCAGGTGCATGACGAACTGATCTTCGAGACGCCCGAAGGCGAAGTCGAGGCGACGCTGCCGGTAGTGCGCTCGGTGATGGAGAATGCGGCCATGCCGGCGGTGTCGCTGAAGGTGCCGTTGCAGGTCGACGCGCGCGCTGCGCATAATTGGGACGAGGCGCACTAGGCCGCAGCCGACGCACGGCTCTTTCCCTACTGGTCTTGGTCACCGGGCCTTCGCTGATCCAGACAAGAAAATACCGGAGCGTCCGGGACGCTCCGGTATAATAACGCCCCCGTCCTTCACTTGGCGTTCGCTGCCTGCTCGATGAGGGCGGCGACGGCCTGCGGATTGGAAACGTAGACAGCGTGGCTGCCGGCTGTTTCTACGACAGTCGATCCGGCGCGTTCAGCCATCATGCGCTGGGCGGGCGGCGGGATCATGTGGTCGTCCGATGCAACGAGGTAGAAGCTCGGCTTGGTCTTCCAGGCAGGCTCGGTGACAGCGCCAGCCAGAGCTTCGACGCCCCAGGGAACCTGCGAATCGGCCATGAAAGCTGCGGTGGCTGCATCGACGTCGGCCGCGAAGGATTCTGCGAACTTGGCCTTGTCGAGGAACAGGAAGCCATCAACCGGCGGCAGGATCGGGGGCACGGGTGCGCCGGCAGGCGGATTGGCGATCAGGGACGACACGGACTCACCTTTGTCAGGTGCGAATGCTGCGATGTAGACGACGGCCTTCACCTTCTCGTCGGTGCCGGCTTCGCTGACGACGACACCGCCGTAGGAATGGCCGACCAGGACCACGGGGCCATCCTGCTGGGCAATTGTCCGCTTGGTGACGGCGACATCATCGGCAAGCGAGGTGGTCGGGTTCTGGACGATGCTGACATTGTAGCCGTCCTTCTTCAGGATGTTGTAGACGCCTTGCCAGCCGGAGCCATCGACGAAACCGCCGTGGACAAGGACGATGTTCTTGGCACCGACAGGTGCGGCGTGAGCGGGGGTGAGTGCGGTTGCGGCGGCCATTGCGAGGGTGGCGGCGGCGATCAGGGTGTTGGTCATTTGGGCATCTCCTCTTCGGTTATTCACGATAATCATTATCGCGATAATCATGTTGTACACCCCACCCCGGGCCTTGTAAAGCACTTTCTTTATCGCGATATCATTTTTTGTGGTAAGGGTTATCCACCCTACCGAATCAAGGAGACCTCGACCATGACCGACGCCCCGACATTGCCGCTCGACAGCCAGCTCTGTTTTTCGATCTATTCAGCGTCGATCGCCATCCACCGCGTCTACAAGCCGATGCTCGATGATCTCGGCGTTACCTATACGCAGTATATCGTGCTGAGCACGCTTTGGGAGAGGGACGGCCTGACCATCTCGGCAATTGCCGACAGGCTGGCGCTCGAGCCAAGCACCATCACGCCTGCTGTGAAGCGGCTGGAGAGCGCCGGGTTTGTGACACGCCAGCGCAGCACCACTGATGAACGTCAGGTCCAGGTCTATCTGAGCCCGAAAGGCGCCGAGCTTCATGCAAAGACGGGCTGCCTGACGGAAACGCTGTTGCGCCGTTCCGGGTTCACCGTGCCGGAGATGATCGATCTCAACCGCAAGGTTCAGTTGCTGCGCGACGGGATGACCACGGCGGAGGTTTGATTGCGCTACAGCAGCCGGAACCCTAAGCCGCGATCGCCGCGCATTTGGCGCAGGTGCCGCGAAACTCGATGACCGCCTTCTTGGCGGCAAAGCCCGTCGAGCCTACCCACTGGTCGAGTTGCTTGCCGACGACCTCGTCGGAAAATTCCGACACCTGTCCGCATTTGTCGCAGATGGCGAAGGCGATCATGCGGTGGCTGTGGTCGTGCGGCTCGGCGCAAGCGACGAAGGCGTTCATGCTTTCGAGCCGGTGGACGAAGCCGGCATTCATCAATCCATCGAGCGCGCGGTAGACCTGCAAGGGCGCGCGAAAACCCTGCTCGCGCAGGAGATCCAGCAAAGTGTAGGCGCTGAGCGGCCCGGTCGACGCCTCGAGTTTTTCGAGCACGCGCAACTGGTTCTTCGTCAGCGTATCCCTTGCCGCCATGATGGTGCCTTCAATCCGTTTGCCTTGCCTGGCATCTTCGCCTGAAATGCCGGCAATGTCATTCATCAGACATCAAATAGCGATCGGCCACGGATTTTGCCACTGCCTCGGTGAGCAAGGCGATGACGCTGAACCCCGCATCACGAAAAACGGTAGCGGGATCGCTCCCGCCACCGCCTGTTGGTCCGTGCTAAGCTACAGCTTTGTCCAGGCTGCGTTTTTCTTCGACGATTTCACGCAAGCCTCGACGAAGGCAACGCCTTCCACGCCGTCCTGCACCGTCGGGTAGACGACATCCTTCGCCGGCTTGCCGTTCTTCTTGCGCGCGGCGCGAATGGCGCGGGCAGCTTCGGCATAGATGGTGGCAAAGCCTTCGAGGTAGCCTTCGGGATGGCCGGGCGGCACGCGGCTGACGCGGGCCGCAGCAGGGCCGGCCCCGGCGCCACCACGCGTAATCAGCCGCTTCGGCTCGCCGAAGGGCGTGAACCAGAGATAGTTGGGATCGGCCTGCACCCATTCGATGCCGCCCTTGGTGCCGTAGACGCGCAGCTTCAGCCCGTTCTCGTTGCCGGGCGCGACCTGGCTCGCCCAGATCATGCCTTTCGCACCGCTCTTGAAGCGCAGCATGACATGGGCGTTGTCGTCGAGCACGCGGCCCTTCACGAAGGCGTCGAGATCGGCTGACAGGCTGTCGAGTTCCAGCCCGGTGACGAAGCGGGCAAGGTTGTAGGCATGGGTGCCGATATCGCCGGTAGAGCCGCCGACGCCGGACTGTTTCGGGTCGACCCGCCAGGCAGCCTGCTTGGAGCCCGTGTCCTCCGCCTTTTCGGTCAGCCAGTCCTGGGGGTATTCGGCCTGCACCACGCGTATATCACCAAGCTGGCCCTTCTGGATCATCTCGCGGGCCTGCCGGATCATCGGGTAGCCGGTGTAGTTGTGGGTGAGCACGAAAACCTTGCCAGACTTTTCCACCAATGCTGCAAGCTTTTTCGCGTCGGCCAGTGTCGAGGTCAGCGGCTTGTCGCAGATGACATGGATGCCGGCTTCGAGGAACGCCTTCGCGGCTGGGTAGTGCATGTGGTTCGGCGTGACGATCGCGACTGCCTCGATGCCGTCCGGGCGCTTGGCTTCGGCCTTGGCCATTTCCAGGAACGAGCCATAATTCCGCTCGGGATCGAGGCCGAGTTCGGCGCCAGATGCCTTTGCTCTCTCGGGGTTGGACGAGAGCGCGCCGGCAACCAGCACGAACTCGCCATCGATGCGCGCCGCGATACGGTGCACGCCGCCGATGAAGGCGCCTTGCCCGCCACCGACCATGCCGTAGCGGATCGGTCCTGAGCTTGATTCAATCTTTGTGCCGCTGACCATATTGTTCTCCCTGACTGGTACGACGCCTCCTTGAAGGGACCGGCGCTCAAATGCCCATCATTGCCCGCAGCAGTTTCTTGTCGGTCGCTCCGCCGGCGAAATCGTCGAACGCCTTTTCCGTAACGCGGATGATGTGGTGGTCGATGAATGGCGCACCTTCGGCAGCTCCCACTTCCGGGTGCTTCAGGCAGCATTCCCACTCCAGAACCGCCCAGCTGTCATAATTATAAGCGGCGAGCTTGGAGAAGATGCCGCCGAAATCGACCTGGCCATCGCCCAGCGAGCGGAAGCGCCCGGCACGGCCGACCCAGCCCTGATAGCCGGAATAGACGCCCTGGCGGCCGTCCGGGTTGAACTCGGCGTCCTTCACATGAAACGCCTTGATGCGCTCATGATAGATGTCGATGAAGGCGAGGTAATCGAGCTGCTGCAGCAGGAAATGCGAGGGATCGTAGTTGATGTTGCAGCGCTTGTGGCCGCCGACCGCATCGAGGAACATCTCAAAGGTCGCACCGTCGAAGACATCCTCGCCGGGGTGGATCTCGTAGCAGAGATCGACACCCGCATCCTCATAGGCGTCGAGGATCGGTTTCCAGCGCTTGCCCAACTCGCCGAAGGCTTCCTCGATCAGGCCGGCGGGACGCTGCGGCCACGGATAAAGATAGGGGAAAGCCAGCGCGCCGGTGAAGGAAACGCTCGCCTTGAGGCCTAGGTTCTTCGAAGCCTTGGCCCCGAACTTCATTTGCTCGACCGCCCATTTCTGGCGCGCCTTGGGATTGTTGTGGACCGTTGCCGGAGCAAAGCCGTCGAACTGGCTGTCGTAAGCCGGGTGCACCGCCACGAGTTGGCCTTGCAGATGCGTCGACAATTCGGTGATCTCGACGCCCGCCTCGGCGCAGGTGCCTTTCACCTCGTCGCAATATGTCTTGGATGATGCCGCCTTCTTGAGGTCGAACAGCCGTCCGTCCCAAGTCGGTATCTGCACGCCCTTGTAGCCGAGACCGGCAGCCCACTCGGCAATGCTCTTCAGCGAATTGAACGGTGCCGCATCTCCCGCAAACTGCGCCAGAAATATCCCCGGGCCTTTCAATGTGGTGGCCATCTTGTTCTCCCTCTCCTCAACCGCGCAACGTTTCCACAGCCGCAGGTTACATCAAACCATTGGTCAGTTCGCGCAAATGTCTTCGTCTATCAACAGCCTCTCTGGTAATACCAAATTGAATTTTTCGGTCAAGCCGGACGTTCAATGCCGTCAAGCCTTCCATTTTTCCGCGATCCGAAATTATATCTTTTTGTATCAGCATGTTAGTTTAAATCCAACTTGATTTTCTTCGCCGTCTTGCGAGCTTTTTGGAAATCGTCTAGTAATCCCTTCATACCCAATTGGTCGAACCAGTTTGCAAAACTGCGCAGCCTTGTGGGGAGGAGAAGTTGTTTCGCCTTTCGGCGGGGCTGATTGCAGGCGAATGTTTGAAAAGGAACGATCATGCATCTTTCGACGCATAACTGGATGCGCGCCGAGCCGCTGGCCAAGACGCTCGCGCGGATCAAGAAATACGGTTACGAGAGCATCGAAATCTCCGGCGAGCCGACGCAGTACGACGTCAAGGAAACACGCGCCCTGCTCAAGGAGCATGGCATACGCTGCTGGGGTGCGGTGACGCTGACGCTTGGCGAGCGCAATCTCGCTGCGAAAGACGAAGGCCAGCGCGCGCGTTCGGTCGATTACGTCAAGAGCGTCATCACCATGGTCAGCGAACTCGACGGCGAGATCATCACGCTGGTGCCGGCGACGGTCGGCAAGGTGGTGCCGGATGGCACCGAGGAAGAAGAGTGGAAATGGGTGGTGGACGCCACCCGCGAGTGCTTTGCCCATGCGCAGAAGAAGGGCGTGCGGATCGCGGTGGAGCCGCTGAACCGCTTCGAGACCTATTTTTTCAACCGTGCGGCGCAGGCATTGGCGCTGGCCGACGCAGTCAGCCCGGAATGCGGCGTATGCCTCGATGCTTTCCACCTCAATATCGAGGAAGAGAATATGTATGACGCCATCCGGCTCGCCGGAAAGCGTCTGTTCGACTTCCACGTCGCCGACAACAACCGCTTCGCTGCCGGTCTCGGCCAGCTTGACTGGCCGAAGATCATCGGCACGCTGAAAGAGATCGGCTATGACGGCGCCGTCACCAACGAGTTCGTCGCGCCCGTCGACCGCACGCCGGCCAACAAATACCCGACGATGGTGGAGCGCAATCCGGTCGATATCCCGCCGGAGCAGCTCAAATTCATCCAGGATCACGGCTCGAGCCTTCTGACCGAAGACTTCTATGCCGACCAGATGCGCATTACGGCGGAAACCATTCTGCCGCTGATCAAGTAGGACGCCGGCAGTCCGGCATTTGAGCCCTTTCGCCCGGACATGGCGGAAGGGCTGGGGAGAATTATGCGCATAAAGCACGTACAGGCATGGTGGGTCCGCATACCCATCGCAGCAGATCGCCAGCACCGCAGCGATTTCGGGCAGGTTCAGACCTTCGACGCCGCGATCCTGCGCATCGAGACCGACGACGGTCTCGTCGGCTGGGGCGAAGGCAAGAACGCGGCCGGCAGCGCCGGCACCTATGGCGCGCTCGTCCATCTGCTCAACCATGAAATCGGCCCGCAACTGATCGGCCGCGAGGCCGGCGACATCGGCGTGATCTGGGAGATGCTCTACAACGGCGTACGGCACGAATCCGCCGCTGCATCGGGCCATGCCATGCCGCAACTGGCACGGCGCGGCCTGTCCATCGCCGCCATCAGCGCCGTCGACATCGCGCTGTGGGACATTCTGGGCAAGTCGCTCGGCAAGCCGGTGTGGCAATTGCTCGGCGGGCGCAAGCTGGAGCGCATGCCCGCCTATGCCTCCGGCGGCTGGGCAAATGCCGAGGCGATCGGCGACCAGCTCAAATCCTATATCGACCGGGGCGGGTTCAAGGCGGTGAAAATGCGCGTCGGCGCCATGGACGGTGCGCCGCATATTTCGGCAGCGCGGGTGCGTGCGGCGCGCAAGGCGTTGGGGCCCGATGTCGAGATCATGGTCGATGCGCATGGCACCTACACGGTGGCCGAAGCGAAGCGCTTCATCAACCTGGTTTCGGACTGCGACCTCGCCTGGTTTGAGGAGCCGGTGATCGCCGACGACAAGCAGGGCATGGCCGAGGTTCGCGCGGCAGGTTGCGTACCGATCGCGACCGGCGAAAGCGAGGCGACGCGCTATGCCTTCCGCGATCTCGCCGTGCTCAAATCGGCCGATATCTTCCAGCCCGATCCTGCCTTTTGCGGCGGCATCAGCGAGGCGATGAAGATCGGCACGATCGCCAGCGCCTTCAACCTGCGCTTCGCGCCGCATTTGTGGGCGGGAGCGCCCTGCTTCTTTGCCGGGCTTCATGTCTGCGCCGCCTCGCCCGCCAGCTTCACCATCGAATATTCGCTTGGTGCAAATCCGATGATCCATGACCTGATCGAGGAGACGGTCGAGGCCAGGGACGGTATGATCACCATCCCCGATTCTCCCGGTCTGGGGTTCACGGTCTCCGAACGGTTCCTGGAGGCCCACGCACAGAGCAGCTGAAGATGAAAGAAAAGAACCTGCTGGCGGACCTCGCCTCCTACCTGTTCTCCTGCTCCAACGCAGAGAGCGGTCGCACGCCCTCGGAGCGCGAGCTGGCCGAGCATTTTGCCGTCAGCCGCGGCCAGATCAGGGAATCGCTGGCGATTCTGGAAGCGATGCGCATCGTCGAACGGCGCGCCAAGTCTGGCATCTACCTGACGACGCGGCAGGCAAGTGTGGAGGCAATGGCGCTGTTTGCCAAGGCCGGCGTGCCGCTCGATCCGATCCAGATCTACGAGACGGTGGAACTGCGCAAGATCCACGAGATCAAGGCGGCCGAACTCGCCTGTTCGCGCGCCTCCGAGGAAAACTACGAGCGGCTGCGTGAAATCCTCAGGGATTCCGAAGAGCGGCTTGGCGCCGGCGAACCGCTGGGCAAGCTCGACCGCGATTTCCATCTCGAAATCGTGCGGGCGACCCAGAACAGCGTCTTCCACAAGATCTGCAGCGTTTATTATCTTATGGGCGAAGAGCGCCTGCCAATCTATTTCAGCGACCCCGAACGCGGCCGCCGCTCGCATGCCGAGCACATCCAGATCTATGAGGCGCTGCTGCGCCGCGACGGCAACCTTGCCCAGGCATTGATGAGCGCGCATCTGCAAGGCGCCGAGAGCTATTGGAAGGACCTGATCGGCGGCGTCGATGGCGCGGAAGGCGAGCGAAAGCCGGAGCAGGCCTGATCCATGGCGGTCATCTTTTCCACCCACGCCCTGCATCCGAAGGCAACCGCAATGCTTGCCGGGCATGGCGATCTGGTCATCGCCTCGGCGCTGGATAATGCGACCTTGGTGCGTGAAGCGGAAAATGCCGACATCGTCATCGTGCGTGCGCCACTGCCCGCTGCCCTTTTTGCGAACGCACCGAAGCTGCGTGCAGCCATCCGCCATGGCGCCGGGCTCGACATGATCCCGGTCGACGCCGCCACGCAGGCCGGCGTGCTGGTCGCCAACGTGCCGGGCGTCAATGCCCGTTCAGTCGCCGAGCACGTCATCTTCGCGACGCTGGCGCTGCTGCGCCGCTTCCGTATCGTAGATGCCGACCTGCGCGCGCAAGGCTGGCTTGCCGGGCGCGAACACGCCAATTTCGCCGGCGAGCTTGCGGGCCGCACGATGGGCATCATCGGCATGGGCAATGTCGGGCGAGCGGTTTTTTCCATCGCCCGCGACGGCTTCGGGATCGACGTGATCGCCAACAGCCGCAATCCGAAAAGCCTGCCGGAGGGCGCGCGTTTCGCCACTGTCGACCAGCTTGTCGAAGAGAGCGACATTGTCGTGCTCTGCTGCCCGCTGACGCCCGAGACGACGGGACTGTTGAGCCGCGAGCGCATCGGCCGCATGAAGCCGGGCGCGCTTCTGGTCAACGTCTCGCGCGGACCGGTGGTCGATGACGACGCACTGATCGAGGCGCTGCGCAACAGTGCCATCGGCGGTGCTGCGCTCGATGTTTTCTCGACCCAGCCGCTGCCACCGGACCATCCCTATTTTTCGTTCCCGAATGTGATCGTCACGCCGCATATGGCCGGCATCACCGAAGAGAGCATGCAGCGCATGGGCACCGGCGCGGCGTCCGAGGCAATCCGTGTGCTTGGCGGCGAGCTGCCGGTCAATCTGCGCAACCCGGAGGTGGTGGAGCACTATCGGCAGCGGTTTGCGGGGTGAGGTTTTCCCTCCCCCTCGAGGGGAGGGAGGCCCGTAGGGCCGGGTGGGGTCGCTGCGGAAGTGCTCGACGTTCGTTTTGCGTTGAGTTCGGCATGAACGACCCCCTCTGGCGCTGCGCGCCCCGGCCCTACGCTAAGGCTCCGGGCGTTCGTCACTCGAAAAGCCAAATCGTTGGCTTTTCGTCCGCTGCGCGGACCGTTCCTCACCCCCCTCGAGGGGGGAGAATACGCCGGCGCGCTTCATCGCCGTCCTCCCTCATCCTGAGGTGCAAGCGTTAGCGAGCCTCGAAGGACGCAGTTCATCATCGCCACGCCTGCTTTCGCATCTGGCCATTGTCAAAGAGCCGGGAAGCGGGGCGCTTGGCCGTGCCTTCCTAATGTTAGTACGTGGCGCGACTTCCGCGCCCCGCTCGGTGTCTGTCCCGAAGTTGGCCGGTCACAACGCCCGCTCCATGTACATTCCATGGACAAGACGCCGCGGGTTCTCCGCATCCTGCGCGATCTACCCTTGATCCTTCCGCCACAAGCTTATCGCTTGCAGCTTCCAGCCAGGGCACGCGGCCGCAGGACGCCGGCCTGTGTCGGGCCCTCGGGTTCCTGGCTACCACACCAGGGCGGGAGGTCACCGCCGCTCTCCCCGATCCCGGTTCCAGAACCCGGTCCCGCAAGAGCGATGAGGGGATTATGCGGGCGGTGTCTTGGGGTGGGGAAAGATTGGGCATGAAAAAAATGTGTGGGGTGAGTGGAAACAATGGGTTGGTTGGAAATTTGCGGTGAATCTTTCCCCCACAGTTCCCGCTGGTTTCAGCTTCGGCAGTTCTGCACCGCAGCGGCTTCATCGATGATCCGGCATGGATTCCCGACACTCTCCACTCGCTAACGCTCGCTCACGAGGTCGAGAATGACGAGCTTGTTGTTTGCCCGGGCGGCAAGCCGCCAACGTTGGAGATGAGCTGAGCTTGTTGGTTGCCACGCCCGCAAATCGTCCGAAATCGGCAGCGATTCTTAGCTGCCGTGCTGGCAAATCACCAACGCTTTAGATTAGCGGCAAGCCTAAATGCAATTCGTCATTCTCGACCTCGTGAGCGAGGAACGAGCGGAGAGTGTCGGGAATCCATGCCGGAACGGAGAAGCGTTTCGAGGGTACAGAATGCGCGTCAACATCAGGACGGGACCGTGCCTGACGATGCTCGGAATGGGTCCCGGATAACCTCCGCTTCGCTTCGGTTTCCGGGATGACGACTTCATGGTTGGCGCCGCCAATCGCCAGGGTTGACGTTTGAAGTGCCGTCCCTCCCTTCGTCATCCCGGGCGCAGCACGAGCGGAGCGAATGCGGGGGTCGCTCTTGCGACGGATCCATGCCGGAACCTCAAAGAAGAACGCAACGGTGCAGAGGTACCACCGTCAGGACCGGGGCGCGCCTGACGATGCTGCAGCCAATGGGTCCCGGATAGCCTCCGCTTCGCTCCGGTTTCCGGGATGACGACTTCACCAACCGCCCATCACCCCAGCGCCGCCTCCACAGCCGCCGCGATGGCGAGGAGGCGGTGGTCGTGGCCGTGGCGGGCGAAGAGCATCAGGCCGGCGGGTAGGCTCATTCCGGGCATGGGCAGCGAAATCGATGTCAGGTCGAACTGGTTGGCGACCTGCGGGTTGCGCAGCAGAAGGCCGTCCGCACGATCCTGAAACGCGCGGTCGTTTTCCAGCGGCGCGATTTCGGGTGCGATGATCGGCACCGTCGGCAGTGCCAGAACATCGAGGGGAGCAAGCCGCGCATCCATGGCGCGGGCGAGTTCGTTGCGGTGCTTGATGAGCCTGATGTAGGCCGAGGCGGATACCGACAGGCGGCGCGCCAGCGGTCCCGCGACACGCGGGTCGACCTGCGCGGCGAGTTCAGGATCGGACAGCCAATCGGCATGAACCGATGCTGCCTCGATGCCTGCTATGGTGCCATCTTTGGTGGCGTCGATCATGGCGCTGACGAGGTCGTCGATTGCGTGATCGGTCAGGCGCGCGCCGGCTTTCTCGAGCAAGTTCAGGGATCGTTGGAAGCCGCTTGCCACGGCAGGCTCCAGCCCTTCCAGAAGGCGGCCATTCGGCACCCCTATGCGCAGGCCCGCAAGCGGCAAAGGAGCAAGCGTGGCGGGTTCGCTGCTCGCCATGATCGCGTCTGCCAATGCGCAGTCCGCGACGGTCCTGGCCAGCGGGCCGACAGAATCCAGAGAGAAGGACAGCGGGAAGACACCGTCCAGGGGCACGCGGCCAGCCGTCGGCTTGAAGCCGACGACGCCGTTCAGCGCAGCCGGGATGCGCACGGAGCCGCCGGTGTCCGAGCCGATGGCGATTTCGCTGGTGCCTTCGGCTGCCGAAACGCCGGCGCCCGAAGACGAGCCGCCGGGGATGCGGGCCGGATCGGCGGCGTTGCCCGGCGTGCCGAAATGCGGATTGATACCGACGGCGGTGAAGGCGAATTCGGTCATGGCCGTCTTGCCGATGATGATCGCGCCGGCCTGACGGAGACGGCGAACGACCACGGCGTCCCGCTCTGCCGGCGGCGCATCGCGGCGGATGGCGGAGCCGGCAAGGGTGGGCTCGCCGGCGACGTCGAACAGGTCCTTGATCGAAACGATTTTTCCATCCAGCGGCCCGAGCGAGACGCCCGCCTGGCGGCGCGCATCCGAGGCATCGGCGGCAGCGCGCGCGGCCTCAGGATAGAGCCTGGTGAAGACGCGCTCTTCGGCGGCGCGCATGGACAGGCGGGCAAGGATGGCCTCGAGTCGGTCGCGTGGTGAAGGCATGGCTCTCCCGGCTTGCTTCGGCCCCCAGCTGCTCGATACAAGGGCGCAGGCGCGTCATAAGGCGCACAGGCTGTCCTGCGATTCAACTGCGATCCGCGAAGAATCGATTGTGGCAAGCGGAGCGCCAAGCAAGACAGACGCCGCAACAAAACGGGAAGCGTGATGCAGAAAACGATCGAGACGATAAAGGGCAATGACGACGGGGCGAACTATGAATTTCCCGTCTTTCGCATCGCCGGTTCATCTCCGGACGCGCCGTCGGCCTATATCCAGGCAGCCTTGCACAGCGACGAACTGCCGGGCGTGGTGGCTATCGACGCGCTGATGCCGAAGCTGCGCAAGGCCGAAGTCGAAGGCCGGATCCGCGGCACGCTGACCATCGTGCCGCGTGCCAATCCGGTCGGCCGGGCGCAGCAGTTTTTCGGCTCGCCCCAGGGTCGTTTCCATCTCGGCACGCGGACCAATTTCAACCGCGACTTCCCCCTGATCGGCCGGCCGGACGCCGGCCTGCTGCCCGGCGACGAAAAGCCTATGAACGCAGACCAGCGGCTCAAGGCCCGGCTGCTGAAGCTGTCGCTCGGCCACGACATCGTGCTTGACCTTCACTGCGATGACGAAGGCCTGCCCTATCTCTACATCCAGAAGGAACTGTGGCCGGCGATGGCGGATTGCGCCGCCTGCATGGGCGTTGAGGCGGTCATATTGTGGAGCGACGCTTCGGGCGCCTCCTTCGACGAGGCAGCACTCTATCCCTATCTGCAGCTGCCGGCCGGGGAAGCAAAACTGGAGCGGCGCGCCGTGACCACGGTGGAGTATCGCGGCATCCTCGATGTGGACGCCGGTCATGCCCAAGCCGATGCCGAGGGGCTTTATCGGCTGCTGGTGGCGCGCGGCGTGGTCGAGGACAAGTCGGTCGCCACACTCACGGAATTCAAGGGCGAGGTCGCGCCGATCGATCATATCGACATGGTGCCCTCACCCTGCGCCGGCGCCATACTCTACGACGTCAAGCCAGGCGACCGGGTGATGGCTGGACAGCGCATAGCGACGATCGTAACGGCTCCGGGCGAGGAAGGCGGGCGCGTGGAGGTGCTTGCACCGCAGGCGGGCTTTATCCTGACGCGGCGGGCCTCACGCGCGACGCTGGCGGGCGCCGACCTGGTCAAGCTGGTGGGCGACCGTCGCAGCGCTGATGCGCGGTCGGGCGCGCTGGAGGCTTAGAAATCAGCCGGCGTGGCGCAGGCTGACACCGCTGGCGCGATCGAACAGCACGACCTTGTTCGGGTTCCAGGCAAACCGCACCGCATCTTCCAGCGCGACGTCGGTGCGGGCCGGAACGGTGGCGCGCAGCATGGTGTCGCCGACGCGCAGCGTCAGGATTTTTTCGACGCCGTGGTTTTCGACATCGTGCACCCTGGCTTCCACCGGCGCGCCGGCTTCCAGATGCAGGTCCTCCGGGCGGATACCGAAGACGAGCGGGCGGTCCCCTTCCGCCGCGCTCGTCCCGGTCGCCCCCGCGAAAGGCAGTTCGAAATTCTTCTGCGTCATGACGGCCTTGCCCGAACGCAGTTCACCCTCGATCAGGTTCATCGGCGGTGAGCCGACGGAGCGGGCAACGAAGGTGTTGAGCGGGTTGTTGTAGATTTCGTTCGGGGTGCCGACCTGGACGAGATGGCCTTCGTTGAGCACGCCGATCTTGTCGCCCATCGACATGGCCTCGATCTGATCGTGGGTGACGAACAGGAAGGTCGCGCCGAGATTGATCTGCAGGTTCTTGAGCTCCGTGCGCAGCGCCTCGCGCAGCTTGGCATCGAGCGCCGACAGCGGCTCGTCCATCAGGAAGACGCGCGGCTTGCGCACGATAGCGCGGCCGATGGAAACGCGCTGCATCTCGCCGCCGGAGAGACGGTCGGTCTTGCGGTCGAGCAGGTGTTCGATGCGCAGTGTCTTGGCGACGCGGTTGACGCGCTCGTCGATCTCGGCGCGGTCGAGGCGGCGGATCTTAGGCTTGAGCGGGAATTCGAGGTTCTCGCGCACGGTGTAGCGCGGATAGAGCGAGTATTGCTGCAGCACCAGCGCCACGTCGCGCTCAGCCGCGCCCCATGGACCGACATCGATGCCGTCGATGAAGATGGTGCCCTCAGTCGGTGTTTCGAGCCCCGAGATCAGGCGCAGCGTCGTCGTCTTGCCGGCACCCGTCTGGCCGAGAAGGACGAAGAATTCGCCATCCTGGATTTCGAGGTCGAGGCCCTTCAACGCGGTATGAGCGCCGAATTTCTTGGTGATGTTTTTCAGCTGGATATGGGCCATCAGAGTCTCACCCCCAGCGAATTGCCGCTCTTGGTGTCGAAGAAATGCGCCTGGGTCGGGTCGATGCGGGCAAAGACCTTGTCGCCGGCGCTGGCGACGAAGCCGCTGCGCGTGCGGGCGCGCAGCATCTGCGAGCCGAGCTTCAGGTCGACGATGTCGTAGGAACCCAGCGGTTCGATGATCTGCGCCTCGACCGGCAGGAAACCTTCGCGTGCCTGATGCTCGACCATGACGCCTTCCGGGCGGATGCCGAGCGCCAGGCTGCCATTGGCGCCCTTGAGGCGGTCGATCTTGCCGAGAAGCTCAGTGGGGAAGGCAAAGCCCTTTTCAGCGCCATCGACGGTGACGCGGGCCGAGCCCCCCTCCTCCGAGACCTGGGCCTTGGCGATGTTCATGACCGGGCTGCCGACGAACTGGGCGACGAACAGATTGGCCGGGTAGGAGTAAACTTCCGACGGCGTGCCGACCTGCTGGAGGATGCCTTCATGCATGATGACGATGCGGTCGGCGAGGCTCATCGCCTCGACCTGGTCGTGGGTGACATAGATGGTGGTCGAGCCCTGCTCCAGATGCAGCCGCTTGATCTCGGCCCGCATCTCCTCGCGCAGCTTGGCGTCGAGCGCGCCGATCGGTTCGTCCATCAGCATGGCTTTCGGCCGTCGAACCAGCGCACGGCCGATCGCCACGCGTTGCATGTCGCCACCGGAAAGGGCGGAGGGCCTGCGGCTCAGGAGGTTGGTGATGCGCAGCACGCCGGCGATGCCGCGCACCGCCTTGTCGACCTCGCTGCGGCTCATATGTGTCGCCCGCAGCGGAAAAGCCATGTTTTCGTAGACCGTCATGTGCGGATAGAGCGAGAAGGACTGGAACACCATGGCGATGTCGCGGTCTGAGCATTTCAGGTGCTGCACCGCCTGGCCGTCTATGAGGATATCGCCCTCGTCGATCGTCTCCAGCCCGGCGATGGCGCGCAGGGTCGTCGTCTTGCCGCAGCCGGACTGGCCGAGCAGCACGATGAATTCGTTGTCCTCGATCTTGAGGTTGAGGTCCTTGATGACCTGAACGGCGCCGAAGAATTTCTGGACGCCGCGAAGTTCGATCTGGGTCACGAGTGGCCCTCCTTGCCGCGCGGGGCATCCACCTCGGTCACCACCTTGGAGCCGAACCAGTTTGTCAGCATGAAGGTAACCAGCCCGATGATGATGACAGTCAGCCCGTAGCGGTGCAGGAACAGGTTCCACGGCTGACACAGGGCGATAATGCCCAGCACCATGACGATTTCGGCGATGCGCTGGAGGGTATCGCTGCGGATCATTTGCGGATCGCTCCGAAGGACATGCCGCGCAGCAGGTGGTTGCGCAGGAGGAAGGTGAAGATTGCGACCGGCAGCAGGAACAGGAAGGTTCCGGCGGCAATCACCGTCCAGTCGGGCAGGCCGGAGCCGACCTGCGACGGAATGAAGGGCGGCGCGGTCTGGGCGCGGCGGTTGGTCATGATCAGCGCGAAGGCGTATTCGTTCCACGCGGTGATGAAGCAGAACACGGCGGTGGCGGCGATGCCGGTCGCGGCTTCCGGCAGGACGATCTTGAAGAAGGCCTCCATGCGCGTGTAGCCGTCGACAAGGGCCGCCTCCTCATACTCCTTGGGTATCTCGTCGATGAAGCCCTTCATCAGCCAGACCGAGAAGGAGAGGTTGAAAGCGGTGTAGAGGATGATGAGGCCCCAATGCGTGTCGTTGAGGCCGACGGCGCGATACATCAGGAACATCGGGATCGCCACCACGACGGGCGGCAGCATGCGCGTCGACAGGATGAAGAAGAGCAGGTCCGCCTCGCCCTTCACCTTGAAGCGGGAAAAGCCATAGGCGGTGAAGGTGCCCATGCCGACCGCAAGCACGGTGGAGGTGATGGCCACGATCAGCGAGTTCATGAAGCGGCTGGGATAACCGGAAAGCTGTACCTCTCCCCTGCCCGAGCGCACGACCTTTTCGCCGCCGTCATATATCATGCGTTCCCACCACGGAGCGGCTTCATAGACTTCCGGCGTCGGCGCCTGCCTGATCTGCGAGCGCTTGGTGAAGAGCTTCACGAAGGGCGAAATCTCGGGCTCGAAGACCACTGTCGGCGGGATGGTGGTGGCAAGATTGCGCGGCTTGAAAGCCGTCGAGGCGATCCAGTAGATCGGCGCCAGAAAGATCAGCGTGACGATCAGGACGCCGACGATGGCGAGGCGGTTGAGCGCGATTTCGCCGCTGGTACGGACTGCGGCCATCTCAGCGCTCCTTCACCTTGTTCAGGTATTTCACGTAGATGTTGGTGATGGCGATGACCATGATCAGCACGATGTAGGCGAGCGCGCAGGAGCGGCCGGTCTGCCATTCCTGGAAAGCCATCTTGTAGAGCCGGATCGAGATAACCTCGGTGGTCGGCTGGCTGGTCAGGATGTAGGCCAGGTCGAAGGTCTTGAAGGCCTCCATGGTGCGGAAGATGATGGCGATCATCAGGATCGGCGCGACCAGCGGCAGCGTGATGCGGAAGAAGGTGTAGAACGAGCCGGCACGGTCGATTGCCGCGGCCTCGTAGAGATGCTTGGGCACCGCCGACAGGCCAGCGAGCGACAGCAGCATGACGAAGGGCGACCACATCCAGATATCGGTGATGGCCACCGCATAGAGCGCCATGTCGGGATTGGCCAGCCATTCGAAGGTGCCCAGGCCCAGCGCATAATTGATGATGCCGAAGGAAGGATCGTAGAGCAGCTTCCAGAACAGGCCGACGACGGCCATGGACAGCATCATCGGCAGAAGCAGGAGGGTGGTCAGCAATCCCTTGAAGGGGATGTGGCGGTTGAGCAGGAGGGCGACGCCAAAGCCGACGAGCACCTGCCCCGTGACCGAGACGATGACGTATTTGGCGGTGATGGCGAAGTTCGACCAGATGAAGGGGTCGTTGAGAAGCTCGCGGTAGTTCTGCAGCCCGACGAAATTTCCTGCCGCGTTGGTGGAGGCGCGAAAATCCGTGAAGGAATAATAGAGCGAGTAGAGCAGCGGAAAGATGTTGAAGACGATCAGAAACAGGATCGTCGGGATGATGAAAAGATTGCGGATCGAGAGGTCGCTCATACCGCGCGCGGCGGCACGAGACGCAGGGTTCAGACTGGTCATGACTGCGGTCGCCAAGAAACTCTCCTCCTCTGAGAAGCTTCCGATGTTTTGTCCGCCGGACCCGCGCTGTTGCCGCGCTTTGATGGACCTGACGAAAGAAAAGGAGGGGGCGCTATGGCACCCCCTCCAAGGGGATCGAGGCTTTACTGACCGCGGCCGTATTTGGCGAAGGTCGCCTTCCAGTCGCCGGCCAGCGCGTCGAGCACTTCCTTCGACGTGCCCTCTCCGCCGACGATGTGCGGGTAGAGGCGCTGGTTCAGCTGCTGGAGCAGTTCGGCATATTCCGGCACGGCCCAGAAATCCTTCACCTTGAACATGGTCTCGTAGAAGGCCTTGTTGTAGGGCGTCGCATTCTGGAATTCGGCGGATTCAAGCACTGCCTTCGAGCAGGTGTAGCCGCCGAGTTCGGCCCACTTCTTCTGAGTGTCGTCCTTGATGAACCATTCGAGGAATTTCATCGCCTCTTCCTGGTTCTGCGAATAGGACACGATCGAGATGCCCTGCCCGCCAAGAGCTGCAAACTGATCGCCATCCGGGCCTGCCGGGTTGGCGAAGAAGCCGGTGTTCTTGGCATGCGGGTTGGTCGATTCGTTGAGTAGCGACGGGAAGAAGGCGAAGTAGTTCATGCTCATCGCCGCCAGGCCTTCGGTGATGGCCTGGTTGTTCTCGACGAAGAAGGTCTTGGCCCAGCCCGGAGGTGTGAACTTGTAGAGCTCCTTGTAGGCGTCGAGGGCCGCTACCGCCTTGTCCGAGTTGATGATGCCGTCGACCTTGTAGGTCGAGTAATCGCCAAGCTCGCCGCCAAAGCTGAACAGCGCGTTTTCGAAGCCCATCGCCATCGCATCATAGGAATTGTCGGTGTAGATGGCGATGCCGTAGCGCTTCTCGTCCGGGCGGTGGAAGAACTCGGCGATGTCGTGCAGCGCCTTCCAGTCCTTCGGCACGTCGAGTTCGTAGCCATATTTGGCCTTGAAGGCTTCCTTCTCCTTCGGGTCCTCGAACCAGTCCTTGCGATAGGACCAGCCGACGGCGTCGCCTTCGAGCGGGATCGCCCAGTACTTGCCGCTGTTGCCGGGATATTCGGCATAGGACTTGACCGTGGCAGGCGCCATGACCTCGCCGAGATTGTGCTTCTTGAAGAAGTCGGTCAGGTCGACATAGTGACCGCCGGTCGAGCCGGCGCCGAGCCATTGCGAGTCGCCGACGACCATGTCGTAGGCATCGCCCTTGGCGTTGAATTCGGTGAAGGCCTTGGTCTGGAAGTCGGCCCAGGGCGTCGTCTCGACGGTGACCTTGACGCCGGTTTCCTTTTCATACTCGTTGACGAGTTCCTGCAGGTAGTTGGCCGGATCCCATTCCGCCCAGAAGATGGTCAGTTCCTGTGAGAAAGCCGAAGTGCTGCAGGCTAGCGATAGGCCGATACCGGCAAGCAGGCCGGTCAATGTCTTGCGCATTATGCGTTCCTCCCGTGGTGCGCAACTCTACCTCTTGGTCGGGCAGCGCGCGGCGCTGCTCCGGGTAGTCTTTCAGTGCTGCTGCTTTGGGGCGCGGTCCTCCTCGACCTGCCCTGAACCGATTTAGGCGACAATGCCCAATCCGCTCCTCCTATGCATCTGGTATTACCAATTGGCGCTTTGCCGTCAAGTGGTTTCTTTGTGAGGACCAGGACCCAACTCGGCACGACTTCACAAGAATTTCATATTCCTTCTGGCTCATCCATGCCGAAAAGCGATGAAAACTCGTTATAGACATAGACCACTAGCGACGCGGCAAAACATCAAATCTGGTAGAACCAGATTTGCAAGCCCGCTTCATGCAGACCAATGCCGCCTTTCTACGCCGCACTACCCTCGCTGATTGCAGCGCTCACAAGTGCTGCAGCCGCCCATTGCGCCACCGAGCGGGTTTCCTCGCTGCCCAAACCCCACATATCCTTCAGCACGATCAGCACTTCGACGCCGAAAACCAGCGAAAGCGACTGCGCCAGCCGCTCGCTTGCCGCGGGCGAAATCAAGCCGCCGAGCGGGGCGATCGCCTCACGCAGAAGCTCGACGCGATGGCCGCGCTTGAACTGAGGTTCCGTGCCCAATGTGCCGGCCTGGCGCTGCGCCCACTGGTCGAGCGACAGTTTCAGCGCCGCCTTGAAGGTGGCCTCGAATTCCTCGATGCGCGGCAGCGATGTGCCGATGAGATCGGCGACGCGTTCGCCGGTGTCTTTCGAGTTTGAGCGCCAGTCGAGGATCGGCCCAAGCCCCTCGTCGACCACGGCCTGCACGAGGGCGGCCTGGCTCGGGAAATAACGATAGGCCGTCGCACGCGATACGCCGGCGGCTTCCGCCGCCTCGCTGACCGAAGGCGTCGCGCCGGCCTGCATCAGCCGGATTGCCGTGTCGAGCATGAGCCGGCGCGTGCGCGCCCGGGGCCCGCGCTCGGCTTCTTCGACGATTTCAGCTTGTTGACGTGAGACTACCATATCAATACGATACGCGCGTCTCAAAAATTTGCAATGGCTGAAATCGGCTCATCGGACACATGACGGAGACGCGCCGCGACGGGGGAAAATGGTCGCGGCAGGGAGGGACCCGTGAAGCGCATCTATGTGGTCGGCACAGCCGACACAAAGGGCGAGGAGCTCGACTATCTCGCAGCACAGATCGCAGCACTTGGTGCCGCGCCGGTGCGGGTCGATGTCGGCACGACGCCTGCCGGAATCGCGGTGGAGATTTCCGCCGCCGAGGTCGCCCGGCATGGTGCTGACACGACCCAGGCGGAACTCGCCAGCGGCGACCGTGGCCGCGCGGTGGCGGCGATGGCGGATGCGTTTTCGCGGTTCATCACGACGCGGAACGACATTGCCGGCATCATCGGCATAGGCGGCGGTGGCGGCACCTCGATCGTGACCGCCGGCATGCGCGAACTGCCGCTCGGCCTGCCCAAGACCATGGTCTCGACGCTCGCCTCGGGCGACGTCTCGCCTTATGTCGGCGTATCCGACATCATCATGGTGCCGTCGATCACCGACCTTGCGGGGCTGAACCGCATCAGTCGCGTGGTGCTCTCCAATGCCGCGCAGGCGATCGCCGGCATGGCGGCCAAACCGGCCAGGATCGAGGATGGCCGGCCGGCGATCGGGTTGACGATGTTCGGGGTGACTACGCCGTGCGTGACGGCGATTTCGGAGCAGTTGCGCGACCGCTATGACTGCCTCGTCTTCCATGCCACCGGCACCGGCGGGCGGACGATGGAAAAGCTCGCAGACAGCGGGATGCTGGACGGCGTCATCGACATCACCACGACGGAAATCTGCGACCTGCTGTTCGGTGGTGTATTGGCTGCCGGTGAGGACCGGCTGGATGCGATCGCCCGGACCAGACTGCCCTATGTCGGCTCGGCCGGGGCGCTCGACATGGTGAATTTCTGGGCGCCGGAAACGGTGCCGGTGCGCTATCGCGAGCGGCTGTTCTACCAGCACAATTCCAACGTGACGCTGATGCGCACGACCGCAAACGAATGCTGCCAGATCGGCCAATGGATCGGGCGCAAGCTCAGCGCCTGCGAGGGGCCGGTGCATTTCCTCATCCCCGAAAAAGGTGTTTCCGCGCTCGATATCGAGGGCGGCGCTTTCTTCGATCCGGAAGCCGACGCCGCACTCTTCGATGCCATCGAGACGAGCCTGAAGCCGGCACCCAACCGGCGCATCGAGCGCCTGCCGCTGCACATCAACGATCCCGAATTCGCGCAGGCTGCAGTTGCGGCCTTCCTCGCCATCGCAAAACAGTGAGACCAAAATGCCGGCTATCCCCCGCAAGAACATCCTCGAAAAATTCCGCGACATGATCGAGCGCGGCGTGCCGATCGTCGGCGGCGGGGCGGGCACCGGCCTGTCGGCCAAGGCCGAGGAAGCCGGCGGCATCGACCTCATCATCATCTACAATTCGGGCCGCTATCGCATGGCCGGGCGCGGTTCGGCAGCGGGCCTGCTCGCCTATGGCAACGCCAACGAAATCGTTAGGGAAATGGCTGTCGAGGTGCTGCCGGTGGTCAGGCACACGCCGGTTCTGGCGGGTGTCAACGGCACCGACCCGTTCATCCTGATGCCGCGCTTCCTTGCCGAGCTCCGGGATATGGGATTTTCGGGCGTGCAGAACTTTCCGACCATCGGCCTGTTCGACGGCACGATGCGCCAAAGCTTCGAGGAGACCGGCATGGGCTACGGCCTCGAGGTCGACATGATCGCTGAGGCGCATGGGCTCGATCTCCTGACTACGCCCTATGTCTTCAACCCGGACGAAGCGCGCGCCATGACCAAGGCGGGTGCCGACATCGTCGTTGCCCACATGGGCGTGACGACCGGCGGCTCGATCGGCGCGACTTCGGCCAAGACGCTGGACGATTGCGTCAAGGAAATCGACGCGATTGCCGAGGCGGCGCGCTCGACGCGCAAGGACGTCATCGTGCTTTGCCATGGCGGGCCGATCTCGATGCCGGAGGACGCACGCCACATCCTGGAAAACGCCAGCGGCTGCCACGGCTTCTACGGCGCGAGCTCGATGGAGCGGCTGCCGGCTGAAGCCGCGATCCGTGACCAGACGGCGAGCTTCAAGGACCTGACGCTGATGCCGGCCGCGAACCAGAACTGAGGAGGAGTTTTGCCCATGAGCAAGGAACGCAATTTCGTCTATCCGAAGGATGTGAACACCTTCGCCTTCGACTGGGGCCGGCTGGCGCTGACGGTGGCGCCCGAGGTGAATGGTGCGGCGCGATTTTCCGGCGGCGTCGTCGACCTGCAGAAGGGCCAGGGCCATACGCGCCACAACCATCCGGGCGCGGAGGAGATCATCTTCGTGATTTCCGGCAGCGGCGAGCAGATGGTCGAGGACGAGGCCGGCAATCCGGTCGTGCAGAAGGTCGGGCCGGGCTGCACCGTCTATGTGCCGGAAAGCCGGTTCCACTCCACCACCAACACAGGCGACGGGCCGATGCAGCTTTTCGTCGTCTATTCGCCCGCAGGTCCCGAACTGGCGCTGCGCGAACTGCCCGATTTCAGACTGGTCCCACCGGGCGCTGCCTGACGCTTTCAACCCCGCTTTCCCAGCGATTTCATCGATTGAAAGCGGTTATAACTGCCGTCACGACTGTGGAGCGTAACAAAACTGACATCGAACTGACACGGCGCTTTCATGTTGGTCCGGTAGCCAATTCTTCCCATGAGGCTGAAACAGCCGAACGGGAAAGTCGCCATGCTCGAAATCCGAAACGTCTCGCGCCGATTTGGCAAGAAGACCGCCGTTGACGGCGTCGCGCTGGAAATCCAGCAGGGCCAGATGGTTGGCATCATCGGCCGTTCCGGCGCCGGCAAATCGACGCTTCTGCGCATGATCAACCGTCTCATCGATCCCACCCAGGGGTCGATTTTTTTTGAGGGCGAGGAAGTTTCCGCCCATCGCGGTGCGACGCTGCGGCGATGGCAGCGCGACTGCGCCATGATCTTCCAGCAGTTCAACCTCGTGCCGCGCCTCGACGTGCTGACCAATGTCCTGCTCGGCCGGCTGAACCACCGTTCCACCGCACTGAACCTGCTCAGCATATTCTCGAACGAGGAGCGCGCCCAGGCGATCGCAGCGCTTGAGCGCCTTGATATCGCGCCGACCGCGCTTCAGCGCGCCGGCACGCTTTCGGGCGGCCAGCAGCAGCGCGTGGCTATTGCGCGCGCCTTGATGCAGCAGCCGAAACTGATCCTGGCCGACGAGCCGATCGCCTCGCTCGACCCGATGAACGCCAAGGTGGTGATGGATTCGCTGCGCGACATCAACCTCAAGGAAGGCATCACCGTCATCACCAATCTGCACACGCTGGACACGGCGCGGGCCTATTGCAACCGCATCATCGGCATGGCCGGCGGCAAGGTGGTGTTCGACGGCGCGCCTGAAAACCTCACCCGCGAGGCCGTGCGCCTCGTCTATGGCGCCGATGCCAATGGCGAAGAAATCTCCGAGGCCATCACCTCGACCAGCATCCGCCCCGAGCGGTTGCGCAAACTCGAATCCGCCGGATCGCTCCAGCCCGCCTATGCCGGCCACTGAGCGTCCGTGATCGTTTCGCCCGCGTGAAGGGCCGGTTCTGCAAAAGACACATCGATATCAATTGGAATTAACAGGAGACACGTCCATGTTCCCAAGGAAAGCCCTTTTGGGCGCGGTTGCGCTCGCCACTCTGGCCGGCGCCACGGCAGCTCATGCCGATAGCCCGGAAGTCTTCCGCGTCGGCATTCTCGGCGGCGAAAACGAAGCCGACAGCCTGCGCAACTACCAGTGCCTCGCCGACACGCTTCCGGCCGCCATCGGCGTCAAGGAAGTGAAGCTTTTCCCGGCCACCGATTATGACGGCGTCATCCAGGGCCTGCTCGGCGGCACGCTCGACTACGCCGAGCTCGGCGCCTCCGGCTATGCCAAGATCTACCTCGCCAACGCCGACGCGGTCGAGCCGATCCTGACCACCGTCCAGACCGACGGTTCGAAGGGCTATTATTCGATCATGGTCGCCCGCAAGGATTCGGGCATCAAGACGCTGGCCGACATGAAGGGCAAGAAGCTCGGCTTCGCCGACCCGGATTCGACCTCGGGCTACCTGATCCCCGTCACCTCGCTGCCCAAGGATATCGGCAACGTCGCGGTGAAGGACTATTTCGGCGAGACCGGCTTCGGCGGCGGCCATGAAAACCTGGTTCTGGCCGTCAAGGACGGCAAATTCGATGCCGGCACCACCTTCGGCTCGGGCGTCGGTTCGTTCGACGAGGGCTACACCTCGGGCAACCTGCACAAGATGGTTTCCAAGGGCATGATCGACATGAAGGACTTCAACGAAGTCTGGAAGTCGCCGCTGATCCCGAACGGCCCGATCGTCGTGCGCACCGCGATCGACGCCGACATGAAGGCCAAGTTCAAGCAGTTCATGGTCGACCTGCCGAAGACCGACCCGGCCTGCTTCTCCGCCATCCAGGGCGGCGACTTCACCAGCTATACCGAAGTGACGCCGGCCTTCTACCAGCCGATCATCGACGCCCGCAAGGCGCAGATCGGCGGCTAAGAACCCTTCCTATAAGGCGGCCGGGCAATAAAAATGCCCGGCCGTTTTTGCAATCTGATGTGAGTGGAAAGCGGCATGAGCCAGACTGTCCATACCGGCCTTTCCGCCGAGGGCCTTGCCATCGAGCGGCATTGGCGCGAGCTGGCCTCGCGGCGGCGCCTCTATTCGATCCTGATCGTCGGCGCTCTTGCCATCGCACTCAGCAGTTCGCTGTGGTTCGCCAATGAATCCAATGCCGGAAAGTTCTTCGACCGGCTGCCGCATTTCTTCGATTTCGCCGGTGACATGCTGCCCCGCGACGGCTGGGAGGTGTGGCGCGCGATGTTCGACCTGCCCTCGCCCTATTTCGACGGCAGCCTGAAATACGATTATCCCGAAGGCCGCGTCTATCTGTTCGGCTCCGGCCTCTACGTGCCCGAATATTTCTACAAGATGCTGGAAACGCTGAACATCGCAGCCCTTTCCACGCTGATCGGCTTCGTCTTCGGCTTCATGCTCTGCTTCCTCGCCGCCAAGAACCTCGTTGCCAGCCGGATGCTGCGCTTCGTCGTGCGGCGCTACATGGAAGTGCTGCGCGCTTTCCCGGAAATCGTCATCGCCGGCTTCTTCGCCGCCGTGCTGTCGCTTGGCGCGATCCCGGCGATCTTCGCCGTCGGCATCCACACCATCGGCGCGCTGGGCAAGCTGTTCTACGAGGTGGTCGAGAATGCCGACATGAAGGCCGAGGAAGGCCTTCGCGCCGTCGGTGCCAACTGGTTCGAGCGCGTCGGCTTCGCCATCGTGCCGCAGGTGATGCCGAATTTCATGTCCTATGCGCTGCTGCGGCTCGAGATCAATGTGCGCGCCTCGACCATCATCGGCGCGGTCGGCGGCGGCGGCATCGGCGAGGAGCTGCGGCTTTCGATCGGCCGCGGCCATGAGGCCAAGACGCTCGCCATCATCCTCCTGCTGTTCACCACCGTCGTCGCCGTAGACCAGTTCTCGGCCTGGCTGCGCCGCAAGCTGGTCGGTGCGCAATCCTTCGATTTCGGACGCTGACCATGGCAACCATGACCGCCGCACAACTCGCCGAGATCGAAACCCGTCACCCGGACGTGTTCCATCGCTCCGTGCTGAAGCGCTACACGCCGCTGTTCGTGGCGCTGGGGTGCCTGCTCTATGTCGTCTATTGCTGGTGGTTCTTTTCCATCGGCACGGTGATTGCCGGCGGCCAGTGGGAGCGCGCCAATCTCTATGCGCGGCAATGGTATTCCTACGATCTGCGCCCGACGATCCGGTTCACCGGCACCGAGGCCAAGATCACCTATCCGCGCTATTCGCCGCTGGGTAACAATCCGAACCCGGACTGGGTGAACCAGGCCGGCGACAGGGTGACCGTGGATTTCGGCTCAAGCGGCAGCGTCAGCGCAGACAGCAAGCTGGTTACCGTCGACCATCGCGGCGAGACGCTGACCATGGTTCTGGAACCGGACGGCGCCAAGCCGCAAGGCGCGCTGCCCGGCTGGGCGACGTTGCGCGAGGATGAGGTGAAGGTCGATTTCGGCTTTGCCGGCGAGGCGCGCATCTCGCCGGAGCGGGTGTCGATCAGCCGCAGGTTCTTCGGCTGGCCGAACTTCGTGTTCGACCCGAACTCGCCTTTCTGGGGCAAATCGTTCTCCGAGGTGGCGGGGCTCATCACCTCGGGCGAGCGGATCAAGCCGGAAATGTCGAACGCGGCGCTTGCCTTCGACAATATCTGGAACAATTCGCAATGGCAGCATGGCGACGTCTGGACCAAGCTGTTGCAGACCATCGTCATGGCCTTCGTCGGCACGCTGTTCGCCTCCTTCATCGCCTTCCCGCTGGCCTTCATGGCGGCGCGCAACATCACGCCCAACTTCTTCGCCAACCAGCTGACCAAGCGCTTCTTCGACTTCCTGCGCTCGGTCGACATGCTGATCTGGGCGCTGTTTTTCACCCGCGCCTTCGGGCCGGGGCCGCTGGCCGGCATTTCGGCGATCTTCTTCACCGATACGGGTACGCTCGGAAAGGTCTATTCCGAGACGCTGGAGAATGTCGACGACAAGCAGCGCGAGGGCGTGCGTTCGGTGGGGGCTTCGCCGGTCGTCGTGCAGCGCTTCGGCGTGGTGCCGCAGGTGCTGCCGGTGTTCCTCAGCCAGGCGCTGTATTTCTGGGAATCCAACACGCGCTCGGCGACCATCATCGGCGCCGTCGGCGCAGGCGGCATCGGGTTGAAGCTATGGGAGGCGATGCGCACCAATTCGAACTGGGCCAATGTCGCCTATATGGTGCTGCTGATCCTGATCGTGGTTTTCATCTTCGACAATATTTCCAATGCGCTGCGAAGAAGGCTGATGGATGGCGGCGGCGCGGGGCACTGAGGGAGGCTTACTCCAGCCGATAAACCCGCCTTGCCGTGTCGTGCAGCACCGCTTTCTGCACCTTCTCCGGGAAGGACGACAGCGCCGTGCGATGGGCCGTGACGAGATCGGCGTAACTCGTCCATAATTTCTCGATCGGGAAATTGGAGCCGAACAGGCAACGTTCAGGCCCGAACCGGGCGATGGTCTCCGTGGCGACGTCGCGGATGTGGGCGGCGTCGTTGCGGTGGATGAAGGTGCCGAGGCCGGAAAGCTTGCTGACCACGTTTTCCTGATCGGCCAGCCGCTTCATGCCCTCACGCCATGACTTTCGCCCGGCGGGCGACAGGTTCTCGAGCATGCCGGCATGCTGGAGCACGAAGGTGATGTCGGGATTGTCCTTGGCGAGCTTTGCCGCACCCTTCATCTGGGAGGCGAAGACCTGGAGGTCGAAGGACCAGCCGTGTTCGGCCAGCAGCCGGATGTTTTTCCTGAGCCGCGCATCGCTGGCCAGATCGGGATCAGCGGCGAAGCGGTACATCTCGTTTTTGTGCCAGTGCAGCTGCATGCGGATGCCGCGCATCAGCGGGAATTTCGCCTGGCGCTTCAAGGTCGCGCCGGCGTTGTCGTCGAGCAGGTCAGCATAGCCGACGATACCGTGCGGCCAGCCATGCGCGTCGGCCACGCTCTGCACCCAGGCGACCTCATCGACCGCACCGGTCTTTGCCCAGTTGGTCTGGATATAGACGGATTTTTCGACATTCGAGCTTTTGATATCGGCCAAAAATTCCTCGATCGGATAGTCGCGGCGGATGGATTCGTAGGGCCCGAAAATGCGCGGCACCATCGGCCCCTGCAGCCACGGCAGATCGGCCTGCCGCCAGATGTGATGATGACCGTCGATGATCTTGATCATGATGGGCTCCTGATTTGGTGGCTCCGAAACATCAGCTTTGCCGTTCGTGCGTCCTTCGAGGCTCGCCCGCCAATGGCAATGCATCCACCTCCGGCGGCAACGAGGGCTCGCACCTCAGGATGAGGGAAGTGGGCGCTATCCTTCCTCATCTTGAGATACTCCTGCTTTCATAATGAGGGCTTCGGCCGGCACGCCCTCCCTCATCCTGAGGTGCGACCCTGAGCTTGTCGAAGGGGAGCCTCGAAGGACGCACCGCTGTATTGCCGCCCGGCCTGTCTTCGCGGTCGCCGTTCCAGCCCGGCGAGATCGCCGACCAACCGCTCCAGCGCAGCAAGACTGCCGCCATCGGCGACGAGATCGAGGCTGGGCAGGATGCCGGCCATGGCGCGCGTTACGGGGCGGTAGCGCGGATCGGCGGCCAGCGGCGTGACCCAGACGAGCCGGTGGCCGAGGCGGGACAGACGCTCGACGGCGTGGACCATAGCTCCGGGATCGCCGCGCTCCAGCCCATCGGAAAACACGATGACCACCGCGCCGCGCACGAGGGCGGTGTGGCGCGAGACACTCAGAAAATCCTCGAGCGAGCGGCCGATCAGCGTGCCGCCGTCGAAGTCGAAAACGATGTCGGCGAGGCCGGCCAGCGCCTGCTCCTCATTTCGGTGTTTCAGCACCTTCGTCACCCGCGACAGCCGCGTGCCGAAGCAGAAGGTCTCGACCTTGGGCCGCTGCCGCGTCAGCAGATGGGCGAAGCGCAGATAGGGCTC
Source organism: Mesorhizobium sp. YR577 (assembly GCF_900116595.1). Classification (NCBI taxonomy): domain Bacteria; kingdom Pseudomonadati; phylum Pseudomonadota; class Alphaproteobacteria; order Hyphomicrobiales; family Phyllobacteriaceae; genus Mesorhizobium; species Mesorhizobium sp. YR577. Next base: position 111,736 of record NZ_FPBI01000014.1, on the reverse strand, counting down.
CGACTGCGCCTTCATCGAGCCGGAAACATCGATGAGGAGAAGCAGCCGGCGCGGGCGTTCCGGCCGCGCCTGCCTGAGAATCCGCAGCGTCTCGCCGAAGGTTTTCCGCGCCGCGCGGATGGTGCCGGCAAGGTCGATGCGATGGCCCGCCGGAGCCGGCCGCCAGCTTCGACTGCGCGTTGCCGGCAGGCGGTCGAGGCGGCGGCGCATGCGGGCAAGCGTGTCGCGGTCGTCTTCACCGGCGCGGGCGAAATTCTTGCGGTTGCGCACATGATCGTCGGCAGCCGCCTGCCCCGCGGCATCGCCATCGAGCAGATCGAGACGCTGGTCGCTGCCCTGCGGGCGGTCGCTGCGCGGGCTTTCCTGCTCGTCCGGCGATTTGACCACGCCGGCAATGGGGGCGGCGCCAAACCAAACCTCGAACACGGAATCGTAGAGCGGAAATTCTTCCGGTGAGGCCGTGAGCGTGACGCGGCCGGCGCGCGCCAGATCGCCGATGCCAGAAAGCCGCGACACGCGCACGGCGTGAAGGTAATTCATCGCGCGGCCGGGGTCGATCGGCAGGCCGGCCTCGCGCAGCGCTGCGGGAAAACCGGCGAGCAGCTCAGTGCCCAGCGCTGCCGGCAGGCTGTTTGCGGTGGCGCTCATATCACGCCCGCGCGCTCGATGACGCCAAAGTCTTCCTGATCCTTTACCAGCAGGCCGAGCGAGCGCTTCAGCGCGTCGGGCCATGGCGTGCCGTCGCGGTGCAGAACTTCCGCCGCGCGCGCCCAGTCGATGCTCTCGGCAATGCCGGGGCGCTTGATCAGCGGCAGGCGGCGGATGGCGGCAACCGCCTCGACCAGCCGATCAGCCGCTTCCGCCGCGATGCCGGGCGCATGGCGCTCGATGATGGCGCGTTCGCGGGCACGGTCGGGATAGTCGATCCAGTGGTAGAGGCAGCGACGGCGCAGCGCATCGTGCAATTCGCGGGTGCGGTTGGAGGTCAGGATGGTGACGACCGGCTGGCCGGCCTTCACCGTCCCGATTTCGGGAATGGAAATCTGGAAATCGGACAGGAACTCAAGCAGGAACGCCTCGAAAGCATCGTCGGCGCGGTCGATTTCGTCGATCAGGAGCACCGTCGTGCCGGCGTTGCGCAGTGCTTTCAGCAGCGGCATTTCGATCAGGAATTCCGGCGCGTAGAGGTCGGCGGTCTCGACCTTGCCGCCGCGCTCGGCCACGCGCACTGCCAGGAGCTGGCGGGCATGGTCCCAGTCGTAGAGCGCCCGCGAGGCATCGATGCCTTCATAGCATTGCAGGCGCACGCATTGCCGCCCGAGGATTTTCGCCAGCGTGTTGGCGACCTCGGTCTTGCCAACGCCCGGCACGCCTTCCAGCAGCAGCGGCTTGCCGAGCTCTAGCGCGAGGTAGAGGGCGGTGACCAGCGTCTCGTCGGCTAGGTAGCCGGCGGCTGCGAGGGAGGCGTCGAGCTGGTCCTGGGTTAGGGGCGAGGGCATGAGGCCCTCGACGTAGGTTTGACGGCAGCACCCCCCTCTGGCCTGCCGGCCATCTCCCCCTCAAGGGGGGAGATTAGCTGCTTCCCGGCTTTCGCCAGTCGCAAACGTTTCAGGATGAACGGGACGGGCGAGCTGCTAATCTCCCCCCTTGAGGGGGAGATGGCCGGCAGGCCAGAGGGGGGCGCCTGCGGTTGCATCACAATCCCTAAAACTGCAATTTCTCGTCACAAATCATCCGAAACCGGTTGGAACAATGCGCGGCAGCATCGCCGCCAGCCGCCTTGCCGGCCTCGGTGGCGAAGGCGTCGGCCATGGCCTGCTCGCTGTCGAAATACATTTCCGAAACGCCGTCGAAGGGTGCCTCGGCATTCTCGGCGCGGAGCACGTTGGAGGTGTATTTGCGCATGCCCGGCAGGTTGCGGGCGAAGGCAACGTGGTCCTCCAGAATCCATTTGCGGAAGTCCTGGAAGCTCATACCGTCCTTGCGCTTCATCAGGGCCATGACTTTGATCATTCCATTGTCCTCTCGATTTCAGTTCGGGTTGCCGCGCAGCGCATCAAGGCCGCGCAGGATTTTTTCGGGCGTGATCGGCATGGAGGTGACGCGCACGCCGCAGGCGTCGAAGATGGCATTGGCGATGGCTGGAATGGGCGAATTGGCCGTCATTTCGCCGATGCCTTTCGCGCCGTAAGGACCGTTCGACGAAGGCCGTTCGATGATGACGGAATCCATCTCGGCGATGTCGCCCGGCCCCGGCATCAGATATTCGGAGAAATCGAGCGGGCCGTGCGCGCGGCTGGGATAATAGGGCTCCGTCGTCTCGTAGAGCGCGTGGCTGATGCCCATCCAGGCGCCGCCGACGATCTGCTGGTGGGCGAGCGCCGGGTTCATGGCGCGGCCGATCTCATAGGCGTTGGTCATCTTGAGCACGGTGACGTCGCCGGTCTCGTCATCGACCTCGACCTCGGCGATGGTGCAGGCATGGGCCTGGCAGGAATCCGGGTCCATCTCGCCGGTTTCGGGCACGACCTCGCTTTTCTGCTTGAGATACATGCCGCGTCCCGAGATGGTCCTGCCATGCTTGAAATGGGCGGCGAGCGCGACATCGAGCACGGCGATGCCCTTGTCGGGCGCGCCATTGACATGGATGCGGCCCTTGCCGTCGGTGACGAGATCGCCGGCGTCGACTTCCAGCTCCGTCGCCGCCACGCTCATCATCACTTCGCGCGCTTCCTTCGCCGCCATCATGATGGCGTTGCCGATGCGGTGCGTGCCGCGCGAGGCGAACGTGCCCATGCAGTGCGGGCCGGTGTCGGTGTCGGCGGTGTCGATCATCACGCTTTCATAGGGCACGCCCAGCGTTTCGGCGGCGATCTGCGCGCCGACGGTCTTGATGCCCTGCCCGAGATCGACCGAGGAAAGCGTGATGACGAAGCTGCCGGTGGTCGTCGCGTGGATCAGCGCCTGAGACGGGTCGCCGCCAAGATTCATGCCGGTGGGATAGTTCACTGCCGCAACGCCGCGGCCCTTCAGCCTCGCCATTTTGCATCTCCATATGAAATTCGACCCCCACTCCGTCGCGCTTCGCGCGCCACCTCTCCCCCGATCGACGGGGGAGAGGAAACGTCTGCAAGGCTGGCGCCCTTCCTCTCCCCTTTTGAGGGGGAGAGGTGGTTTGCGAAGCAAACCGGAGTGGGGGTAGGCTGTGCCATATGCGATTGCCCAGAGGGAACAAGGGTGGGGGTAAGCTCCATGCTCAGCCCTCCCTCCTCATCGACGACATTTTCGCAAAGCGCGGCGCGAGCTGCTTGCCGGTCTGACGGGCGGCGGCCTGGATGACTTCGACCAAGGCGGCGCCATCGACCTTCTTGCGATGGGCCTTCATGTCGCCGTCACGATAGGCATTGAGCAGGCGCAGTTCCATCGGGTCCATGTCGAGGAAGCGCGCGATCTGGTCCATCTGCGATTCCAGCGCGAAATCGCCGATGGTCACGCCGAAGCCACGCATGGCGGAGGACGGCGTGCGGTTGGTGTAGACGCAATAGGCGTCGACATGGACATTGGGGATCGTATAGGGCCCCGGCATGTGGGCGGCAGCCTTGGTGGTGCCGTAGGTGGAATGGCGGCAATAGGCGCCGGCATCGACATAGAGCGTGATTTTTCGGGCGACGATGCGCCCGTCCTTCATGACGCCGTCCTTGATGTAGATGCGCTCGGCGGCGCGCGGCGACGACACCTGCATCTCTTCGGCGCGGCTGTAGGCATATTTCACCGGCCGGTTGGTGAGCATGGCGCCCAGGGCCGCGATCGGCTCGACGATGACATCGACCTTGCCGCCAAAACCGCCGCCAACCGTGCCGCCGACCAGCCGCAGCTTGTTGAAGGGGACACCGAGGATGAGCGCCATATTGTCGAGGGTGAAATAGAGCGCCTGCGTGTTGGAATAGATGGTGATGCGGCCATTGCCCTCCGGCTTTGCCGTGCAGCCGGTGGTCTCGGTCGGCGCGTGCTCGATGGGCGAGGAATCGTAGCGGTGCTCGATGACGTGGTCGGCCTCGGCAAAGCCTTTTTCGACATCGCCGAACCGGATGCGCCGGCAATTGTGGCCCTCATAGACGAAGTAGTTGGTGCCATCCTTCTTGAAGGGCGTGGAGGTCATCGCCTCCTCGACATCGAAGACCGGGGGCAGGTCTTCATAGTCGACCACCACGCGGCGCGCGGCTTCGAGGGCTGCCTGCGGCGTCTCGGCCAGCACGGCGCAGATCTGCTCGCCCATGAACAGCACGCGGTCTTCCGGCAGCACCGGTTCGTCGTCGGGGCCGACACCGATCAGTTTCAGGATCGTGTACCAGTTGTTGGGCACGTCCTTGTAGGTGAGGATGCGCACGACGCCCGGCACCTTCATGGCAGCCTCGGTGTCGATGTTCTTGATCATCGCGTGATGGCGGGTGGAGCGCACCATTTTCAGGTGCAGCGTGTTGGGGAAGCTCACATCCTCGTAGAACTGTGTGCGACCGGTGACATGGCCGCGCGCATCGGCACGCTGGACGCTTTCGCCGACGACCGAAAGCTCGGCCTCACGTTCTTTGGCAAAGAAGCTGGCGTCAATCTTTTCCATCGTGCGTCCTCTCACGCCGCTTCGGCGCGGCTGGCCGACTTGACCCTGACGGCGGCATCGAGAATGGCGTCGATGATCGCCTCGTAGCCGGTGCAGCGGCAGATGTTGCCGGAGATGGCGCGCACGACATCCTCGCGCGCCGGGTTCGGATTCTTTGCCAGCAGGGCAGCCGCGACCATGATCATGCCCGAGGTGCAGAAGCCGCATTGGGTGGCAAAACCTTCGAGGAAGGCCTCCTGGATCGGATGCAGCCCTTGAGGCGGTGTCAGGCCCTCGATGGTTTCGACATGCGCGCCTTCGATCGTCTCGACCGGCAGCATGCAGGACATCGCCGTCTTGCCGTCGACCAGCACGGTGCAGGTGCCGCAGGCGCCCTGCTCGCAGCCGCGCCGCGTGCCGGTCAGCCCCTGGCTCTCGCGCAGCACGTCGATCAGCGTCGTGCCGGGGGCCGCCAGCATCTGACGCTCGGCGCCGTTGATGGTGAGCGATACGACGGAATGCTTCATGGCTTACCCTCCCGGTGGCTTATCTTTCGCTGGTACCGATTATTCGCCGAGCAACGCCCGCCTGATGTGCACCGGCGTCACGCGCGCCCGGTACCAGGCGCTGGCATAGGCATCGTCGGCCGGGTCGATGTCCTTCAAGGCTTCGCTGGCTGCTGTTTCGACATGCGCGCGGTCGAAGGGTTTTCCCGTCAGCGCCTTCTCCACGGACGTTGCACGAACCGGCGTCTTCGCCACGCCGCCGAGCGCGATGCGGGCGGAAGAGACGACACGTCCTTCCAGCACCACGACCGCAGCGACCGTGACGATTGCGGCAGAGTTGAACGCCTTGCGTGTCGCCTTGGTGAATTTGAACGCGTCCTTGGGCGGGAGCGCGAAGCTGACCTGCGTGACGATTTCGCCTGCCTTCACGCCGCTTGAGACGGTCTGCTCGACGGACTCGATGCGCTCGCCCTCCGCGCCCGCAATCGTGACCGTCGCACCCAGCGCGATCAGGCAGACGGCAAGATCGCCATAGGGCTGCTTGACGAAAAGATTGCCGCCGACGGTCGCCATGTTGCGGATGGTGGGCGAGGCGATGGTGTCCAGAGCGGGGCGCAGGAAGGCCAGCGCCTTCTCGTCCTCCAACTCGGCAAGCGTGGTTGCCGCTCCAATTGTGGTCTTGCCAGTTTCGACGCTGACGCCCGATAGCCCGGCCTTGCGCAGGCTGACGAGGCTGGTGAAGGCATCGGTGCCGTAGTTCAGCACCGGCATGACCACCGTGCCGCCGGCGAGGATGATCGCGCCTTCCAGGCTCGACAGGAATCGCTGTGCTTCGGGCACGGAGCCCGGCATTGCCACGGTCTGAAGCATGGTCTCCTCCCAGAGATCAGGCGATCTGTTTGCGCTGGTTGTTGCGCTGGCCGTCTTCGGCCTTGATTATCTATTATCGATAAATCAAAATCGCTTTGTCAACTCTGGTCCGACCAAATAAGATGCTGCAACGCAGTAGCAGATGGATTCGGCAGAACATTCGATGAGCGAAATGCGCAGGGTAAAAGCGGAGATGGGGAAGTTGCCGGATACGGGCTTCGTCAACACGCCGCTGAGGCAGCGGCTGAAGGAGGTGCTGCTGCGCCGCATCCTCGGCGGGCATTACGACCCCGGCGAGCGGCTGATCGAACTGCGCATCGCCGAGGAATTCGGCACCAGCCAGGGGCCGGTGCGCGAGGCGTTGCGGGAACTGGAAGCGACCGGCCTCGTCACCAACCTGCCCCGGCGTGGTACCTACGTCTCCGAAGTGATGGGCGATGGCCTGCGCGAAATCTACACCGTGCGCGGCGCGCTGGAGGAGCAGGCGACGCGCATCGCCACCACGCAACGCGCCTGCGACCTCGATTACCTGCAGCGCGAAGTCGACCTGATGCGCGACGCCGCAGTGGCCGGCGACACGCATGGCGTGGTCGAGCATTCGGTAAAATTCCACCGCTCAATCATGGAGGCGGCGAAAAACCGGCTGCTGCTCAACATCTGGCAGTCGCTGCAGATCGAGACGCGCACTACCATCACCATGCTGACGGAGGGGCTGGATCTGGTCGAGATCGCCGACAGCCACCAGCCGATCATCGACGCCATCGCCAGCGGCAATGCCGAGGAAGCGGCGCGGGTGGCGCGCGAGCATCAGGACTATTTCGAGCGCCTGCCGGTGCCGACGCGGGCGTGAGCGCTAGATCACGAGTTAGCCGAGAGGCCGGCGGCAGACCGGCCAGCGGCGGAGGAATTCAGGGAGAAATGTCATGAATATCACCACGACTGCTGCCCGACAAAGCACGGTTCCGTTCGATCACGCCAAGCTCGACGGCTTGATGGACGAGGCTGGCATCGACGTGCTGGTCGCGACGTCGAAGCACAACGTCCAGTATCTGCTCGGCGGCTACAGGTTCATCTTCTTCTCGGCGATGGAAGCGATCGGCCACAGCCGCTACCTGCCGGTGCTGATCTACGAGAAGGGTAAGCCCGACCATGCAGCCTATGTCGGCAACCGCATGGAGGGCGGCGAGCACCAGAACAATCCGTTCTGGACGCCGTCGGTGCAGACCGCGACATGGGGGTCGGCCGATGCGGCAAAGCTTGCGACCGAGCATCTGAAGAAGATCGGCAAGGACACGGCGCGCATCGGCATCGAGCCGCCCTTCATGCCATCGGACGCGCATGGCGTGCTGCAAAGCGCCCTGCCTGGCGCGACACTCGTTGACGCCACTTCGACGCTGGAGCGCCTGCGCGCCATCAAGACGCCGCAGGAACTGGAAAAGCTGCGCATGGCGTCCGAACTGATCACCGATTCGATGACGGCCGTCTTCACGGGCACCCGCGCCGGGGCGAGCAAGCAGGAGATCGTCGATGCCCTGCGCCGCGAGGAGACCAATCGCGGCCTGCAGTTCGAATACTGCCTGCTGACCCTCGGCGCCAGCCACAACCGCGCCGTCTCGCCCCAGACATGGAACAAGGGCGAGGTGCTGTCGCTGGATTCAGGCGGCAATTATCGCGGCTACATCGGCGACCTCTGCCGCATGGGCGTGATGGGCGAGGCGGACCAGGAATTGCAGGACCTGCTGGCCGAGATCGAAGTGGTACAGCAGGCGGCATTCTCGCTGTGCCGCGCCGGCACGCTGGGCGGCGACATGATCGCCCATGCCGAAAAGGCGCTGAAGGCTTCGCCAAGTGCAGCCTTCACCGACTTCTTCGCCCATGGCATGGGGCTGATCAGCCACGAAGCACCGTTCCTGATGACCAACCACCCTGTCGCCTATGAAGGCGTCGATGCCGGCAAGCCGCTGGAAGCCGGCATGGTGCTGTCGGTGGAGACGACCATGCTTCATCCGACGCGGGGATTTATCAAGCTGGAGGATACTGTGGCGATTACCGAAGCCGGCTATGAGATGTTCGGTGAGCGTGGGCGGGGATGGAATGTGGGTGGGGGATGAGGGCTGATGGCTGAGGGCGAATGTTTGGGGCAATCGCTTTGACGCTGCAAGACCCCTCTCCGTCTCGGCTTCGCCGAGCCACCTCTCCCCGCAAGCGGGGCGAGGAAAGCCAAAGTTCTGCTAGGCCTCGACTTCCGCAACGTCAGCAAGTAGCAGTTCCTCGCCCCCGCAAGGCGGGGGAGAGGTGGCGCGCGAAGCGCGACGGAGAGGGGGAGCGGCTTAGTTCCAGATGCCGAAACCCTACCCGCCATGCTTCTCCAGAAACGCTTCCGCATCCAACGCCCGGAAATCATCCAGCGCCGTGCGCAACCGCGCGTGGTCCCAGTCCCACCAGGCGAGCGCCTGGTAGCGCTCGGCGGTCTTGCGGTCGAAGCGATCGCGGATCGGCTTGGCCGGCACGCCGCCGACGATGGTGTAGGGCGCGACATCTTTCGACACGACTGCCCCTGCCCCGACAGCCGCGCCGTCGCCGACGGTGACGCCGGGCAGGATGGTCGAGCCGTGGCCGAGCCAGGTGTCGTGGCCGATGGTCACTGCGTTGGAGCGGCGCCAGTTGAAGAACTCTTCTTCGTGGGTGGCGTCGTCCCAGTAGTCGGAGGCGCGGTAGGTGAAGTGATGCAGCGTCGGCCGCCATGTCGGGTGGTTGGTGGCGTTGATGCGCACGGCGGCGGCAACGTTGGCAAACTTGCCGATGGCCGCGCACCAGACGCCGCAATCCTGCATGACGTAGGAATAGTCGCCGAGCGTCGTTTCGTGGATGCGCGAGCGGTCGGCGATCTCGGTGTAGCGGCCGAGCGTCGAGTTGCTGACTTCGGCAGTCGAGTGGACGCGCGGCTCTTCCGAAAGCTTGCCGCTCATGCTGCGATCTTTCCGGCTGCAAATTCGGTGACATCGATGATGCGGTCGGCGACCGCCTCGCGCACGTCCTGATCGTGGAAGATGCCGAGCAGGGCGACGCCCGCGGCTTTCTTCTGCGCGATCAGATCAACCACGACCTGGCGGTTGACGGCATCGAGCGAGGCCGTCGGCTCGTCAAGCAGCAGCACCGGATGCGCGGTGATGAAGCCGCGCGCGATGTTGACGCGCTGTTGTTCGCCGCCCGAGAAGGTGGCAGGCGGAAGCAGCCAGAGCTTTTCCGGCAGGTTGAGGCGGGCAAGCAGTTCGCGCGCCTTGTCGCGGGCGGCATCCCTGTCCTCGCCGAGCATCACCAGAGGTTCGGCGACGACATCGAGTGCGGAGACGCGCGGCACCGTGCGCAGGAACTGGCTGACATAGCCGATCGTATCGCGGCGGATCCGCAGCATCGTGCGCGGGCTGGCGGTGGCGAGATCGACGAGTTCGCCGCCATGGCTGACGATGATCTGGCCTTCATCGACGGCATAGTTGCCGTAGAGCATTTTCAGGATCGAGCTCTTGCCCGCGCCCGACGGCCCGCCGAGCACGGCACATTCGCCGGATTTCAGCGAGAAGGAGACGTTGGCTACGACCGGCAACTTGATGCCGTCGCGCAGATGCATGGTGAAGCTCTTGGCGACTTCGGAGACGACGACGGGGGTGGGCATGTTAGTCTCTTTCGTATTTACGCGTGATCTTGTCCGAAAACTGGGTTCCACTTTTCAGGATCACGCGCCTAGACCTGCAAGATCGAAGACACGAGAAGCTGCGTGTAGGGCGCGCGGGGATCGTCGAGCACGCGGTCGGTGAGGCCGGTTTCGACGACGCGGCCGTCCTTCATCACCATCATGCGCTGCGACAGGAGCCGCGCCACGGCGAGGTCGTGGGTGACGACGATGGCCGCCAGCCCGAGATCGGTGACGAGGCCGCGCAGGAGATCGAGCAGGCGCGCCTGCACCGAAACATCGAGGCCGCCGGTCGGCTCGTCCATGAAGACGAGACGCGGGCCGGTGACGAGATTGCGCGCGATCTGGAGCCGCTGGCGCATGCCGCCGGAGAAGGCGCGCGGCTGGTCGTCGATACGGTCCTCGTCGATCTCGACGCGGCCGAGCCAGTCGATGGCGGTCGAGCGGATGTTGCCGTAGTGGCGGTCGCCCACCGCCATCAGCCGCTCGCCGACATTGGCGCCGGCCGAAACCGTCATGCGCAAGCCGTCGGCCGGGTTCTGGTGGACGAAACCCCAGTCGGTGCGCATGAGAAAGCGGCGCTCCGCCTCGCTCATGCGGTAGAGGTCGCGCCAGGTACCGTCGCGCATGCGGTAGGCGGCGGTGCCCGAAGTCGGCATCAGCCGGGTCGACATGCAATTGAGCAGCGTCGTCTTGCCCGAGCCGGATTCGCCGACGACGGCCAGAACCTCGCCCGGCCAGAGATCGAAGGTGATGTCCTCGCAGCCGACGCGCGAGCCGTAGTATTTTGAGAGTGATGTAACGCGGAAAAGCGGTTCGTCGGTCATAGCGTGTCCTTTCCCTCCCCCTTGAGGGGAGGGTGGCCAATCGCCGAAGGCGGCTGGTCGGGTGGGGTCTTATCCATAGTCTCGGCGCGGGTTTTCGTAGAGGTCGAGCTCGGCCGCTCGGACCCCACCCCGGCGGCTTCGCCGCCGACCCTCCCCTCAAGGGGGAGGGATTCCCGCCGCTTCTCGCAATGGTCGGTGTCGGAGCAGACGAACATGTGCCCGCCGTGATCGTCGAGGATGACCTCGTCGAGATAGACCTGCTCGGCACCGCAGAGCGCGCAGGGCTGGTCGAAAGTCTGGACCTCGAAGGGATGGTCCTCGAAGTCGAGGCTGACCACTTTGGTGAAGGGCGGAACGGCGTAGATGCGCTTTTCGCGGCCCGCGCCGAAGAGCTGCAAGGCCGGCGACATGTTCATTTTCGGGTTGTCGAATTTCGGCGTCGGCGACGGGTCCATGACATAGCGGCCCTCTACCTTCACCGGATAGGCATAGGTCGTGGCGATGTGGCCGTGGCGTGCGATGTCCTCGTAGAGCTTCACATGCATCAGCCCGTATTCCTCCAGCGCATGCATCTTGCGCGTTTCGGTCTCGCGCGGCTCGAGGAAGCGCAGCGGCTCGGGAATCGGCACCTGATAGACCAGGACCTGCCCGGCATGAAGCGGCGCTTCGGGAATGCGGTGGCGGGTCTGGATGATGGTGGCTTTCTCCGTCTCCGTGGTGACGGCGACGTCGGCGACCTTTTTGAAGAAGGCGCGGATCGAGACGGCATTGGTGGTGTCGTCGGCGCCCTGGTCGATGACCTTCAGGATATCGTCAGGCCCGATGATCGAGGCCGTGACCTGCACGCCGCCGGTGCCCCAGCCATAAGGCATCGGCATTTCGCGGCTGGCGAAAGGCACCTGATAGCCGGGAATGGCGATGCCCTTCAGGATCGCCCGGCGGATCATCCGCTTGGTCTGCTCGTCGAGATAGGCGAAGTTGTAGGTGGCGATGGCGTTCATTGTGCAGGCTCCAGACCTTTCGCATACCGCGCCAAACGCTCGGCCAGCGTGCCGGTGTGCAGCTCGAACAAATGGTTGTCATCATCGTAGAAATAGATCGACCGTCCTTCGCCATCGACGCGAGGACGTGGCGGGCGCATGTCGAGCCCAAGCGCCTTGGCGCGGTCGACATAGCGGTCGAAATCGACCTCATCGATCTTGAAGGCGGTGTGGTTGTAGCTGCGCGAAGGCAACGGCTCGCCCTCCATGATCGCGATCCAGAGATCGCCAATCAGGAAGAATTTTTCGCGAGACAGCGAGAAACGGTCGTCGCCGCTGGCATAGACCTCGCGAGCGTCGAAGACTCCGGCGAGAATCGCCGTCATACGCTCGAGATCACGCACGATGAAGGTGATGTGCGAGAGACCTTCGATCATTCCGCGGCCTCCCGTGTTTCCTGATCGTCGCCGCGCTGGCGCGCTTCGTGCTCGGCGCGCATGCCGCGCACGAGGCCGAGTTCGGCCTGGAAGTCGACATAGTGCGGCAGCTTCAGGTGCTCGACGAAGCCGGTGGCCTGGACGTTGTCGGAATGCGAGATGACGAATTCCTCGTCCTGCGCGGGGGCAACGACATCCTCGCCGAACTCGCGGGCGCGCAGGGCGCGGTCGCATAGCGACATCGCCATGGCCTTGCGTTCGGACTGGCCGAAGACGAGACCGTAGCCGCGCGTGAACTGCGGCGGTACCTTGGCCGAACCCTTGAACTGGTTGACCATCTGGCATTCGGTGACGCGGATGCGTCCGAGCGGCACGGCGAAGGGCAGTTCCGGCACGTCGATTTCGACCTCGACCTCGCCGATGCGGACCTCGCCGACGAAGGGATGGCTGCGGCCATAGCCACGCTGGGTGGAATAGGCGAGCGCCAGCAAAAAGCCCTCGTCGCCGCGCGACAGCGCCTGGAGGCGCAGGTCGCGCTCCAGCGGAAACTCCACCGGCTCGCGGGTGAGATCGCCGGTGACGTGGTCTTCCGGCAGTTCGCCGTCGCTTTCGATCAGCCCTTCATGGGCGAGGATTTCCGAGACACGCGGCATTCGGCCAGCTTCGGCCTCGCGCTGTTCGGGTTCGGCCACCGGCGCACCGGCGGCGATTTCGGGATCGAGCAGGCGATGCGTGTAATCAAAGGTCGGGCCGAGAAGCTGGCCGCCGGGCAGGTCCTTGTAGGTCGCGGAAATGCGGCGCTCGACCTGCATGGCGGCGGTGTCGATCGGGAGCGTGTAGCCAAAGCGCGGCAGAGTGGTGCGATAGGCGCGAACGAGGAAGATCGCCTCGATCATGTCGCCGCGCGCCTGTGCGAGGGCGAGTGCGGCCAGTTCGCGGTCATAGAGCGAGCCTTCGGCCATGACGCGATCGACACCCAGCGCCAGCTGCTCGACGATCTGGTCGAGGCGCAAGGCGGGCACGGAGCGGTCGCCGCGCCGACGGTCGGAGAGCAGTTGGTGTGCGTTGGAAATGGCGGCATCACCGCCCTTTACGGCCACATACATCGGTCAGGCCTCCATGGTCTTGATACGCGTGGTGCGCGGCAGGCAGGCGATGCCTTCGGGTGCTGCCAGAATGACATCGACGCCGCGCGGAAAGCGGGCGCGGTTCTGCTTCCACTGTTCGACGAAATGGCGTGGCAGCGGGGTGGGCGCGAGCATCGCAGCCTTCTCAATGCCGGGGCCTTCGAGCAGCAGGTTTTCGCCCGCAGACAGGCTCTCCACCTGCAGGATCAGCGTGGTCGAGCGGTCAGGATATTCCTGCGTGCCTTGCGCGAAATTCTCGAGCGCTATCAGCTCGGCCGGGCTGGAGACGAGCGCGAAATGCGCGTCCGCCGGCGTGTGCGCGAGCGGCGCGCCGCTGTGAAAGCTAAGCCAGTGCTTTGCGGCGGCAGAGGCCTGCAAGGCAGGATCGAGCCAGAGCGGCGTGTCGTTGTCGCAGAAGGTCAGTGCGACAGCACCCGCGACCGGCGACAGCGGTGCCGGCGGCACGGTCAGGCCGTCGCAGGGCTGGATGGTGCCCGGACGCGCCATGGCGTCCATGACGGCGCGAAACACCGCCTGCGCATCGAATACTGGATCGGCGAAACCGCCGTCGATTGCCTGCGTTTCCATCAATCCTCTCCGCGTACCATGGTGAAGAAATCGACCTTCGTCGCCGCCGTCTCGGCGCGACGCGTCTCGTCGGCAGCAAGCTGTTCCGCGCGCAGCGGCTCGATGATGCTGGCCTCGATCTCGGCGCGGCGCGATGCGTCCTGCCAGAGCGCATCGGCGATGGCCGAGAGAAGCGCCTTTTCCTTGTCGCGGCCGAGCGCATAGGCATGGCCGACCGCCCCACCCTCGACCCGCACCGTGGCGCGGGTGACGGTCGCCTCGCCGAAATTGAACGGCGCACCACCTCCGCCGATGCGGCCGCGCACGGTGACGAGGCCAGTTTCGGGGCCTCGAAGTTTCTGCGCATCACGCGGCAAGCCGGCCTCAGCCCACAACGCCTTGAGCCTGTCTCCGGGTGCATGGGAGAGTGCGGCCATTGCCGCCTTGCGGCCCGCCGCCTCTTCCCTTTCCTGCCGTCTGTCTGTTTTCATTATCCGGTCCGCCGTTGCAAAATTTGTCTATTGCTCTATACAATCATACAAATTATACTCCCTTTCTAATGCCTGTCTATGACGGTGCGATGACGGGGTGAAAAAATGGGCTCGGAAGACAGTCAACTCAGTATGGAGCGGCGCAGCGGGGTCGCGCTGTGGCGGCAGGTCGCCGACCGCATCCGGCATGGCATCGGCGGCGGCACGCTCGGTGACGGGCAAAAATTGCCGCCGGAAATCTGGCTGTCCGAGCACTTTGGCGTGAACCGGCACACGGTGCGCGCGGCCATCGCAGCGCTCGTGCAGGAAGGCGTGCTGCGGGCCGAACAGGGCCGCGGCACCTTCATCGAAAGCCGCAAGCGGCTCGCCTATCCGATCTCGGCACGCACGCGCTTTTCTACAGGCATGCAGCATCAGACGCGCGACCGGCGCGGCATACTTCTGGGCCATCAACAGGAAGAAGCCAGTGCGCGTGTGGCGGAAGCGCTGGCGCTTGAACCAGGCGCGCCGGTGCTGCGGCTGGAAACGGTGAGTGAAGCGGACGGACGGCGCGTGGGGCGTGCGACGGGCTGGTTCGATGCCGTGCGCTTTCCCGGTTTCGAGAAAGCCTATGCCGAGACGGGCTCGATCACCTCATCCTTCGCGCGCTATGGCGTGAATGACTATCTGCGCCGCTCGACACTGGTATCGGCGCGCCATGCCGATACCGACGATCTGGAAAACCTGAAGCTCTCGCCCGGCGCGATCGTACTGGTGGCGATTGCGATCAATGATGATCTTGAGGGGCGGCCGATCCAGTTTGCCGAGACGCGCTTTGCGGCGGATCTGGTGGAGTTGACGGTGGAGAGTTGAGGAGAGAATAAGTTTTTACTCCTCTCGTCGTGGGACGAATAAAAGCTTCCCCTCTCCGTCTCGGCTTCGCCGATCCACCTCTCCCCGCAAGCGGGGCGAGGAACCTTGATTCTGCGAGGTCGCGCCGTTTCAGGACTTGGGTTCCTCGCCCCCGTAAAGCGGGGGAGAGGTGGCGCGCGAAGCGTGACGGAGAGGGGGAACTCTCGCCGCCGCTACCGCTCCATCACGATCAGCGTAGACGTCGCACTCGCATAGAGCTTGCCGTCGCGGTCCACCAGCTTGGCCTCGGAAAACCCGGCGCGGCGGCCGAAGGAAAGCACGCGGCCTTCGGCGCGCAGCAGGCCGGTGTCCTTAGTGATCGCCTTGTGATAGGCGACCTTCAGTTCCAGCGTCGAATAGGCCTGGGTGGCACTGAGTTTCGAGTGGACGGCGCAGCCGCAGGCCGAATCGAGCAGCGTGGCGGCGTAGCCGCCATGGACCATGCCGATGGGGTTGTAGACCGACAGGCTGGGCGTGCCTTCGAAGACGGCAAAGCCGTCGTCGACCTGGACCAGCCGGAAATCCAGCGTTTCGGCTATGGGCGGACGCCCGCCCGAAGCGATCAGCGCCCGAAGCTGTTCGAGCCCGGTCAGGCCGGGGCCCATTTCGGCGGCAAGATTCATGATGGATGACTCCGGCTGATGGAAAAGAATTACCTGTCACTCGGTTTGTTGAGATTCAGCTCAGGACCTGAATAACGACAAACCGTGCGGGTCAGTAATCCTTTTCATAGAATACGCCAAGGCTGGAATCGCCGCCGGTGCCAACCGCGCCGCGCGCCTTGAGGTCCTTGGTGATGTCGAGGTTGATCGTGCCCTTGGTCGAGCCTTCGGCACCAGCCTCGACGCCGAGATAGATGTTGTCCTGGATGTAGCGGCCGGCACGCACGGCGGCATTGCCTTCGCTGTCGGTGACGACGTCGAGATCGTCGAGGCCGGTCGCGCCGCGCAGGCTGCCGATCAGCGAATTGTTCGAGCCGCCGGCGAGTTCGGCAGCGGCAGCGGCAAGCTGGGCGATCTGGAAGGCCGACAATTCGCTGATGCCGCGATTGAAGATGAGGCGCGCCAGCACTTCGTCCTGCGGCAGCTCCGGCTGCGAAGAGAATTTGACGTCGATGTCGGAAGCGCGGCCGCTGACGGTGATGAAGACGGTGATGTCGGAGCCTTGCGAGCGGGCGACGAAATTCAGGAACGGGTCAAGGTCGCCGACAAGCGTCACCGAACCTTCGTCGAAGGTGATGCGCTGACCGAGGATGCCGAGGCGGCCACGGATGAGATCGAAGCCGCCGACCGGCTGGATGTTGGAGACCGGGCCGGTGAGGCGCAAGGAGCCGCCAAGCTCGGCATCCAGCCCACGCCCGCGCACAAAGATGCGGTTGGGTGCGTTGACGCTGATGTCCAACCGCACGACGCTTGGCCGGCTGGTTGGCGTCGGTGTGCCGTCATTGGCACGCGCGCGCTTCAGCGTCTCGGCAACGGCCTTCGATGGGTGGATGTGCTTGACGTCAAGGGCTGCCGCGCCGCCGGCGAAGCTCTCCGGCACGGTGATTTCGGCGCGCTCGACATTGATCGTGCCGGACAGAAGCGGATCGCGCGTCAGCGGGCCGGTGAAGGCCAGAGCACCGCTGACGGTGGCAACGACGAGGTTGCCGTCAGCATAGCGGGCCTGGTTGAGCGTCACGCGGATATCGGCCGGGAAGTTTGCCGCCGCATTGAGCGAGACCGTGCCAGTCGCGCCGATGGAGCCACCGGCGGCGAGGTTGGCGGAGACGTTGCGCAGCGTGACGCGGTCGCCGTCGATCGTGCCCATGACGGCGATCGAGCGCAGGCGCGTGTTGCTTTCAGGATCGACGAACTCCGCGCCCTGGGTGGAGAACATGCCGCGGATCGCCGGCTGCTTGAGGTTGCCGGAAACGGTGGCGTTGACCTGCAGCGTGCCGCCGGCCTGCGCGCCGCGATCGGCGAGGAAGCGGTTGGCAAGCGCGAGCGGCGCTTCGCCCCGGACCGAGAGATCAAGGCCGTTGCCGGACACGGGCAAGCGGCCGCTGGCCGAAACCGTCAGGCCCTGCGGTCCGTTGACGGTCGCGGATGACAGCGTGAGAACCTTGTCGCCAAAGCTGCCGGATGCGTTGATTTCCAGCGGCGCGGCACCGGCCGAATCGAGGGCTGCGGCGCGTACGCCCGCCCCGCGCAGGTTGAAGGATGCGGCGGGGTTGGCGAGCTGGCCGGTGACCTTGGCCGTGCCGGAGATATTGCCGCCAAGATTCTGGCCGGGGGCGGCTGCGTTCAGGACAGCCAGCGGGAAGGATTCCAGCCCGATGTCGAGCGCCATCGCGCCCTTGTCGAGCGGCACCACGCCGTTGGCCGTGGCGCGCAGGCCCTCCGGGCTGGTGACCGCGGCCTTGAGGTTCAGGCGATTGGCGCTCGAGGTGCCGTCGGCATCGAGATTGATCGAGTTGAGGCCAGCCTGACGCAGTGCTGCGGCAGCGATGGAGCGGCCCTGGACGTTGAACTTCACGTCCGGGCTGGCGCGCGTGCCGCCGATATTGGCGGTGCCGTTGACCGTGCCGGCCAGCGCCAAATCCGGCTTGATGGCATTGGCGATGGCGAGCGGCAGATTGGCGATGTTGACGGCGACGTCGAGCTTGTCAGCGATCTCGCCGCGCGCAGTGACGCGGCCACCGCCGACATCGAGCGCGACATTATCGATGGTGATGGTCTGCCCGCGCATCTGGATCGCCGCCGGCTGGGTCAGGCGGGCAGCGAGGTTGCCTTGCGTCACGTCAGCATTCTGGAGCGCCAGGCGGTAGCCGCCCTCGATGGGCGTGAGCGCACCGCCGGTGGAGACCTTGGCACCGTTGTCCAGCGCTGCGTCGGCCTTGAAATTGGTGGTCTGGCCCTGCTGCTGGGCGGTGGCCTGCAAGGTGGTGACATTGATGCCCCCGGCGGAAAGCTTGGCTGCGGTGAGCGAACCATCGGCAATCGGCACGTTGAACAGGTCAGCCACCTTGGCATTGAGATCGGCCTTGCCGAGCTTGACCGTGTCGACGGCAAGGTCGGCCACGTCGGCGCGAACGGTGGCGTTCTGCTTGCCTTCCGAATGGCTGAGCGCGATGTCGGCGTTGACCGCGCCGGTGGCTTCCTTGAGCAGGAGCGCGGCAGCGGTGGAAACATCGGGGGCGGCCAGCGTCAGTTTGCCGTCGAGCAGACCGGCCTTGTCCTGCGTCACGTCGCCGGTGATGCGCGCACCGCCGGCGGTGAATTTGAGATCGCCGAGGCGCTTCTCGTTTTCCGTGACGGCGACTGCCGAGGCCAGTTCTATGCGCACGCCATCGAGGAAGGCGTCGCCCATGACCTGGCCATTGAGGTCGCTGTTCTGCAGCGTGCCTTCGAAGCCGAGCACGGCGTTCTTGAGGTTCTTGCCGGCCAGCGCGCCGGTGGGAACCTCGGCGCCGAAGGTGAGGCCAATGAGGCCGTCGGAACCGTTCGCCCTGCCCTTTGCGGTCAGGCGTCCGGAGGCTTTTTCCGAAACCAGCGCTAGGTCGCTCAGCGCGAGGTCGAAGTTGAAATCGGCGGTTCCCGTGGCGAAACGGCCATCGGCCGTCATGCTGACCTGATCGTTGAAGATGCGGAACTGGCGCGCCACCAGCCCGGTCTCGCCGCGCGCGACGCCACCGGTCAGGCGCGTCTGGCCTTGCAACAGATTGTCGGCCGGCGGGCTGTCGATGCCGAGGCCGTCGGCGTTGCCGTCGAGCGTGAGGTCGAAGCCGCCGCTAATCGGCGTGACCGTGCCCTTGGCGGTAAGATCAATCGCGCCCGAAAGCTGCCGCCCCGCAAGGCCGGAGAACGGCGCCAGCGCATTGGCCTTGAGGCCGATATCGCCCTTGAAGACATAGTCGGCGATGTCGCCGGCGAGCGACAACGCAAACCCGTTGGCCGCGACCTCAGCCTTGGCGAGCTTGACCGGCGCGCCGGCGGTCCATTCGCCGCCAACATCGAGCTTGATCTCCTTGCCCAGCGCCTCGGTCACGTCCGCGCGCTTGGCCTCGATGCCGGAAACGCCGCCATTGGCCGCGAAAGTGAGATGGCGCTGCGCCGGATTGGACAGGTTCTGCGCCAGGCCGGACAGCAGGATATCGACCGATTTCGACGAGAAGGTTTCGGTGGCGAGATCGTCGACCTTGATGGCGCCTGACCATTGATCGCTGCCGCTGTCGCCAAAGGCGAGCTTCACATTGGCGCGCTGCACCGTGTTCTGGCCGGGGATCGGCAGCAGCACCTTTTCGGTGGTGCCGTTGTCGATATTGGCGTCCAGCGTCAGCCGCTGCAGGAAGTTGTCGGCAGTCGTCTCGGCGGCAGCCTTCACCTTCAGGGCAGCGCTCTCCAGATCGAGGTTTTCGAGCAGGACGCCGCCGGCGTCGCGGACGAGGCCCGAGGTCTGGAGCGTCGTGTTGGCACCGAAGAAATCGCGGAAGCGCGGCGAGATCAGCCGGGCGATCGGCCCTTCGAGATCGGCGGTGAAGGCCAGGCCTTCGCTCTGCCGGCGCAGCTCTGTCTTGCCGGTCAGCACGCGCTGCTGGTCGGCGTCGAGCGTCAGGTCGAGATCGAGGTCGGAAAGCGGCCCCTTGCCCAGCAGGGCCAGCGCCATCGGCGGACGGCCCTCGACGCCGAGCAGATTGGCGACGATGCCGTTGGCCGGCTCGTTGAGCTTCAGGTCGAGATTGAGAATCTGGTCGGCATTGGCGTAGGTCGCCGTCAGCGCCAGCTGGCCACCGGGACCGTCGAGGCGGGTGACGTTCAGCGCAGTGTCAAGCGAGCCGCCAGCCAGTTGCAGGCGCCCGGTGATGCCCATTTCGGAGGCGAGGCCGAACAGGTCCTGGCCGAAAACGACATGCGGCACTTCGAGCTCGCCGAGCGAAACGGAGACCGGCAGTTCCGGAATCTGGAAGCTGCCCGCTTCGGGCGCCGGCGCACTCTCGTCCGGCAAGGGTTTGCGCGTGACATCGATGCGGTCGGCGGCAAGCCGGTCGATCGACAGGCGGCCAAGCAGGAGTGCCGAGCGCGTCCAGACGATGCGGGCATTGGTGATCTTCAGCCAGACGCCCTGGCGGTCGGCGATGGTGATCTCGCCGATCGTCGCATCAGAGGAAAGCACGCCCTGGATGTTGTTGATGCGGATCTGGCGGTTCGGCGTGGAGAGCTTGTCTTCGAGCAGTCCGACCAGATAGGAGCGGTCGGCCTGTTCCGAATCCTGCGCGACGGCAACCGTAAGCGCGGTGAAGAAAAGGGCGATGGCCAGAAATATCCGGGTCAAAACGCTTGTCCTATTCCAACATAGAAGGCGACGCTCGGATCGCCATCGTGGCGATTGAGCGGCACCGCCGCATCAAGCCTGATCGGACCGAGGCCAGTCAGGTAGCGCAGGCCGACGCCGGTGCCGACGCGCAGATCCTCCTGGAATTTCGGGAAGGAATCGGCGCCGACATAGCCGGCATCGACAAAGCCGACGATGCCGATCGAGCTGGTGACGCGGGCGCGCAGCTCGGCCGAACCCTCGATCAGCGAGCGTCCGCCGATGACATTGCCGTCTGGCAGGTTGACGCCGATGTTGCGATAGGCGTAGCCGCGAACCGAGCCGCCGCCACCGGCAAAGAACAGCTTGTCCGGCGCGGTTTCCGAAATCGGCGAACCGACGAGGCTGCCGATCTTGATGCGGCCGGCGGCCACGATGCGGTTGTCCTCGCCGAAGCCGTAATAGGCGCGGCCTTCGGCTGTGAAGCGAAGAGCGCCGTTGCCGTATTTGATCTCGTAGAAGGGCTCGAGATTGGTCTCGAAGTAATAGCCTTCGGTGGCATCGGTCTTGTTGTTGCGGCTGTCATAGATCAGGCCGCCAATAAGGCCGACACTGGCGAAATCGCGCCGACCGAAGACATCGTCGTCGAAGCGCGAGACGCCACCGGTCGCTGCGATCCGGCCGGAAAGCTCGTCGGTGAAGATATGGGTGAAGCCAACCTCTGCATTGATCGAAGTGCGGGTGTAGGGCTCCAGCACTTCACGGTCGCCGATGAGCGAGGCGACGAAATCGGTATCGGGCGTATAGACGCCCGGCTTGGTGAAGGTGGCGCCGAGGCGATAGGTGAAGTCGCCCGGATCGAGCGTTGCGCCCATGCCGGCAACCTTGGCCTCCAGACGCAGGCGCTCGGCCTTGCCGAACAGGTTGCGGTGCAGCCAGTAGGCCTCGATGCCGGCGCCGTCGACGGTGGAATAGCTGCCGCCGACGCCGAAACGGCGCGGCAGGCGCTCCTGCACGATGAGGCTGATGGGCAGCAGCCCATCATTGCCGATTTCATCGCCTTCCTGGAAGCGCATGGCACGAAACACGTCGAGCCGGCCAAGCCGCTTGCTGGCGCGGTCGAGATCGTCGGGATCATATTCCTGCCCCTGCTCCAGGCCGGTCATCCAGGCGAGGAATTTCGGGTCGATGCGCTCGGTGCCCTGCACCTCGACGGGAGCGTAATAGGCCTTGCGGCCGGGATCGACGGTCAGCGTCGCATCGACGATATCGCGGTCGTGTGCTGCCTCGACGCGACGGTCGGCGATCTTCGCCTTGGCATGGCCCTGCTGGCGCCAGGCTTCGACGGCAAGCCGTTCCGACTGGAGGATGACGCCGGACTTTGCGATCTGCCCGGGCACGAAACCTTCATCCTCGGGCTGCTTGACTTCATCCTTGCGCATGACCGGCGGCGGCGCGCGATTGATGATGGCGGTTTCGCCGAACATGAAGGTCGGGCCAGGGTCAACGCTGACACTGATGGCGACCGGATCGGGCAAGGTCGCATCCGGCGGCAAATCCGCCGCCTCGCGCCCGTCGACCTTGATGCTGATGGTGCCGCCATAGCGGCCTTCGCTGTAGAGTGCTGCCAGCAGGCGGCGATAATCGCCGCGCGCCTTGGCGAGCAGGCCGGAGACGCCGGAGGCCGGCTTCTCACGGTCTTTCCAGAGGCCGGATGTGCCCTTCAGCTTGGTCTGGATGTCTTCGTTGTCGCCGGAGACGGCGAAATCCACGGAATAATGCTGCGGCTCGCCGATGACGTCCTCGGACTCATCGACCTTCTTGCTGCCCCACAATTTGATGCCGAACAGCTCGAAAGCCTGCGCCGGCGTGGCCATGCCGGTGGCGAGGCTGATGCCGATAAGCAGGCAAAGGCCCCGCGAAGTCCTGGAAAACACAACTCTCACTCAAGCTCCTAGACGCGGTCGAATAGGCCACACGCACCAACATCAGCGCGCCTCGAAAAGCTCTCCGCCCCCTAGAGAATGTTACCATTGTAAGGGAATGTATTGGGGGAAGAAACCCTTGGCCGAACCGAGAACCTCTCCTCAAAGGCAATTTTGGGCCGGCATGTGGCCCAAAATAGACACCAAAGGTTGCAGCTTTACGAACTGCTTCCTTAACGTTTCGCACCCAACCCCGGCATCAATGGCCAGAGGTGAGCTTGAGCCCTGCCAGACCGGCAACGATCAGACAGACGCTGAGGATGCGGTAGAAGGTCGCCGGCTCGCCGAAATAGATCAGGCCGACGATGAAGGCGCCAACCGCACCGACGCCGGTCCAGATGGCGTAGGCTGTGCCGAGCGGCAGCGTTTTCATGGCCAGCGCGAGCAGCCACAGGCTGGCCAGCATGGCGACGCCGGTGATGATCGACGGGGTGAGTTTGGTAAAGCCTTCCGACTGTTTCATGGTCGAAGCCCAGACAACCTCGAGCAGCCCCGCGAAGAAAAGATAGACCCAAGCCATGATGATTTTCCTTGAATTTCGACGCCTGCAAGACTGGCATCGTTCAGTTACAGAATGAAACGTGGAGTACAAAAAGAATCGCTGAGCCGCTGCTTGACCACCAAAGAGTTTTGACGGGATCGGCTGCGATATGTCGAGCCAGACGGCGCGGAAGAGCAGGCCAGCGACAGGCACGCTCCAGGCGTGGCGGCGATTGGCCGGATGCTTGAAAAGGATAGTGGGTGTCACACGCCATCACTTCGGTTCTCCGAAACAATGGGGCCGTCCCCGGATGATTTTTTGAAAAGCGCAGGTCGTCCTGCAAGGCCTTTATATGGGACCACGGCTCCGAAGGCCAAGAGACAAAACGTCGCCACCCCTAAGGACGGGAAGTCTACATCCGCCGGATCGGCGCGCCGAGCTGCAGGAAGTCGCGTTCGCGGCAGGTGAGGATCAGTATCTGCTGGTTGGCTGCCGCCTTGTGCAGGATGAGGTGCATGCGTTCCAGCCGCGCCTCGTCGGTGTTGACCAGCGCGTCGTCCAGCACGATGCAGGATTCCTGGCCGGCCTCGCGCAGGATATCGGCGAGCGCGATGCGGGTGATGACGGCGATCTGCTCGCGTGCGCCGACGCTCAGGCCGACGAACGGCTCGGCAACGCCGTTGCGCACGACCTGATCGATCTCGAACGTCTCGTCATGCAGCACGATGTTGCTGTCGGCCTCGATCAACCGGAGATAAGGCGCGGAACGTTCGCGCACCGGGGCCAGCCAGAGGTCCCGCATCTCGCGCTGCGCCTGCGACAGCGTGTTGAACAGAAGCTTGGCCGCCTCGGCTTCCAGCGTCATGGTCTTCAGGCGGGTTTCGCCAAGTGAGACCTGACCTTCCAACTGAGCAAGCTGCTCGCCAAGCCCGTCCTTGCCGAGCGCGCGCAAGGCCGCCTCGATTTCGCGCTTCTCGATGTCGAGCGCGGTGATGTCCCTGCGGATCATCGTCTCGGCCTGTTCGGCCTGCCGCAAGGCGAGCTGCTTTGCTTCGGGATCGGCATTGGCGAGTGCTGCACTTGCGGCCTGACGTTCCTGATCGGCGGTCTGAAAAGCCTGCTGCTCGGCTGCGAGTTCATCTTCCAGCACCTGGTCGCCGGTGACCTGCCGTGCCGCAGACAATTCCTCGAGGCGTTTCCCGTAGCGCAGGCCGGCGGCCGAGGAGCGCTCGTCGAGCACTGCCAGCTCGCGCCGAGCGGTCTCGGCGACTGCGCGCCGCGCCCTCGCCTCGCTTTCCAGAACTGCAAGCCGGCCGCGTATTTCGTGGCTCTCGCGCTGCGCGGCCTCAAGATCGCCGGGCTCGGAGCTGTCGGCAGCCTCGCCCGCACTCACCAGGACGGCATTGCGCGCCAGTTGCTGTTTCAACGCCTCGATGCCGCCGGGAGCGACGGCAGCAACCGTCCTGCCAAGATTAGCGGCTTCCGCGCGGGCGTTTTCCTGAAGGCGAAGCGCATTGCGCGCAGCAGCCAGTTCGGCAAAGCCCAGCCTCTGCAACGCCTGCTGGAATGCCTTTTCGGCGGTCTCCGCGGCACGCAGCAAGTCTTCCGTGCCGCCGCGGGGATGAATGCCGATCTCGCCATAGCCTTCAAGGACAAGCTTCGCGTCGCGCGACACAACGAGTTCGCCGGATGCAACCAGCCTGCCGTCGAGACGCGCCGACTGCGAAGCATCGGGGTGAAGCGTGATGCGGACGCCGGCGGCCTCGAGCCTGACGCGTGCCTGATACAGATCCCGCTCGAGACTTTCCAGCGTGGCAATGTCGCTCGCGGTCAAGCGGGTCGCGTCCGCAATTGCCGTCGCTTTTCGCCGGGCCGCGTCGGCATCCTCGGCAAGCTTCAACTGGCTGGTTAGACGTTCGACCGCTTCGGTGGCCTGACGCCGCGCGATCGCCTGTTCCATGCGGCGCACGCGACCGGCCGCCTCCTGTTCGGCCCTGGCGGCTTCGTTCAAACACGCGGCTGTCTTGCCGGCGATCGCATCGAGCCGGGCAAGTTCGGCGCTGGTGTCGTTGCGCGCAGCACTGGCTGCGTCCATCTCCGACTTGTCGGCAGCCAGATCGGCGGCCAGCCTGCGCCGTGCCATGTTGCGGGACATGGCAGCGTCCAGCCTCAGCCGTGCCCGTTCCACACCGCCCACGGCAGCCTGATGCTTTTCCTCCAGCCGGGCGACGCCGGCTGCGGCCGTGCGGGCAGCGACAGCTTTCTGGATCGCCTGGTTGAGCGTGTCGTCGCGCGTGTGACGGGCAAGGATATTTTGCACCCCGGCGAGCCGCGAAACCTGGGCATCGTGCTCGGCCATCTGCTTTTGCAGCGTGGCCAACTGTTCGCGATCGGCTTCAAGCTGTGTGGCAAGCGCGCGGAACTCGCCGCGCGGGTTGTCGCGCTTGTCCCAGAAGCCAGACTTTCGTTCCTCGGCGGCGGCCAGCAGCGCGCGTCCGCGCTCGCCGCCGGTCACCTGCCCGACTTCGCTTTCCAGCGCCAAAGCGAGATGGTTACGCCCGCTGCCGACGCCAAGCGCGCGGTGCGAGGTGCCCTGCTCGACCCAGAGCAGGCCGAACACGCCGTGATGCTCCTGCGGCTTCGATCCACCTGAACCGGGCGGCGTGAAGCCGAACATTTCGGCCAGCTTTTCCTCGACGGCGTCGCCCGTATAGCGCTCGCCGTTGCCGGAAAGTTCAGCCTCCGGGCGCTGGCAGAAGGCCTTGCGCAACTGCCACGGTGCATCGTCCCTTTCGAAGTCGAGACGGATTTCCGGCCGGACCGACTGGTTGTAGGGCTGCATCGCCGCGGCTGCGGCACCGCCGACGCGGTGGCGCTCGAACAGCACGGCGCGCAGGGCGGCGAGCAAGGTGGATTTGCCGGCCTCGTTGTCGCCGACGACGACGTTGAGGCCGTCGCCGAGATCATCGATGACGACATGGCCGAGCTTGCGGAAATCCGTAACCTCGATGCGGCGCAGCTTCATGTACCGCTCATATGGTCGACATACATCATGCGCAGTGCGACGCGCGCGGCGGCATTCGACGGGTCGGCCGGATCGCCGGCCTTGGCCTTCAGCCGGTCGACGGCCAGCCGCACGAAACCGGACGAATCCAGCGCGTCGAGATCGTCTTCGGTCGGCTCCTCGAACAGGCCGGAATCATCGATATCGAGATGGTGGAACCGGTGCTGCCAGGACGACAGCTCGGTGCCGAGGCGGTAGCGTTCCGCCAGGCTGACGCCGCCGCGCAAGGTGAGCGAGACGACGCGGCGCGCGGCTTCGCTTTCGATCGAAGACAACGCCTCGAGCGCAGCCTGACAGGTGCCGTCGAGCAATTGGGCCTCGAGCTGGTGCCATTGATAGTGGCCGACCGGCACCACCTCGACGCGCTCCGGCGCAGCGGCACCGTCGAGATCGACGATGTGAACCAGACCAGAGCTGTTGGCGCGGTGGCGATCGGTTTCGGGCGTGCCGGAATACCAGGTTTTGGGCGCGATCTTCAGCGAGCCGTGCCAGTCGCCGAGCGCCAGATAGGCGAGCCCGGCGGCCTGCGCGCGGGTTTCCGGAATCTCGTTGCTGGCTTCAGCAGCCCCCGGCAGCCGGTTGGCGACGCTGCCATGCGCAAGGCCAACGCGGATGGCGCCTTCGGGTGTCGCGGCGGTGTCAAACCATTCGGTCTGGTCGAGCGATTCGCGCCGGCGCGACAGTGGTCCGGGCAGGATGACGGCGCGGCCGTCCCAGCCCTCAATCGCCTCCGCCTTGTCGGCGATGGTGATGTTGGACTCCAGCCCCATCTGGCGCATGCGGCTCCAGACGCTGTGGGCAAGTGCCGCGTCATGGTTGCCAGGCAGGAAGATCCAGCGGCCGGAAAAGGGTTTCAGCGCATCCAGCGTGCGTAGGATGGTGCGGTCCTGCACCTCGTTGCTGTCGAAGGCATCGCCGGCGACCAGCACGGCATCGACGCCGCGTGTAGCGGCAAGCCGGGCGATAGTGCCGATGGTGGCGATGCGCTGGGTGCGCAGCTCCGCGCCGGCATCGCCCGGAACGTTGCCGAAGGGCTTGCCGATCTGCCAGTCCGCTGTGTGAAGGAATCTGAACGCCATGTGCGTCCCTCGATAGCGGTCCTTGCGCAGGCTGTGCAAGAGGCGTCTCAGGCCATCACCAGCCCATTGCGGCGGCGATCAGATTGGTATTATGTTGGTATTACTCTGGTATTATGGTGCAACGTGGCGCTTCCCGACATTTTTTCTGCCGACAAACTGAACCGGGACGATCCGGCGCCTGCCTATCGACGCCTGCAGACGCTGGTTGCCGAGGCAATCGCGGCGGGCGAGCTGAAGCCGGGTGCAGCACTGCCATCCGAGCGCGAGCTAGCCGTCCAGCTCGGCATTTCCCGGGTCACCGTGCGCAAGGCGATCGTCGGGCTGGTCGAGGACGGGCTGATCGTCCAGCGCCATGGCAGCGGCAACTATGTCGCCGGTGGACCGGAGCGGCTGGTGCAGAGCCTGAGCCAGCTCTACTCCTTCACCGAGGACATGAAGTCGCGCGGCAGGGAGGCGGGAACGCGCTGGCTGTCGCGCGAACGCGCATCGGCCAGTGCGGAAGAAGCCGACCTGCTCGGCATCCCTGCCGGTGAGCCGGTCATTCGCCTGCGCCGCCTGCGGCTGGCCGATGGTGAACCGATCGCGGTGGAATGGTCGCTGACGCCGGCCAGCGTGCTTGCCAACCCGGAAGATGTCGGCGCTTCGCTCTACGAGACGTTCCGGGCGCGCGGCTACAAGCCGGCGCGGGCCGTGCAGCATTTCACCGCTATCAATGTCGATGCCGAGACGGCGAAGCTGCTTCAGGTTCCCATTGGATCGGCGGCACTCGACATCCACAGAATCACGCGGCTGGAAGACGGCCGCATCGTTGAATCCAGCCGTTCGATCTTTCGTGGCGACGCCTACGATTTCGTCGCGGAACTGGGCATCGGAGCATAGAATGCGTTTTTCGGACCTCACCGCGCCCGGCGTCTTCGTCGGACCTCTCCCGGCTTTGCGTTGCGCCTATGGAGCCTGCGCATGAGCCGCTATTTCCTCGGCATCGACGCCGGCTCGTCCGTCACCAAGGCCGCCATATTCGACGATGCCGGCACGCAGCTTGGCTCGGGCGCGCACCGCATTCGTCTGCAACGACCGCATCCAAGCTGGTCGGAGATCGATCCGGCTTCGGGATGGGAGGCGGCGACCGTGGCGGTCAAGGCGGCGCTGAAGGACGCGGGCGTCACCGGCGCGGATATCGCAGCCGTTGGCCTGTCGGCGGCGATGGTCGGGGCATGGCTGGTGGATGAGGCCGGCAATGCGCTGCGCCCGGGCATCATCTGGGAAGACAGCCGCGCGCAGGATTGGATGGAACGGCGCACGGTGGAAGTCCCGGACTTTTATCAGCGCATCTTCCAGTCGGACGGCTGCGTGGTGCAGCAGGGCTGCACGCTGCCGCTGATGGCATGGCTGAAGGAGAATGAGCCGAAGGTGCTGGACCGCGCGGCGCATGTCTTCAGCTACAAGGACTTTCTGCGGCTGAAGCTGACCGGAAAGGTTGCCGCCGACCGCACCGAGGCGGCGGTCGCCCCCGGCAGCGCGCGCGACCGGGACCGCAGCGCCGAGATGCTCGAGCTATTCCAGGTTTCAGACCTCGCGAACAAACTGCCCCCGGTGGCCGATTCCGAAACTGTCGGCGGCTTCGTCACCGCTGAAGCGGCCGCGGCAACGGGTTTGGCAGAGGGTACACCGGTGGCCATCGGCGCGGGCGATGTGCCGGCGACCGTTACCGGCGCCAGTGCGCTGGAGGCCGGCATGGCCATGGCCGTGCTCGGCACGACCTGCATGGTCGGCGTGGTTTCGGACCATCCCGTCTTCACCCCGCCCGATCTCGGCCTGCTATTCACGCTGCCGGGCGAGACCTGGTACCGCGCCATGGTCAATGTCGCCGGCACGCTTAATCTCGACTGGGCAGTCGAAACGCTGCTGCCCGATTTGGCGAAGGAGCCAGACCTTTATGCCCGGATGGAGGCGATGATCGCGCCCATTCCCATCGGCAGCGAAGGCGTAGTCTATCTCCCCTATCTCAGCGAAAGCGGCATCATCGCGCCGGTGGTGAACCGCGAGGCGCGCGCCGGCTTCCACGGCCTTTCGCCCCGGCATGGCCGCCCGCATATGATCCGCGCGGTCTATGAGGGCGTGGCGCTGGCGTTGCGCGACCTGTTCCAGGATCTGGAGGGTACCGGCCACGAAATCCTGCTGACCGGCGGCGGCGCGCGCAGCCCGATGTGGACGCAGATGATCGCCGATTGCCTCGGCACGACCGTGCTTGTGCCGGCCGGCACCGAGTTCGGCGCGCGGGGTGCGGCCCTGCTTGCCGCCACCGCCATCGGGCGCTTTTCATCGATCCGCGAGGCCTCGGTCTCGACGCGTGAAATCCAGCGCCGGCATGAACCCGACGCTTCCGTCAAACCTGCATGGGACAGCGCTTTCATCGCCTATCGCGCCCGTCGCGACGCAGCATTGGGGAAATAGGCGGCAAAGGGCTTTACAGGGCGCGTTTGAGTGGTGCATACCACTCAAACCAATGGAATATACCGGTGCCCATGACGTCTATAGCCGCCGACCAGCAACCGCTCTACCAGCGCATCGCGAATGACTTCGCGGCGCAGATCGCATCCGGCACGCTGAAGGTCGGCGAAAGGCTGCCTTCGGAACGGCAGATGGCCGAGGAGCTTGGCTACAGCCGCATGACGGCGCGGCAGGCACTGAAGGTTCTGGAGCGGCGCGGGTTGGTCGAGACCCGCATGGGGCGCGGCGCATTCGTTGCCCATCCGCAGATCGAACAGCAGCTTTCGACGCTGAGCGGCTTCACCGAAGACATGCAGCGCGGCGGCCGTGTCGCCTCTTCCATCGTGCTGGACGCCGGCGTGGGTGCGGCCGACCTTGAAGCGGCAAACGCCCTTGGCATTGCCGAGCATGCGCCAGTGCACCGGCTGGTGCGCGTGCGCCTTGCCGACGCCGAGCCGGTCGGGCTCGAGCGCACCGAAATCCCGGCAGCCCTTGCGCCCAAACTGCTCGACCGTGCCGACTTCACCACCGACTCGCTCTACCGCGTGCTGCGCGAGGACTACGGCATCTATCCGAGCGAGGCCGAGCAGAGGCTGTGGTCTGCGCATCCCGATGCCTCGAGTGCGGCCGCTCTCGGCATACCGATGCAGAGCTCGGTCCTTATCCTCACCCGCCGCACGCTCGACGCCACGCGACGCCCGATCGAATATGTCCGCTCGGTCTATCGCGGCGACTGTTTCGTGATGCGGGTCAACCTGACACTCGGAAAAGACGCATGACCAATACCCCGCACGCCGCCGCCTATCTCGCCGACCTGACCGCGCGCACCGGACGGCTGATCGAGGAGAATGCCGGTTCGATCGCGGCTGCGGCAGATGCGGTCGAGCGCACCGCCAAGGCCGACGGGCTGGTCTATATCTTCGGCACCGGCCACAGCCACACCATGGCTGAGGAGGCGCATTACCGCGCCGGCGGGCTGGCGCTGACCGTGCCGATCCTGTCGTCCACGACGATGGTGCATGAGGGTGCTGTTGCCGGCACCGTCTTCGAGCGCATGTCCGGCATCATCGCGCCGATCTTCGAGCGCTATCCCATGGGTCCGAACGACGTGCTGATCGTCGTCTCCAACAGCGGCGTCAACACAGCGACCGTGGAAGCCGCCCAACTCGGCAAGGCGAAGGGCGCGACCGTGATCGCCATCACCTCCGAAATCTATTCGAGGCAGGCCGCCAATGGCCGCACGCGGCTGGCCGACGTCGCCGACATCGTGCTCGACAATGGAGCACCTCCCGGCGACGCAACCATGAGCGTGCCAGGCAGCGAATTGCGTGTCGGGCCGATCTCGACCTCGATCGGGGCGGCGCTGATGAACGCGGTGTTCGTGGAAGCTGCCGTGCGGCTGCAATCCAGCGGCATCAACGCGCCGATATATCTCAGCGCCAACATGCCGGGCGCCAAGGAGGCCAACGAGGCGCTGATCGCCCGCTACAGGCCGCGCAATCCACATCTTTGAGGAAATTCCGCGGACTCAAGGGGAGCCGCGAATTAATGGGAGACTACATGATGAAACTGACGAGACTTCTGACACTTGCCGGCTTTGCCGCGACGCTTCTGACCGGCACCGCCTATGCCGCGCCGGTCGACCTGACGCTGTGGCACATGGAGCAGCCGCCGCACCGCGTGCAGCGCATGAAGGAACTACTAGACGAATTCAACGCCGCCCATCCCGACATCCAGGTCAAGCAGGAGCCGCAGAGCTGGGGCGAAGTCTACGCCAAGGCACCCGCCGCTTTCGCTGCCGGAAATGGCCCGGACCTGCTCTTCACCATTCCCGATTTCACCACGGTTCTGAAGGGCATCGACGCGGTCGTGCCGGTCGACGACCTGGTCAAGGATCTCGACGCCAAGCACGGCTTCATCGAAGCGACGCTGGCACCCTACAAGTATGACGATCACGTCTGGGCCGTGCCAGCCTACAACATGGCGATCTCGCTGTGGTACCGCAACAGCGTGCTGAAGGCTGCCGGCGTCGAAGTGCCGAAGACCTGGAGCGAGTGGCAGGCCGCCGCCGAGAAGCTCAGCACCGACGGCAAATACGGCATCGGCCTTCCCGCCAACAAGCAGCTCTATACCGACCAGACCGTCTACAGCGTCATGGTCAACAGTGGCGCTGCCGACATCTACAAGGACGACGGCTCGATCGACTTCGACAAGCCGGCAACCGTCAACGCCTACGACTTCTACAGCAAGCTCGCCAAGCTTTCGCCGGCCGACAACGGCTCGTGGACCTGGGGTGAGGCCGAGGCCTGCTTTGCCAGCAACACCTGCGGCATGATCCTGCAGTTCGGCGTCATCAACACCTATGACACGCAGGCCGAAGGCGATGCCACCGATCTTGGCGTCGCACCTGTCCCGCATGCCGACGACCAGAGCGAATCGGCGACGATCTCCTACTCCAACGCCATCATGCTGACGACCAAGGACGAGGCCAAGCAGGCCGCCGCCAAGGTCTTCCTGGCCTGGCTGCTGGAGCCGGCTAACTATGGCCGCTTCCTGACCATGGAGCCGGGCCTGTTCCTGCCGGTGACCGATGACGGCGCCAAGGCGGACTCGTTCTGGAACGACAAGACCGTGACCAAGTACAAGTCACAGGTCGAGACGATGATTTCGAACTCGCATGCCGGTAAGCTGTTCGGCTTCACCACCGGCAAGGTGTTCCCGTCGATCGGCGCCATCTCGGCGCAGAACGTGATCGCCGAGACGCTGCAGCATATCGTGGTGGACGGGCAGACCGCAGCTGACGCCGTCAAGGGCGGCCAGGCACGTATGTCCGAAATCGCCAAGAAGTAAGAGACCTTAGGGCGGGAACAGACACGATGAAGAACACGACGCTGGCCTTCCTGTTCGTGTCGCCTGCCCTGCTGTTCCTGCTGGCCGTTCTCGGCTGGCCGCTGGTTCAGGCCGTCATCCTGAGTTTTCAGGATGTCGGCGTGATCGGCTCGCAAGGCCATTATGTCGGCCTTGCCAATTATACCGCGATCCTCGGCGGCGCCGGGTTCTGGCGCGCGCTGGGGCGCAGTGTCGTCTGGGTTCTGGGCAACGCCGTGGTGCAGACGGCACTTGCGCTGGCGACCGCGCTGATCCTCAACCAGAAATTCCCCGGCGTGCGTATCGCCCGCACCTGGGTCATCCTGAGCTGGATCGTGCCGACTGTGGTCGTCGTCATCATCTGGCGCTGGCTGCTCTCGTCGTCCGGCGGCATGATCAACCCGCTGCTTATTCAAGCGGGCGTCATCGAGCGCCCGGTCGGCTTCTTCGCCACGCGCGAAAGCGCCATGACGACGCTGATCCTGATCAATTCCTGGCGCTGGTTTCCCTTCACCGCACTGATGATGCTGGCCGGGCTGACGCGCATCCCGAGCGATCTCTACGAGGCCGCGCGCATCGACGGTGCAGGCACCTTCCAGCGCTTCAAGCGCATCACCTGGCCGCTGCTGCAGCCGACGCTGCTGGTACTCGGCGTGGTCGGCACGCTCTTGTCCTTCAACGTCTTCGACGTGATCTGGCTGCTGACGGCGGGCGGACCGGCGGGCGCCACGCAGACGCTGCCGGTGCTGATTTACGAGACCGCCTTCAAGGGCTATCGGCTGAGCGAGGCAGCAACCGTCTCGGTGCTGACCAGCATCCTGCTGATGGGCTTTGCCTTCCTCGCCACGCGCGCCATGACCGCGCAGGAGGCCGCCCGATGAAACGCACATTCGGACAGGCGCTGTCGCTCTATGGCGGGCTTTTGCTGATCGGGATTTTGATCTGCATGCCGTTCTGGTGGGTCATTACCGGCTCGATCAAATTGCCACGCGAGATCATCCAGCGCGTGCCGACGATGATCCCGGAGAGCTTTACGCTGCAGCATTTCGAGAAGCTGCTGCAGGCGTCGGACTTCCCGGTCTATCTCATCAACAGCCTCATCGTCGCCTCGTTCTCGACGGCGTTCACGGTGCTGCTGGCTCTGCCAGCGGCCTATGCCTTTTTCCGCATGGAATTTCCCGGCCGCAATGCGCTCTACCGCACGATCCTGCTCGCCTATGCCTTCCCCGGCGTCGTCGTGCTGATCCCACTTTACGGCCTGTTCGCCAAGGTCGGGCTGATCGACAGCCCGGTGGCGCTGGTCATCGTCAATGTCGCCTTCGCCCTGCCCTTCTCGATCTGGATGATGCGCTCCTTCCTTGCCACCATCCCGCGCGAGATCGAGGAAGCAGCAGTGGTCGACGGTGCGCCGACGACCACCATTCTCGTGCGCATCCTGATGCCGCTGATCGCGCCCGGCATCGCCAGCGTGGCGATCTTTGCCTTCATCTCGTCGTGGACCGAATATCTGTTCGCCTCGGTGCTGATCGTGTCGGACGCGCGGCGTACCATTCCCGTCGGCTTTGCCGGCATCATCGGCCAGTATCAGATCGACTGGGGCCTGCTGCTTGCCGGCGCCACAGCCGCGATCATTCCGGTCGTCGCCCTCTTCGCCCTTGTCGGCCGCTGGTTCGTTTCCGGCCTGACCGACGGCGCGGTCAAATAGTTTGAAGGTATAGTCATGGCGGGCCTGTCGCTCCAGAAAGTGAAGAAGCGCTTCGGCGAAACCGAGGTGATCGGCGGCGTCGATCTCGACGTCAAGGATGGCGAATTCGTCGTCTTCGTCGGGCCGTCCGGCTGCGGCAAGTCCACGCTGCTGCGCATGATCGCCGGGCTCGAAACCACCTCGGACGGGCGCATCGAGATCGGCGGACGCGACGTGACCGGCGAAGACCCGGCCAAGCGCGGCATCGCCATGGTGTTCCAGACCTATGCGCTCTACCCGCATATGACAGTGGCGACCAATATGGGCTTTCCGCTGGAGATGGCGAAGCGGCCGAAGGAAGAGATCGACCGCAAGGTGGCGGAAGCCGCCAAGATCCTGCATCTCGAACCCTATCTGCAACGCAAGCC
Source organism: Mesorhizobium sp. YR577 (assembly GCF_900116595.1). Lineage (NCBI taxonomy): Bacteria > Pseudomonadati > Pseudomonadota > Alphaproteobacteria > Hyphomicrobiales > Phyllobacteriaceae > Mesorhizobium > Mesorhizobium sp. YR577. Next base: position 77,381 of record NZ_FPBI01000014.1, on the reverse strand, counting down.
GCGCGAGCTTTCCGGCGGCCAGCGCCAGCGCGTGGCGATCGGGCGGGCCATCGTGCGCCAGCCTGGCGTGTTCCTGTTCGACGAGCCGCTGTCCAACCTCGATGCCGAATTGCGCGTGCAGATGCGTATCGAAATCGCGCGGCTGCATCAGGAACTCGGCACGACGATGATCTACGTCACCCACGACCAGGTCGAGGCGATGACGCTGGCAAGCCGCATCGTCGTGCTGCGCGCAGGCCGCATCGAGCAGGTCGGCGCGCCGCTGGAGCTTTACGAAAACCCCGACAACAGTTTCGTCGCCGGCTTCATCGGCTCGCCGCGCATGAACTTCGTGCCGGTGACGGTCGTCGGCGTGGAAGGCGGCAAGGCGATGGTAGCGGCGCCGAAGCTTGGGCTGACGGGCATGGCGGTCGCGACGCGCGGCGCGCCGCCTAAGCTTGGAACGGCGGTCAGCCTCGGCATAAGGCCCGAGCATTTCGTGGTGGCAGACGGGGCAGCCAGCGCGCTTTCCGGCAAGGTCACGCTGGTCGAGCGTCTCGGCGGCGTCACCTACGCGCATGCGCAACTGCCCGAGGGTGGCACGATCACCGTGGAAAGCCGCGATGCCCGCAGCTTCAACGCCGGCGACGGCGCGCGCTTCGGCCTCGACGGGACGCGGGCGTTTCTGTTCGATCAGGACGGGAAGCGGATTTGAGGGTTGCGCTGCCCCTCACCCTTACCCTCTCCCCGTAAGGACGGGGAGAGGGGGGCGTCAGCGTGGAGCTTCGTTCTTCTTTCCCTATTGATGGGCAGAACAAGGTTGGCCGCTACGTCGATGACCCCCCTCTCCCCGTTTTTCACGGGGAGAGGGTAAGGGTGAGGGGCAGCGCTGCACTTGCCGGAATTTATCCTTGCTTCTTCTTTCAATGCCCCGGTGAATCATCGTCCTCCAGTTCGGCGTCGCTGCGCTGGTCATGCACCCTGCGCCATATCGTAAGCCGGTGTGCCAGTTCGGAATCCTGCTGATGCTCGGCCAGCCGCGCCTGCTGGCGCAGCGCCAGGCGCACGACGCCGCGCTCGAAGCGGCCATCGGGAATGACAAAACCTTCCGGGTCGCCGCCACGTTGCAGCGCGCCGAGAACGGTCCGCTTCAGCATCACCAGATTGGGGTCGCCATAGGCGGAATAAAGATCCTGGAAATGCCGATGCAGCCCAGCATCGAATTCGATGTCTTCGCCCATGGCACCGATGACCGGATTGCCGGGGTGAAGCGAACCGAGCGGCATCAGCCCTTCCGGGATCGGCGTGTTGGCGGAATGGGTGCGACCGGTTCGCAACAGCTTCGGCAGCAGATGCGTGTGCGGACCGGGGGGCGAGACGCCGCCGGTGTCGGGGCCGCCAATCTTCTGGAACACCTCGACGCGGCCGATATGGGTCAGCGCGACGCGGTGCGGGTGGGCGGAAAGAATGGCCGGCATGGCGGCATTGTCGTGCTCGAACAGCGAATGGCCGAGATTGGCGCGCAGCACTGTCAGCAGCTTCGGATCGCTGGTGCGGATGCAGAAATCGCATTGCGGGAGCGACAGACCCATGTCGAACAGGATGCCGGTGTGGTCTATGCCGCGAATGGCGTCGTCGTCGGGACCAAGCTCTGTCAGGACGGAACGGGCCTCACGACGCGCCAGCGCTTCCGGCAGGCACAATGCGACCGCCTGGCTCCAGCGATGGGCGCGCGGGCTGACGGTTTCATAAGCGACCGGCACCACTTCATCCAGCCGCTTGCGGTCGATATGGATCGCGCCGCGCCGGGTCGCGCGCGACAGCGTGAAACCATCATCGATGACCGGCGTCTCGTCGCGGTCCTGATGGAACTCGGCGATTGCGCCGAAGGTGCCCATGCTCCAGCCCGTCTGCCAGTCGCGGAGATGATCGCGAATGAGATTTTGCAGCGTTTCCATGTTTCGCCCTCCCAAGTCCGTCAGCCGGCGATGTCCAGCGGCATGACCAGCATTCCGCCCTGCGCCTCGCCGAGATAAGCCTCCACGCCATAGACCGAGCGCAGGCGCGCGGCCGTCAGCACCGCGCGCGGCGCTCCGTCGGCAACGATGCGGCCCTTGTCGATGAGGACGAGCCGCGTGCACCAGCGCGCCGCAAGGCCAAGATCGTGCAACGATGCGACGACGCCCCGCCCCTCCAAGGCAAGCTCCGCAAACAGGCGCATCAGCGTGATCTGGTGCGAAGGGTCGAGGCCGGCGGTCGGCTCGTCGGCCAGCAGCAGCGGCGCATCCTGCGCGAGCGCGCGGGCAATCAGCACCCGCGCTTTCTCGCCACCGGAAAGGTCGGTCGCCGGACGGTGGCGGAAGGCGTCGACCTCCATGCGGCGCATGGCTTCCTCGATCTTTGCCGTGTCCTCCGCATCCAACCCGGCGAAGGCAGGGCGATGCGGCGCGCGGCCGAGCGAAACCAGCATTTCGACCGAAACCGGCCAGCCGATCTCGCGCTCCTGCGGCAGATAGGCGAGGTGATGCGCGCGCTCCTTCGCCGGCATGAAGGCTGCATCCTTGCCGGCAATCGCAATCTTTCCGGTCGAGGGGATGAGGCCGAGGGCCGCCCGCAGCAGCGTCGATTTGCCGGCACCATTCGGGCCGATCAGCCCGACGAACTCGCCTTCCTGAACGGCAAGCGAAAGCCCGTGCAGTACCGGCTTGCCGCCGAGCGAAGCATGAAGTTGATCGATGGCAAGGAGGGTCACAGCAGGTTCCTCCGCGTGCGGTAGACGAGCCAGAGGAAGAACGGCGCACCGACGATGGCCGTCAGGACGCCGAGCTTGAGGTCCTTTCCCGGCGCGATGATGCGGACCAGAATGTCGGCGGCGAGCAGAACGCAGGCACCGCCGAGCGCGCTGGCCGGCAGCAGCCGCGACGGGCGCGAGCCGACCAGCGGACGCAATATATGCGGCACGACGAGGCCGACGAAGCCGATGGCGCCGGCAACAGCGGTTGCGGCCCCCACAGACGCGGCGGTGCCGAACACTGCCAGGAACTGCACGCGGCGCATATCGACGCCCATGCTGGCGGCGGCGTCATTGCCGAGCGTCAGCGTGTCGAGCGCCCGCCCGAGCGAGGCGAGCATGACCCAGCCGACGATCATGAAAGGTGCGGCGAGCCAGACATGGGTCATGGAGCGGTCCGTGAGCGAGCCGAGCATCCAGAACATGATTTCGAGTGCGGCAAACGGGTTCGGCGACAGATTGAGCGCCAGCGAGGTCATGGCGCCGGCGAAGCTCGAAACGGCGACGCCGGCGAGGATGATGGTGAGCGCGCCGCCCTTCATGCCGGCCATGGCCTGCACGATCAGCACCGCGAGCACGGCTCCGGCAAGCGCTGCCAGCGGCAGGCCAAGCGGGAAGACGGCGGAGAAGCCGGTATAGATGGCGATGACCGCGCCGAGCGAGGCGGTGGCGCTGACGCCGATCAATCCCGGCTCTGCCAGCGGATTGCGCAGATAGCCTTGCAGTGCTGCACCAGACAAGCCGAGCGTCGCGCCGATCATCAGGCCGAGAATGGCGCGCGGCAGGCGGATTTCCTGCATGATGAGGGCGATGGCGCCGGCCTTCGATGAGAACAGTGCGGCGATGCTTTCGCTAAAACCAAGTGCGGCCGGGCCGACGGTGAGCGACAGCAGGAACAGGACGAACATGGCTGCGCCAAGCACGATGAGCAGCAGGCGGTAGCGGGCGGTCTCGCTCATTTGGCCGCCCCCGCCGCGTCCTGCAAAATCTGGGCGACCTCAAGTGTGAAGGGCGCGCCGCAGATGGAATATTTCGAGGGAATGTTGACCGCCTTTTTGCCCGCTGTCAGCGCCTTGAAGGCTGGGTGGACATAGCCCTCCTCGGCCAGTGCTGGGCCTGGATAATCGCCCTCGCTGGAGATGACGAGATCGGGACTGGCGAGCACCAGCAGCTCCAGTGGCAGTTTCGACGTGCCGGTGAGGCCGAGCTGTGCGGCGATGTTTTCGAGGCCGGAGATGCCGATCAGCGCATCGACCAGCGTGCCGGAGCCGGAGGTGTAGCTGTTGGCGTAGTAGGTAGCGACAGTCTTGCCGGAGGGCGGCTGCGCGCGGAGCTTCGCTAACGCGTCATCGATCTCGGCCAGAAGCGCAGACGCCTTTTCCTGCCGTCCCAGAAGCGTGCCCATGCGCGAAATGTGTTCGCGGATGTCGTCAAGGGAATTTGCCGGCGCAAATTCCTCGACGCGAAAGCCGAGCCGCCGCAGAAGCTCGACGGTCGTGCGCGTCGTGAAGGTGCCTGCGATGATCAGGTCCGGCTGCATGAGAAAGACTTCCTCGGCCAGCCCATGGTTGACCACATAGCCGCCGGCCTGATCGGCAAGCACCGACGCATTCCTGTCGCCGGCGAGATAGGAGACCGAATAAAGCTGGCCCTCGCCGGCGATCAGCATGGCGAGCTGGTCGGTGCAGACATTCATCGAGACGACGCGATGCGGAGCCTCGGCGGCGAGAGCCGCAGAGGCGTTGAGAACCGAGACCATCAAGATCGCCATGATTCGTTTCATGCTTTTCTCCGGGCACCGGGCCCCAATAGAGGCCCGATGCAGAACCTCACCGTTCAGAACGTTCGCGTAAAGCTCAGATTGAAAGTGCGCCCCGGCGCGCGGTAGTCGGTGACGGTGGCGTATTCCTCGTCGAACATATTCTCGACCGAGAATTTGAACTGCGACTGCGCATCGAGGGCGTAGAGCGCCGAAAAGTCCACGGTCACGTAGTCCGGCAGTTCGACGGTGTTGGCGGCATTGGCATAGCGAGCCGCGCCGTAGAGAACTTTCGCCGTCAGGTCGAGCTCTTCGGTCGGGCTGTAAGTGAGTTCGGCCGTTGCCTTGAAGCGGTCGCGATAGGGAATGTACTTGCCATTGTCCTGGTTGAGCGGCTCGCGGATGTCGACCGTGGCCTTGCCGCTCCATTCGTCGCTGAAGCGGTGCGCCAGCGTCGCCTCGAAACCGGTTATGCGGGCGCTGGCGACGTTGAACGGGAGGTAGGTCGGCGGGTTGGAAGCGATCGCGTCGGTCAGGAAGGTCTGGTAAAAGGCGAGGTCGAGGCTGGTGCCAGCCGTCGCCTGCCAGTTCAGCCCGACCTCGTAGGAGCGCGACTTTTCAGGCTTCAAATCCGGGTTGGAATAGCCGGGATAATAGAGATCGTTGAAGGTCGGCGCGCGGAAGCCGGTGGCGTAGGACGAGCGCAGCACGAGATCGGGCAGCACTTCGTAGCTCGCGCCGACATTGTAGGTGGTGGCGCTGCCGAACTGGCTGCTGTGATCATAGCGGATGCCCGTGTCGACGCGGAGCGCCTCGTACTCCAGCGAATACTGGCTGAAAAGTGCGGCCAGGTCGCGCGAATCGACGGCGAAGTCGACGGTCGAATCGACCTGCTCGCGATAGGCTTCGACGCCGCCCGTCAGGATGTGGCTGGCCTTGCCGGTCTCGAAGCGTTTTTCGGTCGAGGCGAAGATGCCGTAGCGCTGCGTGTCGAACTGGCTGTCGCCACCCGGCACGTCGTCGCGGAAATTGGTCGAGTAATCGAGGCCGGAGCTGAGTTCTACCGTCGACGACCAGCTGTCGGAATGCAAAACATGCGCGCCCACTTTTCCGGCAAAGGTCGTGGTGTCGACTTCGTTTGCGGATGGGAACGTCGCGTCGTACTGGCTGCGGCCGCGCGCGAAAAGACCATCGGCATAGAGCCGTCCCCAATCAAATTCCTTCGACAGCGAAAGATTGGCCGAGCCTTGCAGGAAGCCGTCATCGTCCGGCTCGTGACCCCAGGCGAGCGGCGTGGTGAAGTCATAGCCGCGCGTGCCGAGCAGGCTGCCGCTGAACGCGTAGTTCACGCCGCTTTCGCTGCGGCCCTGGACGGTGCCGGAGACATAGCCGCCCCAAGGATGGGTAACGCCGGTGGTGAGCGTGGTACAGGCATTGCCGCCGTCGGCGCAGGCTCCGCCCTGTTTGGTGATGATGTTGACGACACCGCCCATGGCGTCGGCACCGTACTGGGGCGAATGCGCGCCCTTGGCGACCTCGATGCTTTCGATCGAAGCCAGCGGGATGTTGAAGATGGAGGTCGTGCCGCTGGTGGCCGAGCTTGCCCGCACGCCGTTGATCAACACCAGCGTTTGGGTGGCCGACATGCCGCGCAGATAGACATTGGCCGACGCCCCCTGCCCGCCATAGGAAATGATCGAAACGCCGGTATAGGACTTCAGCAGCGACGGCAGGTCGGGTGCTGCCGACTGCTCGATCTCCCTGCGGTCGATGACCGTCACCGACGAGGTCGAGCGCGCCAGCGTGGTCTCGCGCCGCAGCGGCGTTGTGACGACGACCGTGTCGAGTTTGATTACGTCCGCGGCGCCGTCATCCAGCTCCTGCGCGCCGGCATTGTTCGTGAAAGCCAGCGCCAATGCGCCAGCCAAAATGGTCGATTTCTGCATGTCTGCCCCCGATAGGCTTTTGGCGGGCGGCAAAGCGCGCCCGAAGGTTTGATGACAAACCGCAGACAGGAAAATGATCGACAGGCAGACTATGAAACGACGACATCGAACCCTCGGCCAACCCCGGCATGCGGCAACACTTTTTCAAATGTCACCGCCACGGGCGACCGCGCCTGAACACACCCCGTGTTCAAGCATGGGTGACCGGAAAAGGCAGGTCTCCTGACTTCCGGGTCTATGCTTGTCTTTCGCCTTCCCAATCGCGCTGAAGCGCTTTTAGTGGCCTGGTTGAAAGAAAGCTCGCCGGCTACAGTTGCGGGGGCAGTCTCGGCTTCGATCTGTCGATCTCACCGTGTTCCCTTTTCATCCGCCGTGAAGCGGAACCAATTCCGATTCCACTGGTAGCTGTGCGTCCGGCGAGCGTCAACCGGGTTTGGCCGGTTGTGCAGATCAGATGCTATGAGGCCGCGCCCTCGGCGGCAGTGATCAGAAGTGCGCGCAGACGCCGCAGGTCATCGGGCAGCGGCGCGCGGCGATCGAGCCGCGCCACTTCGCGGGCGGCGGCAGTGCGTATGTCGCTGCCTTGCGGCAGCCATAGCAGCCAGGACAGGAAGATCTCTTCCGGGCACGACAGGGCTAGGTCTTCGACAGACGCAGCCGAGCCGGCGGAACGCTCGATCGCGCCCGATTGCCAATGCGAACCCATGGGTCAGGCCTCGACCGTCAGCGCACCGAGCGGCTTCGAACAACAGGCGAGGATAAAGCCGTCCTCGATCTCGTGGTCGAGAATGCCGCCATTGTGGCTCATCTCGACCTCGCCCGAGACCTTCTTGATCTTGCAGGTGCCGCACAGGCCGAACTCGCATGCGGCTGATATGCGCACGCCGGAAGCGCGGGCCGTCTGCAGCACGGTCTGGCCGGAGACGCAGTCGGCATCGATATCCGACAGCGCAAAGCGGATCGGGGTGATCTGCTCGACAGGCGCGCTATCGGGCGCGGGCGTGGAGGCGTCGGAGAACGGCGCCGGAACGACTTCGACCGGAGGCGCGCCAAAGCTTTCCTGATGATAATGCGCCATGTCGAAGCCGGCAGCCTCGAGCATCTGGCGCACCGCGCGCATGAACGGGTCTGGACCGCAGCAGAAGACTTCGCGGTCGCGGAAATCGGGGGCGAGCAGCGGCAGGCGCACGGCGTCGATGCGGCCCATGTGACCGCTCCAGACCTCGCGGTTCGAGCGCTCCTCGATGAGGAAGCCGAGCGACAGGCCGGGCATGCGGCTGCCGAGCAATTCGAGCTCCTTGCGGAAGATGATCTCTTCCGGGCGGCGCGCGCAGTTGACGAAGGCGATGTCGGTCCATGGCGCGCAATCGTTCAGCCAGCGCAGCATCGACATCATCGGCGTGACGCCGGAACCGGCGGAGACGAACAGGTATTTGGCCGACGGATGGTTGTGATGGGAGAAATCGCCGGCCGGGCCGTAGGCCTTGATGTGGACGCCGGGCACCAGATTGTCGAACATCCAGCGTGTGCCGACGCTGCCGGCCTGCGCCTTGACCGTGACCGCGATGGAGAACGGCCGCGACGGGCTGGACGACAGCGTGTAGGTGCGCATCAGCGGGCCGTCTTCCAGCGGCAGTTCCAGCGTGACGAACTGCCCCGGCTGGTAGCGGAACCAGGTCTGGTTGTCCGAGCGGAAGATGAAGGTCTTCACCTCCGACGCCTCGTCGATCACGCCGATGCATTCCAGCACCTGCAGCCGGTCGTTCCACGGCACCATCTCGTCCAGATGCCGATAAAGGGAAAGTTCCGTCATCGCGTTCATCCGCTTAGTTCCGTTTGATTGACCATGAGCTTGTCCGAAAACCGGCAGCCACTTTTCGCTAACGCGGTCCTACGGTTCGGGCTCATGGTTTTAGGCCACGCTGCGCAGCGCCGGCTTTTCGCCCTCGGTCAGGCGCGGTTCGATGAAGTTGCAGTACCATTCGACGAACTGCATCACGCCGCCCTCATGCTCTTCCGAGTAAGGTCCGGGCTCGTAGGCCGGCGACTTGATGCCGAAGGCATTTTCCTCGACGATCCGGCGGTCCTGGTCGTTGGTCTCGGTCCAGACATGGGTGAGTTCGGCAAGATCGTAGTCGACGCCTTCGACCGCATCCTTGTGGACCAGCCATTTGGTGGTGACTGCCGTTTCGGTGGCCGAGATCGGCAGCACGCGGAAGGTTACGGCATGGTCGCCGAGCACGTGGTTCCACGTCGTCGGATAGTGATAGAGCAGCAGCGCGCCGATCTTGTCGGCTGTTACTGTATCCGACAGGTTCTTCTTCACCGCGCGCTTGCCGGACATGGTGTAGCTGACGGCGTCGCGCAGCAGCGGCGCACGCGTGGCGCGGTATTGGCCACCGGCATCAATGCGGAACTTGCTCGGCAGGCCGACAGCCTCGCACTTCGCCCAATGAGCAAGCATTTCCGGGTCGCTTTCGGCACCGTTGACGCCGGTGACTGTCGGAGCTTCCGGGAAGGTCTTACAAAGTTCGGGATGGTTCGCCGCGCAGTGATAGCACTCGCGGTTGTTTTCCCAGACCAGCTTCCAGTTGCCCTTCTCGATGATGGTACTTTCGAAAGCGACTTTTGCTTCGCGCAGGCGATGCGGCAGGAGATAGGGCTCGACCATCGCGCGCATCGGCGCGAAATCCGCCGGCTCCTTGGCGAGGCAGATGAAGATGTAGCCGCCGACGCTTTCGCAGGCGACAGGCTTGAGGCCGAACTGGTTCTTGTCGAAGCCTTCGGCCATCTGGCGCGCAAACAGCAGGCGGCCGTCGAGCTCATAGGTCCACTGGTGATAGGGGCAGACGAGCTTGGCCGTGGTGCCCTTTTCGGCGGTGCAGACGCGCGAGCCGCGATGGCGGCAGGAATTGTGGAAGGCGCGGATGTCGCCCTTCTGGTCGCGCACGACCAGCACGGGATAGTCGCCGATCTGCGCGGTGATATAGCTGCCGGGCTTCGGCAGTTCGCAATCATGGCCGAGGAATAGCCAGTCGCGATACCAGATCAGGTCGAGATCCAGCTTGAAATAGTCCGGATCGATGTAGAAAGCCTGCTCGAGGCTGAAGCCCTCGCGGCGGTTGCGTAACTGCCGCAGCATCTCATTGCGCGCATCCATGTCCTGTCCTCGCTATCCAAGGACTGAACTGGTGGTGATGTCAGGGGAGAAAGATTGCACGGCAACGCCCGCTGGAGCCTGTCCGCGCAAAAATCCGCCGCTTGATCGCCCACCGCGATCAGTCGAATTTACAACACTCAAGGCTGGTTTCCGGGCTCTGGAGCGGTCCTGCAGGACCCGTCACGGACACCTTCCCAAGCCATTTGCGGCTCAGTGGTCTCCCGCCGTGACATTCTCCACCACCGTTGCGGGGGCAGCGCCGGCATCAAACCGGCTTCCCAATTCTCCGGTCCGCGATCAAGCGCACCAGCACCTCAAGTGTCCCGATATAATCACCGAATCGGCGCGCACGGCGATACGAAAGCGACATGGCCCAAGCGCAAAGGCGACAGCGGAAAAATCCCCCGCTATTCCGCCGCCTCGGCACGGGGCGCCGGCACGTAATTGAGGATCGGACCGAGCCAGCGTTCGACCTCGATCACCGCCATGTCCTTGCGGGCGGCGTAGTCCTCGACCTGATCGCGCTCGACCTTGGCGACGCCGAAATAATAGCTTTCAGGGTGCGAGAGGTACATGCCCGAGACGGACGAGCCGGGCCACATCGCCATGCTTTCGGTCAGGCTGACACCAGCCTTTTTCTCGGCATCGAGCAGCCTGAACAGCGTCACCTTCTCGGTATGGTCTGGCTGCGCCGGATAGCCGGGCGCGGGACGGATGCCCTGATAGGGCTCGCCGATCAACTCGTCCGGCGCGAGGGCCTCATTCGGCGCGTAACCCCAGAATTCCTTGCGAACCTTTTCATGCATGCGTTCGGCGAAGGCTTCGGCGAAGCGGTCGGCCAGTGCCTTGACGAGGATGGAGGAATAGTCGTCGTTGGCGCGCTCGAAGCGCTCGGCGATCGCCACTTCCTCGATGCCTGCCGTGACCACGAAGCCGCCGACATAATCGGGCTTGCCGCTGTCTGCAGGGGCTACGAAATCGGACAGTGCGACGTTCGGGCGGCCGTCGCGCTTGGCAAGCTGCTGGCGCAGCGTGAAGAAGGTTGCGAGTTCCTGCGCCCTACCCTCGTCGGTGTAGAGCCGAACGTCGTCGCCGACGGCATTGGCCGGCCAGAAGCCGATGACGCCCTTTGGCGCGAACCATTTTTCGGCGATGATCTGCTTCAACATCGCCTGCGCATCCTCGAACAGCTGGCGCGCGGCCGGGCCCTGTGCCTCATCTTCCAGAATCTTCGGATAGCGGCCCTTCAGCTCCCATGTCTGGAAGAAGGGCGTCCAGTCGATATAGCGGGCGAGTTCGGCGAGGTCCCAGTTCTCGAAGGTGCGCGTGCCGAGGAAGGACGGCTTTGGTGGCTGGTAGTTCGTCCAGTCGATCCGGTGCGCATTGGCGCGCGCCTTGGCCAGCGGCAGGCGCTGCTTGTCAGCCTCGGAGCGGGCATGGGCGTCCGCCACCTTCTTGTACTCGGCACGGACATTATCGACATAGCCGGGCTTGGCGTCGGCCGACAGCAGGCTGGAAACCACGCCAACGGCACGGCTGGCGTCGGTGACATAGACGGTCTGGCCGCGCTCATAGCGCGGGTGGATTTTCACCGCAGTGTGCACGCGGCTGGTCGTCGCCCCGCCGATGAGCAGCGGGACGCTGAAGCCCTCGCGCTCCATCTCGGCAGCGACATGCACCATCTCGTCGAGCGAGGGCGTGATCAGGCCGGACAGGCCGATGATGTCGACATTCTGCTCTTTCGCTGTCTGCAGGATCTTGGTTGCCGGCACCATGACGCCGAGATCGATGATCTCGTAATTGTTGCAGGCAAGCACGACGCCGACGATGTTCTTGCCAATGTCGTGGACATCGCCCTTCACCGTCGCCATCAGGATTTTTCCGGCGCTCTCGCGGCCACTGGAGGCAATGCCGTTCTTGGCATTGGCGATCTTCTCGGCTTCCATATGCGGCAGGAGGCCGGCAACCGCCTGCTTCATGACGCGGGCCGATTTCACCACCTGCGGCAGGAACATCTTTCCTGCGCCGAACAGATCGCCAACGACATTCATGCCGGCCATCAGCGGGCCTTCGATGACGTGCAACGGCCGCTCGGCCTTCAGCCGCGCTTCGTCGGTGTCGGCGTCGATGAATTCGGTGATGCCGTTGACCAGTGCGTGGCTGATACGCTGCTCGACCGGCCATTCGCGCCAGGCGAGATCGCGCTCCTTGGCCTCCTTGCCGGCCGTGCCCTTGTAGCGCTCGGCAAGCTCCAGCAGGCGTTCGGTGCCATCCTCGCGGCGGTTGAGGACGACGTCCTCGCAGGCTTCGCGCAGTTCCGGGTCGATCGATTCGTAGACGCCGAGCTGGCCGGCATTGACGATGCCCATATCCATGCCCGCCTGGATGGCGTGATAGAGGAACACGGCGTGCATGGCCTCGCGCACCGGCTCGTTGCCGCGGAAGGAGAAGGACAGGTTCGAGACGCCGCCGGAGATATGGACATGCGGCAGCGTGTCGATGATTTCACGAGTCGCTTCGATGAAATCGACGCCGTAATTGTTGTGCTCCTCGATGCCGGTGGCGACCGCGAAGATGTTGGGGTCGAAGATGATGTCTTCCGGCGGGAAGCCGGCCTGCTCGGTGAGCAGCTTGTAGGCGCGGGTGCAGATCTCGACTTTTCTGGCTTGCGTGTCGGCCTGGCCCTGCTCGTCGAACGCCATGACGACGACCGCCGCGCCATAGGCCCGGCAAAGCTTCGCGTGATGCAGGAAAGCCTCCTCGCCTTCCTTCATCGAGATGGAATTGACCAGCGGCTTGCCCTGCACGCATTTCAGCCCGGCCTCGATCACATCCCATTTGGAACTATCGATCATCACCGGCACGCGGGCGATATCGGGTTCGGCGGCGATGAGGTTGAGATACTCGACCATCGCCTTTTGCGAATCGATCAGGCCTTCATCCATGTTGATGTCGATGATCTGCGCGCCATTGACGACCTGATCGCGCGCGACATCGAGGGCTGCGGCGTAATCTCCTGCCGTAACGAGCTTGCGGAACTTGGCCGAGCCGGTGACGTTGGTGCGCTCGCCGACATTGACGAAGGGGATTTCGTCGGTGAGCACGAAAGGCTCGAGGCCCGACAGCCGCATCTTCGGCTCGATCTCGGGCAGTGCGCGCGGTGGATATTTCTTCACGACTTCGGCGATGGCGCGGATATGCTCGGGCGTCGAGCCGCAGCAACCGCCGACGATGTTGACCAGGCCTTCGCGCGCAAAATCCTCGATCTGCGCGGCCATGAATTCCGGGCTCTCGTCATACTGGCCGAATTCGTTGGGCAGGCCGGCATTGGGATAGGCGCAGACGAAAGTGTCGGCGACATCCGAAATTTCGGACAGATGCGCGCGCATGGCGTTGGCGCCGAGCGCGCAGTTGAGCCCGATGGTGAACGGGCTGGCGTGGCGAACCGAATGCCAGAAGGCCGTCGGCGTCTGGCCCGACAAAGTGCGGCCGGAAAGGTCGGTGATGGTGCCCGAAATCATGATCGGCAGATCGATGCCCTTCTCGGCAAAGACCTCGCTGCAGGCGAAGATCGCAGCCTTGGCGTTCAGCGTGTCGAAGATGGTCTCGATCAGGATCAAATCGGCGCCGCCGTCGATCAGGCCGCGCAGCTGCTCGGCATAGGCGATGCGCAGATCGTCGAAGGTTACGGCGCGGTAGCCAGGATTGTTGACGTCCGGCGAAATCGAGGCGGTGCGGTTGGTCGGCCCGAGCGCGCCGGCGACGAAGCGGCGCTTGCCGTCTTCCTGTTCGGCGCGGATCGCCGCGCGGCGCACGAGACGCGCTCCATCACGGTTGAGATCGTAGACCATGTCCTCCATGCCGTAGTCGGCCTGGGCAATGGAGGTCGAGGAGAAGGTGTTGGTCTCGATGATGTCGGCGCCGGCGATGGCATATTTGTAGTGGATTTCCTCGATCGCTGCCGGCTGCGACAGGATCAGAAGGTCGTTGTTGCCCTGCTGGTGGCAGGCGCAGCCGCCGAAGCGCTCGCCGCGAAAATGGTCCTCGTCGAAGCCGAGCCCCTGGATCTGCGTGCCCATCGCGCCATCGAGGATGAGGATGCGCTCGCGCGCCGCCTTTTCCAGTGCAGCACGTATCTCCGCGCCGTCGCGCGGTGCTGAAACGGCACCGAACAGTGCATCGAGGGTGTTATTTGACTGCGACATATTTTGCACCTTAAGCGACATGTCTGCGCATGTCACATAACGACATCTTTATGTCAACATATCATACCATGCTGATTTTACCACTGGCTGCATTCTTCCGACGGATCGCAAAGCCCGCACTCGCGTCGCGCAATCGCACAGGCGCGAATTCGCAGGCCAGAGACCTATTATGGCTGCAGTTTCGAAGGTCAAAGCGGCATTGTTTGTCCTGATGCAACCTCTGTCGGCCCCCGGCGTTTAACCACATGTCTCGATCGTGATTGGCGCGAGGCACATGCATGCCCATATTCTAGCGGGGCGGGATTTCTTCTCTGATCAAGAGATGAGGTTTGAAATGGACAGGTTGCAGTTCGTCATTCCGGTACGCATAAACCCGGAAGCTGGCCAGCCGGTTACGGAAATCTACAGCGTCGACGACGCCATGACCTTCCTTCACGAGTGGCCGGTCGGCAGGCAGGGGCCTGTCTATCAGACCGCGATGAATGCCTGCCTGGCTGCCATGATCGAGCAGGTTCCGACCGAAGATGCCCGCAAGGCGTTCACAAGCTTTGCCCGCGTCTCCAAGATCCTCACCAAGGACGACGCCCATGCGCTCGTGCTGGACGGGGACGGCGAGATAAGGCCGGCGCATTAAGCGTCGACAGGGACCGTGAGCCGCAACTTCAGATAACAATCATGTGTGCGTTGAGCCTGACGGTCGCCATCGGCCTGTGAGAACGGCTGCTGATGACCTAGATAGACCGCGTCAAGGCAAGCTTCGCCGCCAATGCAAAGGGAATAACATCGTGCCGAAATCGAAAGCCGTGGTCGAAACCGAGAATGCAAGCCGCTACCTGCAGCAGCTTTGCAAACATTGGGGCCACAAATTCACGGTCGATTTCACCCCGATCAAGGGGCATATCGATCTCGGTGAAGGGCGTCTGGTCGATATGGACGCAAGCCCGACCGCGCTTACGGTCGAGGTCGAAGCCGCTGACCTGCCGCGAATGGAACAGGTCGTCGCCGACCATATCGTGCGCTTTGCGTTTCGGGAGGAACTGGCTTTCGAGTGGAAGCCGATCGGCGGGTAGAGATTTTGCGGGGGGGGCACTTCGAATTTGTGCCCTTCCGCAGTTCAAACACGCGAGCCGGGAAAAGCTTTCGAAAGAATCAATCGCTTGGGAATATTTGGTGGAGCCAAGCGGGATCGAACCGCTGACCTCCTGCATGCCATGCAGGCGCTCTCCCAGCTGAGCTATGGCCCCATTTTCCGAATTTAGAACCCGGACACCGTTTCCGGCGAGTAGTCCGACCGGGGCTGGCCCCGAACCGGTGTGAGGCGGCTTCTAGCGCCGCCTCGTCGGAAGATCAAGCCTGCTTGAGGCCTTTTTCTTACACCGCAGTGCCGGCACCCCGGCACCGCGGCATTGGTTCAAGTCTCGTCGTCGTCGCCAACGCCGATGATGTCGGAGACGTCGTCGTCGTCTTCCTCTTCATCTTCAAGGAACGTGTCGTCGTCATCGTCGCCGAGGTCGACGTCTTCCTCGTCCTCGATCTCGATAACGTCGTCCTTGGTCTCGTCGTCTGCTTCTTCGAGAGAAACGACTTCGGCGCCTTCTTCCTCGGCGTCGATTTCCTTCTCCTCGACCTCTTCCTCTTCGTCATCGACAGCCTTGATGCTGGTCGTGTCGAAATAGGACCGGGGGTAGGTCTTGCCCGTGTAGGGCGAAACGATCGGATCCTTGTTCAGGTCGTAGAATTTACGCCCGGTTTCCGGATCGATGCGCTTTATGCCAAGTTCTGGTTTAGCCACCGTCAATGCCTCGTATGCAAAGTTTGGTCCCCATAACCACAGTTTGATGCGCTGTCAAAGCCAAAAGACGGAAATTTCCGCATCGGCCAAACAGCTGTCAAAACAGCCGCACTGGAGGGGATGACCGGCACGGCGGGCCATGGTAGGAGACCGCCGCACTATCTGGAAAACGCATGTTTTGCGGTCTTCCGCAAGAGGTATCTTCATGTCGCATCAATCACTTCCGCAGCCCGCGGCCGCTCGCAAATCGTCAGCACTCTCCGGAACGGTCCGGATGCCGGGCGACAAGTCCATCTCGCACCGCTCGTTCATGTTTGGCGGACTGGCCTCCGGAGAGACGCGCATCACGGGCCTGCTCGAAGGTGAGGACGTGCTGCGCACCGGCGATGCGATGAAGGCGATGGGCGCGCATATCGAGAAGCGCGGCGCCGAATGGATCATCCAGGGCACCGGCAATGGCTGCCTGCTGGAGCCGACCGCACCGCTCGACTTCGGCAACGCCGGCACCGGCTCGCGCCTGACCATGGGGCTCGTCGGCACCTATGACATGGAAACCACCTTCATCGGCGACGCATCGCTGTCCGGCCGGCCAATGGGCCGCGTGCTCGACCCGCTGCGCGAAATGGGCGTTCAGGTGCTGAAGGCCTCGCCCGGCGACCGCATGCCGATCACGCTGCGCGGGCCGAAGCAGGCCGCACCTATCAGCTACCGCGTGCCGATGGCCTCGGCGCAGGTGAAATCAGCAGTGCTGCTGGCCGGCCTCAACACGCCTGGCATCACTACGGTCATCGAGCCGGTGATGACGCGCGACCACACCGAAAAGATGCTGAAGGGGTTTGGCGCCAATCTCGAGGTCGAAACCGACAGCGACGGCGTGCGCCACATCCGCATCGAAGGCCAGGGCAAGCTTTCCGGCCAGACGATTGCCGTGCCCGGCGACCCCTCTTCCGCCGGCTTCCCGCTGGTGGCCGCACTCATCGTGCCTGGCTCCGACATCACGATCGAAAACGTGCTGATGAACCCGACGCGCACCGGCCTGATCACCACGCTCCTGGAGATGGGCGCGTCGATCGAACTTCTCAACCGGCGCAATGCCGGCGGCGAGGATGTGGCGGACCTGCGCGTGCGCTCGTCCGAGCTGAAGGGCGTGACCGTGCCGGCCGAGCGTGCACCCTCGATGATCGACGAATATCCGGTTCTGGCGGTCGCGGCCTCGTTCGCCGAGGGCGAGACGCTGATGCAGGGCCTCGACGAATTACGGGTCAAGGAGAGCGACCGCCTCGCCGCCGTCGCGCGCGGGCTCGAAGCCAACGGCGTCGACTGCACCGAGGGCGAAGCCTCGCTTTCCGTGCGCGGCAAGCCGGGCGGCAAGGGCCTGGGCGGAGGCACGGTGAAGACGCATCTCGACCACCGCATCGCCATGAGCTTTCTGGTCATGGGTCTCGCCGCCGAGAAACCGGTGAGCGTGGACGACCAGACCATGATCGCCACCAGCTTCCCGGAATTCATGGGCCTGATGACAGGCATGGGCGCACTGATTTCCATTTCAGAGGCCGTGGCGGGCTAAAAAATGCTGGAGCAACTGGGCTCATTCGCCACAGCTTTCCTGCTCTATCTCATGCTGGGCTTTCCGTTTCTGATCTGGTCCGGCAGGACGGTCTATGCCAGCGTGCGGACCGAGATCGACGGCAAAGTGAGGGGCAAGCCCAGTACGGGCGCGACCATTTTCCTGGCCGTCATCCCCGTCCTGTTCGTCGCCTATTACTTCCTGAGCGGCATCGGCGGCGTGCAGCACCAGCACCGGGTCAGCGACTGGGGGCCGTATATGTTCCTCAGCCTGCCGCCGGCATTCGGATTGCTGGCGGGGTATGTGATCGGGGCGGTCTTGGGGCGGAAGGCTGCGGCTGAATAGCGTCATGTTCTGATCGCTCGGACGCAAACGGCGGGGCTGTAGCGACGTTCTGCGCTGGCGTTCTTGCCTTCCGGTTCGCCGTACTGCTTCGCAAGCATCGCATAGTCGATATCCGCTTCAACGGCTTTCTCGACGACGCATCGAATTTCGCATAAATCATTGATTCACAAACGGCTGCCACTATGTTAGCAGTGGCAACTGTAGTGATGTGTGGGAGCGCTCGGACGGATTCGAACCGCCGACCTGGGACCTACGAAGACCTCGCTCTATCCAACTGAGCTACGAGCGCGATGCGACTGGCTTTTCAGCCATCCGCCCCATCGCCGACCAAAAGCCGCTACCTTTCCTTTCCGGGCCGGGTAGCGGCTTTTCTATTTGGGCAGGCCCCGACCCTCGGTCGGCGTGTTGCCGAGGCCTGCATCTCTTCTCGTCATCGCGATCTCCTTCGATTCGGGCAAGAATACGACTATTCGGGATCACCTGACAAGTGCCTATCGGGCAACCATTGACATTCACCCCAAGTTGCCCGATACGGAGTTATCACAGCCGGAGGCAGACATGTCAGACGATGCAGCAGACAAGCCGCCCGTTCCAAAAGAACGGAGCCCCGCTTTTCCATACATTTCGCTTGATCTTGCGCTTGAGCGTGCCAGGGTAATCTTCGCGCAAATTCGGGATCACGCCCAGCCTAGGGAAGTAGTTGCCAAGGCCTACGGCAAGCCTGTCACAAGCAGCGCAACTATACAGACATTCGCCACCTTATTGCAGTACGGACTCCTTGAGAACGTTGCCGCTCCAACGGGAAGGCGCATGCGCATCTCTTCTCTTGCGCAAGGGATTTTGAACCCTCATGCCCCAGATGAAAAGGTCAAGCAAGCACTGCGAAAGGCCGCATTGAACCCGCCTATCTTCGCGGAGTTGTGGGAGCATTTTGGCGATACGTCGGGGCTCAATGACAGTCTGCCACTATACCATTTGACATCAGAGCGCGGCCACGATCGCGACGGCGCGGTGTTTACCGATAGGGCGGCTTCGGAAGTCCTCCGTGTTTATCGGGCTACTTTATCCTATGCAGGAATCACGGGATCTGCTAACAATCAACCTCTAACCGAGGATGACGCGGAAGACGTTCCCCCTCCGCCAAAGGCTAAGGTTGGAGACCTCGTACAGGTTGAGATCGGCGGTGCGTTTTTGCTTCAAAAGCCTAAGCGTATTGAGTCGACTCAAGAGCACGAGGGCAAGCTCTGGGTGTTCTTGGAGGGCGAGAAAGCAGCTGTCGAAATGGAAAACGTGATCGTGCAGGAAGAGAAAGCAAATCCGGGGCTACCGCCCGTCCGTGAGCTTCCACCCGCCAATGATGACGTTGAAGAAGGATGGAGTGAGGAGCGCCTTATTGACGATGGCGGCGATGAAATCAAAATCCGATATCGCGGTAAAGCCTCCCGCGAGCGCTACGAATTCATCCGAGATTATTTGGATTTTAAAATTCAACGCCTTACCAAGAAACCGAGCTAGGGCTTAGCCCACCGCTTACATCGACGGGGCATCTTCGGTCGCTTTCAGCACCTTTAGAGCATTCTCAAGACGCAGATCAAGCTCAGCGTTTGCACGACCGGGAGGCGATTATTCCGATCTCGCCAATATCTGGGAACCATCCCCTTCCCGTTCGAACCCGAATACGAATACAAGGACTGGGCGCGAAAATCCGGCATAAAGGTGGAGTAGGCCGGCGAGGCTCTTGCCTTTTGGCGGCCTCTCCGCTTGAAGCAAGGCATGTCTCGTTCTCTCATCATCGCCATCGACGGTCCCGCGGCTTCCGGCAAGGGAACGCTCGCGCGGCGTCTGGCGGATTATTATCACCTGCCGCATCTCGACACCGGCCTGACCTATCGCGCGGTGGCGCACATGCTTTTGACGAAGGGTTGGCCGCTCGATGATGAGGCGCATGCGATCGAGGCGGCGCGGCTTGTCGATCTCGGCCGTCTCGACCGCGAGGGGCTGTCGGCTCATGCGGTGGCGGACGCGGCTTCGCGCGTTGCCGTGATTGCGGAGGTTCGCCGTATCCTGGTCGAGAAGCAGCGTGCTTTTGCCAATCAGGACAGCGGCGCGGTGCTGGACGGGCGCGATATCGGCACGGTCGTCTGCCCCGAGGCGGAAGTGAAACTCTATGTCACCGCAAGCGCTGAAGTGCGCGCCATGCGCCGGCTGCGTGACATCGAGGGACGTGGCGGCAAGGCGGATTTCGACGAAATCCTGTCCGACATCAAGCTGCGCGACGAGCGCGACATGGGCCGTGCCGATTCACCCCTGAAGCCCGCTGCAGACGCGCACTTGCTCGATACGTCGGAAATGTCTATAGAGACCGCGTTTCTTGCGGCAAAAGCGATCATTGATGACGCGATAGCCAAGAGAAGCGAAATCTGATCGCGATGTTTCGCATTGTGGCTTGCTGAAGCGGTCACGAAGCACCATCTGGACCGGATAACCCGCCTGCCAGCATTCTCATGCGCCGATACCGCCGCGAAAGCGGCACCAGGGCATTTGCCCGGAATGCTGAACAGGCCAAACGCAACACGAACCAAGGCGCCGGCTCCGCAGATGCGAGAGCCTTCCAGGAGAAACAATGTCAGCTTCCAATCCAACCCGCGACGATTTCGCCAGCCTTCTCGAAGAGTCGTTTTCCGACGGCCACTCGGGTGAAGGCCAGGTTGTTCGCGGCATCATCACGGCCATCGAAAAAGACATGGCCATCATCGACGTCGGCCTCAAGGTCGAAGGCCGCGTGCCGCTGAAGGAATTCGGCGCCAAGGCCAAGGACGGCCAGCTCAAGGTGGGCGACACCGTCGAGGTCTATGTCGAGCGCATCGAAAACGCGCTGGGCGAAGCCATGCTGTCACGCGACAAGGCTCGCCGCGAAGAGAGCTGGGTCAAGCTCGAAGAGAAATTCAACAAGGGTGAGCGCGTCGAAGGCGTCATCTTCAACCAGGTCAAGGGCGGCTTCACGGTCGATCTCGACGGCGCCGTGGCGTTCCTGCCGCGCAGCCAGGTCGATATCCGCCCGATCCGCGACGTTTCCCCGCTGATGCACAACCCGCAGCCCTTCGAGATCCTGAAGATGGATCGCCGTCGCGGCAACATCGTGGTTTCGCGCCGCACCGTGCTTGAAGAGAGCCGTGCAGAACAGCGTTCGGAAATCGTGCAGAACCTCGAAGAAGGCCAGGTTGTCGAAGGCGTCGTCAAGAACATCACCGATTACGGTGCGTTCGTCGACCTCGGCGGCATCGACGGCCTGCTGCATGTCACCGACATGGCATGGCGCCGCGTCAACCATCCGACCGAAATCCTCAACATCGGTCAGACGGTCAAGGTGCAGATCATCCGCATCAACCAGGAAACCCACCGTATCTCGCTCGGCATGAAGCAGCTCGAGAGCGATCCGTGGAGCGAGATCGGCACCAAGTTCCCGATCGGCAAGAAGATCACCGGCACGGTCACCAACATCACCGACTACGGCGCCTTCGTGGAGCTGGAGCCGGGCATCGAGGGCCTTATCCACGTTTCGGAAATGTCGTGGACGAAGAAGAACGTGCACCCCGGCAAGATCCTCTCGACCACGCAGGAAGTCGACGTTGTCGTGCTCGAGGTCGATCCGGCCAAGCGCCGCATTTCGCTCGGCCTCAAGCAGACGCTCGAGAATCCGTGGGAAGCGTTCGCACGCAACCATCCGGTCGGCGCTGTCGTCGAGGGCGAGGTCAAGAACAAGACCGAGTTCGGCCTGTTCATCGGCCTGGAAGGCGACGTGGACGGCATGGTCCACCTGTCCGACCTCGACTGGAACCGTCCGGGCGAGCAGGTCATCGAAGAGTACAACCGTGGCGACATCGTCAAGGCGCAGGTGCTCGACGTCGATCAGGACAAGGAGCGCATCTCGCTCGGCATCAAGCAGCTTTCGCGTGATGCTGTCGGCGAAGCCGCGACTTCGGGTGAACTGCGCAAGAACGCGGTCGTGACCTGCGAAGTCATCGGCGTCAAGGACGGCGGCCTGGAAGTCCGGCTCGTCGACCACGATGTCGAGACCTTCATCAAGCGCAACGACCTGTCGCGCGACCGTGACGAGCAGCGCCCCGAGCGCTTCACCGTCGGCCAGAAGGTCGATGCGCGCGTCATCGCCTTCGACAAGAAGACCCGCAAGATCCAGGTCTCCATCAAGGCGCTGGAAATCGCCGAAGAGAAGGAAGCGGTTGCCCAGTACGGCTCGACCGACTCCGGCGCTTCGCTCGGCGACATCCTGGGCGCTGCCCTGAAGAACCGCGGCGGCAAGGACGAGTAATACTCGCCCCTGACTGTTTGTGAACAAAACCCCGCCGGAGCAATCCGGCGGGGTTTTTCTTTGGCCCAAGCGGAATGGATTTCTTCGCTGTGCTTGTTGCTTTAGGGTTTGCGCGGCATAAACGACTCACATGACAGACGCGCCGCAGCCAGACATGAACGACCAGCCAGCGCCCGACCGGACCTCCGCCCTGGCGCCCTTCAAGCACGGCATCTTCCGGTCTGTATGGTTTGCCAGCCTGGCATCGAACTTCGGTGGGCTGATCCAAAGCGTCGGCGCAGCCTGGATGATGACCGCCATTTCGAACTCGGCCGATATGGTGGCGCTGGTTCAGGCCTCGACCGCACTGCCGATCATGCTGTTTTCGCTGGCCTCGGGCGCAATTGCCGACAACTACAACCGGCGCAAGGTGATGCTTACCGCCCAGGCCTTCATGTTCGCGGTTTCCATCGCGTTGACGCTGGCCGCATATTTCGGCTTCCTGACACCCTGGCTGCTCCTTTCCTTCACCTTCCTGCTCGGCTGCGGCACGGCACTCAACAATCCGTCATGGCAGGCTTCCGTCGGCGACATGGTACCGCGCAGCGACCTGCCCGCGGCCGTGTCCGTCAACAGCATGGGCTTCAACCTGACCCGTAGCGTCGGCCCGGCCATCGGCGGCATCATCGTCGCTGCCGCAGGTGCGGCGGCAGCGTTTGCCGTGAACGCGGTCAGCTACCTGCCGCTGCTCTTCGTGCTGTCGCGCTGGAAGCAGAAGGAGACCCCCAGCACGCTGCCGCGCGAGACCCTTGGCATCGCGATGACGGCCGGCCTGCGCTATGTCGCCATGTCGCCCAATATTGAAAAGGTGCTGCTGCGCGGCTTCGTCTTTGGCTTCACCGCGATCTCGGTGCTGGCCCTGCTGCCGCTGGTCGCGCGCGACATCGTGCAGGGCGGCCCCCTGCTCTACGGCGTCCTGCTGGGTGCCTTCGGCATCGGCGCAGTCGGCGGCGCGCTGATCAACGCATGGCTGCGGCAGAAACTGACCAGCGAATGGATCGTGCGCCTCGGCTTCATGGGTTTTGCCATCTGCGCGACGGTTGCAGCGCTGAGCCAGATGGCCTGGCTTACCTGCGCGGCACTGCTGATCGGCGGGGCAAGCTGGGTGATCTCGCTTTCACTGTTCAACGTCACCGTGCAGATGTCGACGCCGCGCTGGGTGGTCGGGCGCGCGCTCTCGCTCTACCAGACGGCGACCTTCGGCGGCATGGCGCTGGGAAGCTGGATCTGGGGCGTGATCGCCGAGAATCACGGCGCGGGTGAGGCGCTGCTCGCATCGGCGGCCTTGATGATCGCGGGTGCTGCACTCGGGCTGAAATGGTTCACGCTGCCGGAGCAGACGTCGCTCAATCTCGATCCGCTCAACCGCTGGAAGGAGCCGCATCTGGCGCTGGACGTGAAGCCGCGCAGCGGCCCGATCGTCATCATGATCGAATATGTCATCAGGCTGGATGACACCGCCGAATTCCTCGACGCGATGGCCGAGCGCCGGCGGGTGCGTCGCCGCGACGGGGCCAGGCAATGGACGCTGGCGCGCGACCTGGAAAACCCGGAACTGTGGATGGAAACCTATCACACGCCGACCTGGGTCGAATACGTACGGCACAACCAGCGCATAACCCATGCCGACGCCATCATCGGCGAGCGCGTCAGGAAGCTGCACAGCGGGGCCGAGCCGCCGCGCGTGCACCGCATGATCGAACGGCCAACGGACTGGTCCGTGACGATTGCTCCGCCCAAGGAGATGCTCGACCTTCACTGACGGTCGAGGCGAAACGCCGGGGTCAGCCGGCCCGCTCCGCATTTACCGGACAGCAAGGTCCGCGCGCTATGACTGCACCATGACTATGCGGTGAAGCGGGGGGCTTCGCGTGGCGGTTCAGAATTCCGATCGAGCTTCCGGCCTGCAAGCGAGCTGGCTGCGTACCGGCTACGCCCAATATCCGGTGGTCTGCACCTGGATCGTGCTGGCGCTGCTGTGCACGTTTCTGTGGTGGATGGGCGCCAACCTCAATGGCGATGTCGACGATCTCCTTAAGCTGCATGAAATCCGGTTCCTCGTCGAAACGGGAAATATCTACGACAGAACGCTTCCGAACATTCTCCAGCCCGAGCCGTTCGTCACCCACTGGCCGTGGATCGTCGACCTGCCCTATGCGCTGGTCACCTGGCTGCTGAGGCCTTTCATCGGCCTGGAGCAGGCGCTGTCGGTCGCGAGCTTCGCCGTTCCTCTCGCGATGCTCCTGCCGGCGCTGTACTTCTTCTACCACATACTGGCAGCCATCGGTTTCCAGACCCCCGCCGCCGCGCTGCCCCTGGCCGTCCTCTTTGCGGTTCGCAGCTTTTTCGAGTTCGAACCGGGCCGCATCGACTACCATAATCTCGAGATGCTGCTGCTTCTGGCGGCGGTCGCGCTGCTGATGTCGGAGCGCCGCAGTGCTGCCGCAGCCAATGGCGCGATAGCGGCGCTCGCTCTGGCGATAAGCACGGAATTTGCAGCCTTCTTTGCCCTCGTAATGGCTGTCTATGCATATGATTTCATCTTTTCGGCACGTGACGGCGCGATGCGTCTGGCGTCGTTCGGCGCGACGCTGAGCGCAGGCGCGGTCGTCCTCTTCTTCGCAATCGTGCCGTTCGGAACCTATGCCGTCGCCCGCTGCGACAGCTACTCCGCGCCCCATCTGCTTGCTCTGGCCTGCGCCGGCGGTTCATTCATCGTGTTGCCGCTGCTATTACGAGAGCGCGGCGGGTGGATGCTGCGCGCGGGCCTGCTGGCGGGTCTCGGGGCGGCGAGCCTCGTCGTCACGATCGGGCTGTTTCCGCAATGCCTCAATGGACCCTATGCGGTGCTCAGCGACTATGCCCGCGACAACTGGCTCAACTGGATCGGACAGGAGAAATCGCTGCTGACGCGGCGCAATTTCGTCCTTTCCAGCGGCATTGCCAGCATACTCATTTTCTTCATCGGCGCGCTGGCCCCAGTCATGATCGTCGGGGTGGGGAAGGTACGCGACCGTTCGCTGATCATTCTCGCGCTCTTTTCCATCCTGGCCGTCATCCAGTCTGTCGTGTGGTTCCGATACTTCCGCTACGTCCCGCTATTTGCCGGCCTGGGCCTGCCGCTGGTCTTTGCCGCCTTCTTCCCGATGCGCCTGAAAATAGAGACCTATATGACGGTGCGGAACTACGCCGCGCCATCTCAGAAATATCTCCTGCTGGCGCCGGGGCTGGTTTTGTCCCTGGCCCTGCTGCTGTTCCATCTGACGGTAAAACCAGCCGAACCGGATGCGCCGGCTGCACAACTGGCCGATAGCTGCGATCTCATTGCTACCCCGAAATTCGACTGGCCGGCACAGTCGCACGTCCTCTCCTCCCCGCTCGTGGGGATACATCTGCTTTCGCCGAGCCCGAATCTTTCGATCGTCGCCATACCCTTCCACAATTCCGGTCCCGGCATCGAGCGCGCCTACCGCTTTCTCGATCCGCAAACAGAGAATCCCCGGGCAATTGTCGATGAGGCAAAGGCAACGCACGTCGCAATCTGCGCCTGGCGCGGAAAGCCCCTTGCATGGCTGGAGAACGGCTATTCCTTCGCCTCGGCGCTGATCGAAGGCCGTCCACCGGAGTGGCTGAGCGAATGCGCGACGGACCCATCCTCGCCGCTGCGCATCTATCGTTACGTCGGCGCCGATGGCAGCGAGCCCGCCTGCCCGACCATCTCGGTTGAACGGTAGCGGATCAGGCCACTGTGATCTCGATCAGATAGGGCTTTTTCGTTGCCCGCGCCCGCTTCATCGCGACAGCAAGACCGGACAGATCACCAAGCCTTTCGGCAGCGATGCCGTAGGCTTCGGCAAGGCGGCAGAAATCCGGTGGGGCCGGCGACACGCCGACGGGCTCGACGCCGACATCGCGCATCGAGGTTTCGATTTCGCGGTAGCCGCGATTGTTCCAGATGACGAAGATCACTACCGCGTTGGCATCCAATGCCGCCCCCAGTTCCGACAGCGTGAACTGGAAGCCGCCGTCGCCTGACAGGCAGACGACGGGCACGTCCGGCAGGGCAAGTGCAGCGCCGATCGCTGCCGGCGGGCCATAGCCGAGCGCGCCGAAGCCGGTTGCCGCATTGAACCAGCCGGCGGGGCGGTCGTGGTCATAGTAGAGATTGGCGGCGTAGACCGGCTGGGTGGAATCGCCGACGATGATCGAGCCGGGCAGCGCATCGCGAATGGTTTCCACCACCTCGACCTGCCCGCGCATATCCGCGCCGATCTCCTGCCACGCGGCGTCCCGCGCCTCAGTGGCGCGGGCGGCGCCCGATGCCCTGTCGCGGTCGTTGCGTCTGTCGGCCTTGATGAGGCCGACTAGCGCTTCGAGCGCCAAGGCGCTGTCGGCCCTGATATCGATCGTTGCGGGCCGGCGGCCAAGCTGCGCTTCGTCGATATCGATGCGCACCAGATTGGCGGGGAGCAAGAAGCCGCCGTCGCCATACATGTCGTAGTCGGTCGGGCCGAATTCGGTGCCGACGGCGACGACGAGATCGGCATCCGCCATCAACGCGCGGATGGCTTTCAGGCTCGGGCTGGCCGGCACGCCGAGCGGATGCTTGTGCAGCAGCCCGCGCGCATTGGCCGTGGTGACGACCGGCGCGTCGAGCAGTTCGGCCAGTTTCAGGAGTTGCGTTCCGGCAGTCTTTGCGCCGCCGCCGGCGAGGATCAGCGGGCGCTTCGCCGTGGTGGCCAATCTGGCCGCTTCCACCATGGCGCTCGTCTCGGTGCGCGGCGCGGTGATACCGATGGGCCGGGCCGAAAGGCTCCCGGCGGGCAGCACCATCACATTGGTTGGAATCTCGATGTGAACCGGACCAGGTCGACCGGTCGCAAACAGTTCGAAGGCGCGCGCCAGAACATCCGGCAACTCGCTTGCATCTGTGATCCGGTGTGAAAACAGCGCCAGTTTTTCCATCATGCCGCGCTGGTCCGGCATTTCGTGGAGATAACCGAGGCCCTTGCCGAGTGTCGGCGTCGCGTTGACCCCGGAGATGACCAGCATGGGGATGGAATCTGCCCGCGCCTGCCCCATGGCGGTGATGGTGTTGGTCAGCCCCGGCCCGGTGATGACGAAGGCGACGCCCGGCTTGCCGGTGACGCGGGCATAGCCATCGGCCATGAAGCCCGCGCCCTGCTCGTGGCGCGGCGTGATGTGGCGGATGCTGGAGCCGGCAAGCCCGCGATAAAGCTCGACCGTGTGGACGCCCGGAATGCCGAAGACCGTGTCGACACCATGTGCCTCGAGCAGCGAAATCAGCGCCTCGCCTACGGTGGTCATACCGCTTCTCCTCCGCGTAGATCCAGGCCGAGCAGCGCCTCGACCGTCGTGATGCCGATTTCGGCCAGTTCGCGGTTCTCGAACATATCGGCCGCCAGGCAGCCCTCGATCCACAAGCCGTCGATGATGCCGTTGATGGCGATGGCGTGACGCCGCAACGCGCCGGCGTCGGCATTCCGCCCCGCAGCCTTGAGGACCTCGGCCACCAGCGCTTCCACCTCGTCGCGAAAGCCAAGATAGCCTTCGCGATGGGCTATCGAAAGCGCCGGATCGGAGACGGCCCGGCCAATGAATCCGGCCCAGAGCGAGAAGACCCGCGCATCGACTACCGGCGGGGCGAGATTGGCCTCGACAAAGGCGGCAAGCCGGCGCCGTGGCCCTGCGCCTTCAAGGCTCAGCGCTGCCTTCGCCTGCTCGGTCATGCGCCCGACAATGGTCGCATAGGCAGCCTGCAGCAGCTCTTCCTTGCCGGGGAAATAGTGACGGATCAGCCCGCCGGTCACGCCGGCGCGCAGGGCGATGGCGCGTACCGTAGCGCCTTGCAGCCCGCGTTCGGCAACGCAATCCAGCGTCGCCTCGATCAGATCCTGGCGCCGCCGCTCTTCGCCCTCGCGGCGAAACTTGCGACGCCCGGGCGTATTCATTGGCGCAGGATCGGGCGCGTCAGGCAGGTCGGCCCGCCCTCGCAGGCGATGCACAGCGCATCGGCCTCGAAGGTTTTGACCACGCAGCCGGCGGCTTCCATCGCAGCCTTGGTCTTCGGGAAGCCAGCAACCGCGATCACCTCGCGCGGGCTGGTCGGCAGCACATTGAGGCTCAGCCCGTTCGAGGCATGAAACTCGTCGGCATCGCCATGGACGAGCGTGATGCCGCGCGCCTTCAGTAATTGATAGAACGCCGCCGGCAGAAGCGGCGCGTAGACCAGCGCCAGATCGTCGGCCAGCGGGCTGATCACCGACATCAGATGCAGGCAGGCTTCCTCGCCGTGCCAGAGCGGCAGGTCATAGCCATAGACCTCGATGCCGTGCGGCGACAGCATATTGGCCAGCTGCTGGATGCCGGACTGGTTGGTGCGAACGCCGCGGCCGACGGCAAGCGTCCTGGCGTCGACCCAGACGCAATCGCCACCCTCGACCTGACCCGGCGCCTCGATGCGCCCGAGAATCGGAATGCCGAGACGGGTGTATGTCTGCTCATGAAGCGCCGGCTCGGCGTTGCGCAGTGCCTTGCCCATGGAAAGGATGATCGCGCCATGGTCACTCATCAGCGACGGGTCGTGGGTGAAGACCGAGTCCGACAGGCCGTCGTCGCGGTCCTCGATCCATTCGACGGCAGCACCCGAGGCAGCCACCAGATCAGCAAGGGCGGCATGCTGGACCGCTGCCTTTGCGGGATCAAAACCCGGGCCGTAATGCCAGGCAGCGCGCTCTGCACCACGCATGGCATTGGCAGCCGAGCGCATCAACACGCGCCGGAGCGGCGCCGCCATGGACTGAGAGCCGAAAGCGTTCACGAAGGCCTCTTTGCGCTGAAAAATGACAATTGGACTGGCGTTCGAGTATTTATACACTTGCATAACAAGGCCGCAAGTGCCGTAATGGGCGGGATTGACGGGCCTGCTCGATCGGGTCCATGCTGACGTGGAACATGGTTGCGTGACGCGATGACGGGTAGCGGGGCAAGCGTACGAGCGAAGGTGAAACGTCCCTCAAAGGGTCGTGGATGAGCGCCGCCGGCGCATCACTCACGACACGGAAGACGGCATCGGACGGTGCCGCCGAAGCCATCCACATCGAAAACCTGCACAAGAAATTCGGCCAGCTTCACGTCCTGAAGGGCGTGTCGATGTCGGCGCGCGACGGAGATGTCGTGGCCATCATCGGCGGCAGCGGCTCGGGCAAGTCGACGCTTCTGCGCTGCATCAACTGCCTGGAAAACCCGACCAGCGGCATCATCCGCGTCAATGGCGAGGAAATCCGTCTCAAGGCCGACAGCCACGGCAATACCGTGCCGGCTGACCGCCGCCAGATCGAGCGCATCCGCTCCAAGCTCGGCATGGTGTTCCAGAGCTTCAATTTGTGGAGCCATATGACGCTGATCGAAAACGTCATCGAGGTTCCGGTGCATGTGCTCGGCGTCAAGCGCGAGGAAGCGATCGCCACTGCAGAAAAGCTGCTGGCGCGCGTCGGGCTTGCCGAGAAGCGCGACGTCTATCCGGCCTTCCTGTCGGGCGGCCAGCAGCAGCGCGGCGCGATTGCCCGCGCGCTCGCCATCCAGCCGCGCGTGATGCTGTTCGACGAGCCGACTTCGGCGCTCGACCCCGAACTGGTGGGCGAAGTGCTGCGCGTGATCGGCGATCTGGCGCATGAGGGACGCACCATGATCCTCGTCACTCACGAGATGAAGTTCGCCCGCGAAGTCGCGAGCCACGTCATCTACCTCTACAACGGACTGGTCGAGGAGGAAGGCCCGCCGGAACAAATCTTCGGCGCGCCCAAATCCGAACGGCTCAAACAATTCATCCGCAACATTGGCTGAAGGCGGAATGGAACAAGGGAACACTCAGCTCAACGAAAATGGGAGTCTCAGATGATCAAAAGTCTCAAACTGGCTGTCGCCGCCCTGGCGCTCGGCCTGTCCGGCGCGGTGGGCGCAAGCGCTGAACCGCTGAAGGTGGGCATCGCCGCCGAGCCCTATCCGCCCTTCGCCTCGCCTGATGCTTCCGGCAAATGGGATGGCTGGGAAGTGCAGGTCGCCGAGGCGCTGTGCGCCGAAGCCAAGCTCGAATGCGTGATCACGCCGATCTCCTGGGACGGCATCATTCCGGCGCTGACGACGAAGAAGATCGACATGATCGCAGCCTCCATGTCGATCACCGCCGAGCGCGAAAAGACGATCGCCTTCTCCGACAAATACTACAATACGCCCACCGGCATCATCGGTCCGAAGAGCGAGACATTCGATGCTTCGCCCGAGGGGCTGAAAGGCAAGATCATCGGCGTGCAGGTGTCGACCGTGCATGAGGTCTACGCCAAGAAGCATTTCGGCCCGACGGCAGCCGAGATCAAGATCTACCAGACGCAGGACGAGGCCAATGCCGATCTGGCAGCCGGCCGCATCGATGCGGTTCAGGCCGATTCCATCGCGCTGAACGACTTCCTGAAAACCGATCAGGGCAAGGAATGCTGCGACATGAAGGGCACGGTGGCAGACGACCTCGAAGTGCTCGGACCGGGCGTCGGTGTCGGCCTGCGCAAGGAAGACACCGAGTTGAAGGAGAAGATCAACGCCGCGATCAAGGGCATCCGCGCCAACGGCAAGTATGACGAGATTGCAAAGAAATACTTCGATTTCAACATCTACGGCGAGTAAGCGATCGATCGGGCCGTGAGCCTCGACCACCTCTTCTCCCCGCTTCTCCAGCTTGGAGCAATCGAACTCCTGTCTCCAGCCCCACCGGGCTGGGGCGGGAACCTGCTGCGCGGTCTGGCCAACTCCGTCCAGATCGCGCTCGGTGCTTTCGGGCTCGGCCTGCTGATCGGCACGGCAGGCGCCTATGGCAAGCTGTATGGCGGGCCGATCATCCGCGACCTGATGGAAGTCTACACGACCGTCGTGCGCGCCGTGCCGGAGCTGGTGCTGATCCTGCTGCTCTATTACGCCGGCGCCGATCTCATAAATCGCGCGCTGGAAGGGCTCGGCTATGCCCGCATCGACATCAACGGGCTTGTCGCCGGCATCGCCGTGCTCGGCTTCGTGCAGGGCGCCTATGCGACCGAAGTGCTGCGCGGGGCGATCCTCTCCGTTCCACAAGGCCAGATCGAGGCGGCGCGCGCCTATGGCATGTCGCCCGCACTGCTGATGCGGCGCATCACCCTGCCAGCGATGCTGCCCTTCGCCATTCCGGGCCTTGCCAATCTATGGCTGATCGCGACCAAGGACACCGCCCTTCTGGCCGTCGTCGGCTTCAACGAATTGACGCTGGAGACGCGGCAGGCGGCGGGCACGACCAAGGCCTATTTCACCTTCTTCCTCGCGGCTGGCGTGCTTTACCTGCTGCTGACGCTGTTTTCCAACGTCATCATTGCGCGCATAGAGCGATGGTCGCGGCGCGGCATGCCCTCGATCGCGGAGGG
Organism: Mesorhizobium sp. YR577; assembly: GCF_900116595.1. Lineage (NCBI taxonomy): Bacteria > Pseudomonadati > Pseudomonadota > Alphaproteobacteria > Hyphomicrobiales > Phyllobacteriaceae > Mesorhizobium > Mesorhizobium sp. YR577. Next base: position 46,004 of record NZ_FPBI01000014.1, on the reverse strand, counting down.
GCGCTGATGTCGATCGATCTCGTCAACACGACGCGAACGCAGCGCGCGCTGGGCTGGCTGCAGCCACACCGCATCGGCCTGATCGCGGTTGGGGCGGCGCTGTTCGGCTCAGCCGTCTATTTCATGCGCTGGGACTGGATTCCCAACTATTACGACCTGGCCCTGCAAGGCATCTGGCGAACGATCTGGATCATGCTTGTCACCGCCGTGCTCGGTTTCCTGCTGGCGGTTCCGCTCGGCGTTGCGCAGGCGGTCGGCCCGTGGTGGCTGGCCTGGCCGGCCAATGCCTTCTGCACCGTCATCCGGGGCACGCCGTTGCTGCTGCAGCTCTGGCTGCTCTATTACGGGCTGGGGTCGCTGTTTCCGCAGTTTCCGGCAATTCGCCAATCCTGGCTGTGGCCCTATCTGCGGCAGGCATGGCCCTATGCCGTTTTGGCTCTGACGCTCTCGACTGGCGGCTATGTCGGTGAGGTAATGCGCGGCGCGTTTGCCGGCGTGCCGCACGGCCAACTCGAGGCGGCGCGCGCCTATGGCATGCGGCGCTGGAAAATTTTCTGGCGCATCTGGTTTCCGCAGGCGGTGCAGCGCGCACTGCCGACGCTCGGCGGGGAAAGCGTGCTGCTCTTGAAGGCCACGCCGCTGGTGGCAACGATCACCGTTGTGGACATCTATGCGGTTGCCTCGCGGGTGCGGCAGGACACCTATATCGTCTATGAACCGCTGTTGCTTCTGGCGCTGATCTATCTTTGCATTACCGGGATAATCGTGTTCATTTTCCGCCGGCTGGAAGCACGAATACCGACGCGGGTAGGATAGACATGGCGAAAACGATCACACTCAGCCTCGAACAGGGGCTGCGGCTTTGCGAGGATGCAGCGCGTCGCGCCGGTGCTCGCTCGGAGACAGCCGCCGCGCTGGCCCGATCCGTGGTCGATGCCGAGGCCGAGGGACAGCCGTCGGTCGGTCTTGCTCACTTCGTCGATTATCTCGAGGCGCTGGAGGCCGGGCGGATCGATGGCAAGGCGCTGCCAGAAGTCACGCGGCCTACCGGCGCGGTCATCGCTTCGGACGCCAAGGGCGGTTCGGCGCATCTGGGCTTCGATGTCGCCTTCGACGATCTCGTGAAGACTGCGCGCGATTTCGGCGTGGCGATCTTCTCGCAGAAGAATGCCTTCACCGCCGGCGCGCTCGGCTATTTCGTCAGGCGGCTGGCGGAGAAAGGGCTGGTCGGCCTTGCCGCGACCAACGGCCCGGCGCTGCTCGCCGGCTCGGGTTCGACCAAACCGGTCTATTGCACCAACCCGCTGGCCTTCGCGGCTCCCATCGAAGACGGCCCGCCGCTGATCATCGACCAGGCCTCCAGCGCCACCGCCTTCGTCAACATCCGCAAGGCAGCGCATGAGGGCAAAAGCATTCCCGAAGGCTGGGCGATCGACGCTGAGGGCCGGCCGACGACGGACGCGAAGGCTGCGGTGAAGGGCGCGCTGCTGGCCTATGGCGGCGGGCGCGGCGCAAACATCGCGCTCATGGTCGAGGTGCTGGCCGCCGGCCTTTCCGGCGCGAACTGGTCGCTCGACGCCCCGCATTTCACCTCGGGCTCGCAGACGCCGGGCGCAGGTCTGTTCGTGCTGGCAATCGAGCCCAAGCTTATCGATCCCACGTTTTCGACGCGCATGGCCAGCCAGACGGAACGGCTTTCCGGCGAGTATGGCGTGCATATTCCGGGACCGGCCAAGAGCATCGCCCGCAAGAAGGCCGAGCGCGAGGGCATCTCTATACCCAAACCGCTCTACGATCGCATCGCCGGCTGATTTGCCGAACGATGGCTTCAGGCATATCGTTCTTCTCCCCAGCGGGAGCGCGCCATGAGGACTCTGTCTCCAGCAATTGTCCTGCCTATCATGATGGTGCTGGCGATGCCTGTCTCGGCAGACCCGCTTTCCGATCTGCTCGCCAAGGGCAAGGGCAGCGCCTGCTACGAGCGGGTCTACGACAAGGCGCATCTGGCACAGCATCCGATGCAGGCAACGCAGGCGGTACTTCTGTCGCTGCGCGAATTCAGCGACGGCAATGGCGCGATCATACGCATCCGCATCAGCAGCAAAAGCGGGACGCACTATATCGTCGGCGGCTGCGACTGGCAGGAACGCGCCAATCTCGACATCCAGGACAAGCCGCTGATCGAGGCTTTCAGGGGCCCGAGCGGCCTTGACTGCCACGCCATGACGAGTGCCGATGGCTCGTCGGCGGAAGAAGGCGGCGACTTTCCGGTCGATCTGAGGGATGGCAAGGCGATAATGCTCTACTTTCCCGACAGCCTCGCGGGGTGGCGATCCTACGACAGGAGCCAACCAGCCGAATTTCGCGATTTCTCAAGCGAAGACAGGGTTTTCCGGCTGGACAAGGTCAAGGCCGGCCTGTGCAGCGAAATGGATGCGAGATTGCCCGGCTGGAATTGAGCAGAAGCCGTTGCTGACATGAAAAACCCCGCACGAAGCGGGGTTTTTCGGGATACTTACCCAAGCTCAGTGGCGGGCAAGCCAGTCATCGATATCCTTCTCGGCAGCATCGGAAGCCGTGCCGTAGCGCTCCTGAAGGCGGCCGGCGAGTTCCTTGCGCTTGCCTTCGATGACGTCGAGATCGTCATTCGTCAGCTTGCCCCACTGCTGCTGGACCTTGCCCTTGAACTGTTCCCAATTTCCTTCGACCTGATTCCAATTCATCAGAATCTCCTTGTTTTTGTTTGATTTTGTGGCGGCGAAAACGCCATCCACCCAGTCAACGGAGAAAGCGGCAGCCGGTTCCCGAAAATAAACTTGACTCCTTTATTCAACTATTTCTCAATCCTTGTTGATTTGACCGTGATCGACGGTCTGACATGTTTGTGCACCGCAACACAGGAGACGACCTTGACCGACACGACGACGAACAACGCCGCCGGCACCCGACTGATCATTCCGGCCCTGCGCGGCCTCTATGCCAGCCTGCATGATGGTGCCGAGACGCTGCTGCGCGTCGTTGCCGGGCTTGCGCTGGTCACCCACGGCGCCGGCAAGATCGTCAACCCGTTTGGTGCCATCGAAATGGTCGAGGGATTGGGCTTCTATCCCGGCGCCTTCTGGTCACCGCTTCTGTCGGCCACCGAATTCTTCGGCGGCATCCTGCTGGCGCTCGGCCTGTTGACCCGCCCGGCAGCCGCAGCGACGACCTTCGTTCTGCTGGTCACGGTCTGGTTCCACTGGATCACCATGGGCCAGGGCTATTCGGGCGCGGAAAAGTCGATCCTCTGGGCCGCGATCCTGTTCTTCTTCCTCATCCGCGGCGGCAACCGCCATTCGGTGGACGCCAAGCTCGGCCGCCAGTTCTAAGATTTTTTCATAATGCTGATACAGTCCCCGTCGGAGCGATCCGGCGGGGTTTTTGCTATTCGGGATCAGGGCTTGGGATGCGGCAGAAAAGTCGCGCGCTTCGCTCTTTGCCTTTGCGCCAAAACGGACTAAGAAACGACCGTAACGACGCGGAGCCAGTCATGACAGAAATCCTGCAAACCCCGAAACTCGTGACCGTTTTCGGCGGGTCCGGTTTTGTCGGCCGCCATGTGGTTCGGGCGCTGGCCAAGCGCGGCTACCGCGTGCGCGTCGCCTGCCGCCGGCCGGAGCTTGCCGGACATCTCCAGCCGCTCGGCAATGTTGGCCAGATCCAGGTGGTTCAGGCCAATCTGCGCGTGCGCTGGTCGATCGACCGGGCCGTGCAGGGATCGGACCATGTCATCAATCTCGTCGGCATCCTCGCCGAATCCGGCCGACAGAAATTCGCCACCGTCCAGGAATTCGGTGCGCGCGCCGTCGCCGAAGCCGCGCGCTCGATCGGCGCCGGCCTGACCCATATGTCGGCGCTCGGTGCCGACGCGGCCTCTCCTTCCAGCTATGCCCGCACCAAGGCGCTCGGCGAAAAGGCCGTCATGGAGACGATTGGCAATGCCGTCATCTTCCGCCCGTCGATCATGTTCGGTCCGGAGGATGGGTTCTTCAACCGCTTCGCAGCCATGGCGCGGATTTCGCCGGTGCTGCCGCTGATCGGAGCGGAGACGCGTTTCCAGCCCGCCTATGTCGGCGATGTCGCGGAAGCGATCGCACGGTCGGTGGACGGCAAGGTCGAGGGCGGCAAGGTCTACGAACTCGGCGGGCCGAATGTGCTGACCTTCAAGGAGTGCATGGAGGAAATGCTGGACGTGGTCGACCGCGAGCGCATCCTCGTGCCGATGCCGTGGTGGCTGGCTAAGCTGCAGGGCGCAATCCTCGGCGCGCTGCCGGGCAAGTTCAAGCTGCTGACAACCGACCAGGTGATATTGCTTCAGCACGACAACGTCGTCTCGACCGCGGCGGAAAACGAGGCGCGTACCTTTGCCGGCCTCGGCATCGCGCCGCAATCGACGGCCTCGATACTGCCGACCTATCTCTGGAGCTATCGCGCGGCCGGGCAGTTCTCCCGCAAGACCGAAGTTCAGTCGTAACGATCCAGGCCGAACAGCGCCTCGCTGCTTCGGCCCGACTGGCTAGAGATAGCCTGCCACCACTGGCGGGCGCTCCCAATGGTCCGCTCGACCGTCCTGATACTCGACGGGTGCGGCGGCCAGTTCCTCATCGGTGGCATCATCCAGGCAGGCGACATTGACGGCGTGAAATTCGCCGCCAAGCGCTTCCATATGACCGCGTCCGAATGTCTTCACCCCGCATGTGCTGCAGAAGAAATGATGGATGGGCTGTCCTGACGGATTTTTCGATCCATCGCTGAAAGTATAGTCGGACAGCGCATCGACGCCCTGAACGAGCCGGAAATTGCCGCCGGTGGCGATGGCCTTCCAGAAGCGGGCTTTACGGCAGACAGAGCAGTTGCATTTGCTGGTGCCGTCGGCCAGGTCGATATCGCATTCGAAGCGGACAGCGCCGCAATGGCAGCTGCCGTGATAGGTCTTTTTCATTGAACTATCTCCGAATTCAGGCGCAGCAGGCATGCGCGGCGGGACGATCCTCGTATTCGTCGTGTAGCCGCACCCAATCCATGGTGCCCTTTTCGTTGCGGCCCTTCGGCGTCAGGTCGAGATAGTTGTGGGCGCCCAGAAGCACGTCCACGCCGCGGGCATAGGTCGAGTAGGTGTGAAACACCTCGTCGCCGTTGCGATAGAAGACGCTCAGGCCGTGCAGATCGTCATGCGCGAGCGAGGTGGTGCCGTAGTTGTAGCCGACATTGCCGCTGGCAACCTGCTCCTTGGTGAAGGAGACGCCATAGTCGAAGTTGAAGCTGCTGCCGGCGGATGAAGCCCAGCGGAATTTCCAGCCCATGCGCTTGCGCACCGCTTCGATGCGCGACAGCGGAACGCGCGACACGGCGACGAACGATAGATCGTTGTGCTCGAAATGCGTTCGGGCGGCATCGACATGGTCCGAGACGAAGGCGCAGCCTTCGCAGATATGGTCCGAGCCCGGCGTCAGCATGAAATGATAGACGACGAGCTGGTTGCGCCCTTCGAACAGATCGGCGAGCGAGACCTGCCCCGACGGCGTGTCGAAGCGATAGTCCTTCTCCACCTTGACCCACGGCAGTGCGCGGCGCTCCGCTGCCACTTCGTCGTGCAGCCGGGTCAGTTCCTTTTCGCGGGCGAGATGCGCCTTGCGGGCCGCGAGCCATTCCTCGCGGGAGACGGTCTTGTGCACTTGCATGGTCATGCTCCTCTACAGCAACCCGGCGTGATCGCCGACCGACAGGTAGGCCGCCAGACGATCCAGGCACTGACCCCAACCCTCGTTGTGGGAATCGCGGTTTTCGACCGTATCGAAAGGTGCCTGATGGAAGGTCAGCTTCGTCTTGCCGCCCTGGTCGGCGAAGGTGACGGTGATTATCGTTTCCAGCCCGCGCTCGCCATCCGTCTCCCAGGCGAAGGTGAAGACGATGCGCTCCGCCTCGACGATTTCCTGGTAGACGCCGGCCATGATGTGGTCGTTGCCTTCCGGCGAGCGGATGGTTGCGCGATAGGCACCACCAGGGCGGAAATCCATGGCGATGGAGGGTGCGGTAAAATCCTTCGGACCCCACCAGCGAAAGAGATGTTCCGGCGTCGTCCACACGCGGTAGACCAGGCTGCGGGGCGCATCGAAAACACGGGTGATGAGAAGCTCGTGGCCGGGCTTTTCCTTCAAGCTAGTTGCTTGTGTCATTTCCCTCTCCCTTCTGGATTGTCTGCAGATAAGCATCAAGCCGGTCGAAACTGCCCTCCCAGAACCGGCGGTATTCTTCGACCCAGCCGGCAATGTCCTGCAACGGCCCGGCCTCGAGCCGGCAGGGGCGCCACTGCGCCTCACGGCCGCGCGCAATGAGCCCTGCCCGCTCCAGCACCTTCAGATGCTTGGAGACGGCAGGCAGGCTCATCTGAAACGGCTCGGCAAGCTCCGTCACCGAGGTTTCGCCGAGCGCCAGGCGGGCAAGGATGGCGCGCCGTGTCGGATCGGCGAGGGCTGCGAAAGTGGTGCTGAGGCGGTCGGTGGTCATTTCTAGAATAAACCAATCATTTAATTAACCCAAAGGTTAATTAAATCGCGCAGCACATACTGTCAAGCAGTGGCCGTCAAATCCTCGGCCGCATCGCGGTCAGTCGATATCCTGAAACGGGTTTGTTCAGCCGGGCTTCACTGCTACCGGCACCGGGCGATAGATGATCATCGGCGGTCCCCACATGTCGAAATCCGTGCTGCGCCGGAGGGCTGCGCGGCGATCGAGATCGAGCCTTTGCAGGCACTCTGCAAAGGCGTCATTGCGCTTGGTGAAGCCGTAGGAACGGCATTTTTCCTCGTCCGCCGCCCGCCGCTGTTCGGGCGTCATCGTCGTGCAGCCGCCAACGAGCGCTGCCAGAGTCACCGCCAATACCATTCTGTGCCACATGACGAATCCTCCTCGGTATAAACTGGAGGAGAATTGTAGACTTAATTGCGGCGGAATATAGCGCTAGCCGCGCCCTCTCATTGGGCCTGTACGGGCGTCTTGTGGCGCCTGTTTACCGATGCCGGACGGCCCGCAAGCGAAAGCGCAGTCTCGCGCTTTTCGCGTGTCGCTACCACCTTGCCCTTGGCGATGACGCAGAGCCGCTCGGCGCGCAGGCGCAGCGCCTCGACCGGGTTGCCGGCATCGAGCACGACGAGGCTCGCCGTCTTGCCGACTTCGATGCCGTAATCGTCCAGCCCCATGATCTCGGCATTGGTCTTTGTCACCATGTCGAAGCATTGGCGCATATCGGCGGGGCTGGTCATCTGCGCCACATGCAGGCCCATGAAGGCGACATCGAGCATATCGGCGGTGCCGAGCGGATACCACGGGTCGAGCACGCAATCCTGGCCGAAGCCAACCTTGATGCCGGCCTTCAGCATTTCGGGCACGCGCGTCATGCCGCGGCGCTTGGGATAGGTGTCGTGGCGACCCTGGATGACGATGTTGATGAGCGGGTTCGGGCAGGCCGACACGCCGGCCTCGGCGATCAGCGGAAGCAGCTTTGAGACGTAATAATTGTCCATCGAATGCATTGAGGTGAGATGCGAGCCATTGACCCTGCCCTGCAATCCGAGGCGCTGCGCTTCATAGGCGAGCTGCTCGATGTGACGCGACATCGGATCGTCGGTCTCGTCGCAATGCATGTCGACCATCAGGCCGCGTTTGGCCGCGATCTCGCAAAGCTCCGTCACGGAGCGGGTACCGTCGGCCATGGTGCGCTCGAAATGCGGGATGCCGCCGACAACCTCCACGCCCATGTCGAGCGCGCGGATTGTATTTTCACGCGCCGTGGGCGAGCGGTAGAAGCCGTCCTGCGGGAAGGCGACGAGTTGCAGATCGATATAGGGCGCGACCTCCTTCTTGACCTCCAGCAGGGCTTCCACGGCCAGCAGCCGGTCGTCGCAGGTATCGACATGGGTGCGGATGGCGAGCAGACCCATGGAGACGGCCCAGTCGCAATAATCGAGCGCGCGCTGCTTGACCGCCTCATGCGTCAGCAGCGGCTTGAGCTCGCCCCACAGCGCGATGCCCTCCAGCAGCGTGCCGGAAGCATTGATTCGCGGAAGCCCATAGGACAGCGTCGCATCCATATGGAAATGCGGATCAACGAAGGGCGGTGAGATCAGATTGCCACGGGCATCGATCGCGGTGCCAGCGGTGACGTTCAGCTCATGCTCAATGGCAGCGATCTTGCCGTCCTTGATGCCAAGATCAGCGACCACGCCGCTTGGAAGAATGCCGCCTTTGACAAGAATGTCGAAACTCATCTTTCGCCTTTCTGGTAGGGAATCATCAGCGCCTTGGGATAGGTGGCGCGGCGCGCCACCAGTATCAGCGCCAGGATGGACAGCGCATAGGGCATCATCAGGAAAACCTGATAGGGCACGACGCCGCCGGAAAGCTGCTGCAGCCGGACCTGGTATGCGTCGAAGGCGGCAAACAGGATGGCGCCGAGCAGCGCCTTGCCCGGCCGCCACGAGCCGAACACCACAAGCGCGATGCAGATCCAGCCGCGGCCGTTGATCATTTCGAAGAAGAATGAGTTGAAGGCCGACATGGTGAGGAACGCCCCGCCGACCGCCATCAGCGCGCTGCCGACCATGACCGCGCCCATGCGGATGCCGGTGACGCTGATGCCCTGCGCCTCCACAGCCGACGGGTTTTCGCCGGCCGCCCGCACCGCCAGGCCTATCGGCGTGCGGTAGAGCACCCAGGCGACGATGGCGACAGTTGCGAAGGCCAGATAGGTCAGCGGCGTCTGCGAAAACAGCGCCTCGCCGAGGATCGGTATTTTCGACAGGCCGGGGATCGGTAGCGGCTGGAACGGTTCGATCTTGGGCGGCGTCGTCACCTGCGGCAGGGCCAGGCGGTAGGTGAAATAGGTGAGGCTCGTCGCGAGCAGCGTGATGCCGATGCCGACCACATGCTGCGACAGGCCGAGCGGCACGGTGAGCGTGGCATGAAGCAGGCCGAAGGCAGCGCCAGCAAGGGCGGCGATAAGCACGCCGGTCCACAGATCGCCGCCCGAATAGACGGTGAACCATCCGGCGAAGGCGCCGACGGTCATGATGCCTTCGATGCCGAGATTGAGCACGCCCGCGCGCTCGCAGATCAGCTCGCCCATGGTGGCGAAGATCAGCGGCGAGGCGATGCGGATGGCGGCGACCCAGAATGAGGCGGTGAAGAGGATTTCGAGGGCGTCGGTCATGGAGCGATGTCTCCCCACCTGCCCTCTGGCCCGAGCGGGGTTATACCCCCACCCCTAACCCCTCCCCACAAGGGGGAGGGGGACGATTTCGTCGCCTTGCCCACCAAGAACGTTGAAGACTGGGGCCGGATGTTCGTGCAGCAAAGTTCCCCTCCCCCTTGTGGGGAGGGGTTAGGGGTGGGGGTCTCTAAAGCGTGCATTCTATTCACCGCCACCTCACCCGGAACCGCGTCAGCAGGATCGCCGTGACCATGGTCAGCAGCGCGGTCGCGACCATCACCTGGGCGATGTAGCTCGGCACGCCGGCGGTGCGGCTCATGGCGTCGGCGCCGACGAAGATGCCGGCAACGAAGATGGCCGAGGCGATGACGCCGAGTGGGTTTAGCATCGCGAGCATGGCAACGACGATGCCCGAATAGCCATAGCCGGGCGAGAGATCGAGGGTGAGATTGCCCTTCAAGCCGGACACTTCCGAGAAGCCGGCAAGGGCGGCCAGCCCCCCGGACAGAAGTGCCGTCTTCATCAGCACGCGGTTGACGGGGATGCCGGCGAAGGAGGCCGCTTCCGGATTGTGGCCGACGGCGCGCATCTCGTAGCCCAGCACCGTCTTCTTCATGATGATCCAGGCGATGATCGCCGCCACCACGGCGATGACGAAGCCATAATGCAGGCGCTTGCCCTGGATGATGCGCGGTAGCTGCGCCTCGGCGATGACCTTGGAAGATTGCGGCCAGCCAAGGCCCATCGGGTCCTTCAGCACGCCTTCGAGCAGCATGGAGACGAACAATAATACGATGAAATTGAGCAGCAGCGTCGTCACCACCTCGTCGACGCCGAAGCGGGTTTTCAGCACGGCCGGGCCAAGCAGCAGAAGCGCGCCGGCAGCCATGCTGGCGATCATGATGATGGGGATGAGCAGATAGGACGGCAGCGGCAGCGCGCCGGTACCCAACACCACGGTTACGACGCCGCCGATATAGAGCTGCGCTTCGGCACCGATGTTCCAGAGCTTGGCACGGAAGGCGACGGCGACGGCCAGACCGGTGAAGATCAGCGGCGTGGCCCGCGTCAGCGTTTCCAGCAGGGCGAATTGCGAGCCGGCCGCGCCCTTGGCCACGAGATAGAACACCGAAAAAGGCGACGCACCGGCGGCAAGCACAAGCAGCGAGGTTATGATCAACGTCACGATGACCGCGCCGACGGGAAACAGCAGCGTGACGCCCAGCGACGGTGCGGGTTTGGGTTCAAGCCGCATGTCGAGCTCCGGCTTTCCCTCCCCCTTGAGGGGAGGGTGGCCGCGAAGCGGTCGGGTGGGGTCGTCCGCGCAGTGCTCGACGTTCCTTTGCGTCGAGCACTGCCTTGACCGCCCTCCTCTGGCTGCTTTGCAGCCATCTCTCCCTCGAGGGGGGAGAAAGCGTCGCGCTGTGGATGCCCGCTATCACGCTGCCTGCCCCTCTTCGCCATGTCCCGCCATCAGCTCCCCCAACTCGCGGATCGTCCGCTCGCCGCGTTTCGATGGCGAGGACAGCCGGCCCTTGGACATCACCAGAATGCGGTCCGACAGCGCCAGCACCTCCTCCAGATCCTCGGAGATCAACAGGATCGCAGCCCCCCTCTCCCGCGCCTCAAGCAACCGACGATGGACGAAGGCGACCGCGCCGACATCGAGCCCGCGTGTCGGCTGGTTAGCGAGGATGACCGCCGGATCGGGATCGAGCGCGCGGCCGAGAATGAGTTTTTGCATGTTGCCGCCGGAGAGCAGCCGGATGCGCGCATCGGGCGAAGGGCATTTGACGTCGTAGTCGCGGATGATCTCTTCGGCGAAATTTTTGGCCGCCTTCCAGTCCAGAAAGCCGCGCCGGCTGAAGCGCGCAGTGGCGTAGCGCTCGGCGATGACATTTTCGGTGACGCTCATGTCGCCGATCGTGCCGACAGCGTGGCGATCCTCGGGGATGCGGGCGACGCCTCCGCCAAGGGCCGCGCGCGGCGACCAGTCGCGCATCGACGCGCCCTGAACGACCACCTCGCCCGAGGCTGGTTTCAGTACACCGGCAATGAGGGCGGCGAGCGTCGCCTGCCCGTTGCCGGAAACGCCGGCAAGACCGGTGATCTCGCCGGCACGAAGCTCAAGCGACAGGCCGTCGAGCCGATGCGAAGAACCCTGCCCGGCCACTGAGACATTTTTCAACTCGAGCGCGACGGGGCCGATCTTCGGCTCAGCCACTTTCGGGCTGGCGACCTCCTGCCCGACCATAAGCGATGCAAGTTCGCTACGGCTGGTCTCGGTCGTCACGCGCTCGCCGGCGAGTTTGCCCGACCGCAGCACCAGCACGCGGTCGCTGACGGCCATCACCTCATGCAGCTTGTGCGAGATGAAGATGATCGAAAGCCCCTGCGCGACGAGAAGCTTGAGCGTGCGGAACAGCGCGTCGGTCTCGGCCGGTGTCAGCACCGCCGTCGGCTCGTCGAGGATGAGGATGCGCGCGTCGCGGTAAAGCGCCTTCAGGATTTCGACGCGCTGCCGCTCGCCGACCGAAAGCGTGGAGACCGTCGCATCGGCGTTCACCGCGAGGCCGAAATCGTTTGCGAGTTTCGCGATGCGCTTTCGCGCCGCCGCGCGGTCGAGGCGCAGCTTCCAGGCGCTTTGCGTGCCGAGCGCGATGTTTTCCAGAACGGTCATGTTTTCGGCCAGCGTAAAATGCTGATGCACCATGCCGACGCCGGCATCGAGCGCGGCGCGCGGATCGCCGGGCGGAAGCTGCCTGCCAAAGACCTCGACCGCGCCTTCGTCGGCGACATAGTGGCCGAACAGGATGTTCATCAGCGTCGTCTTGCCGGCGCCGTTCTCGCCAAGTAGCGCGATGACCTCACCGCGATTCAGGTCAAAGGAGATGCCATTGTTGGCGACCAGCGGGCCGAAACGCTTGCTGATGCCGGCCAGGCGCAGGACGGGGGCGGCCTTCCCTCCCCCTTGAGGGGAGGGTGGCGGCGAAGCCGCCGGGTGGGGTTGGTGCGGCAGGGCTCGGCGTCCTCTTCTGCATGACTTGTTCAAGTGAAGGTCGAGCATTTTTGCTACGACCCCACCCGACCCGCTCCGCGGGCCACCCTCCCCTCAAGGGGGAGGGATAGTTGCGCTAGCTCGACTTCGGTTCGTTGTCGTTGACCTCGACGGTAACCGACCCGTCCTTGATCGCCTTTTCCTTTTCGGCGACCTTTGCCATCACCTCGGCCGGCACCTTGCCTTCGAAAGTGCCGAGCGGGGCAAGCGAGCAGCCGCCGGCCTTCATGAAGGAGTAGACGCCGTAGTCATCGGCCTTGAAGGACCCCGCCTTCACCTCGGCGATCGCCTTGTCGAGCGTCGGCTCGAAATGCCAGAGTGCGGAGGCAACCACGGTCTCGGGATAATCGGCCTGCGTGTCGATGACATTGCCGACCGCCAGAACCTTCTTCTCCTTGGCCGCGTCCGACACGCCGAAACGCTCGGCGTAAAGCAGGTCCGCGCCGCCATCGATCTGAGCGAAGGCGGTTTCCTTGGCCTTGGGCGGATCGAACCACGAGCCGATGAAGGCGACCTGGAACTTGGTGTCGGGCGCGCTTTCCTTCACGCCGGCCATGAAGGCGTTCATCAGCCGGTTGACTTCGGGAATGGGATAGCCGCCGACCATGCCGATGTTCTTCGACTTGGTCATGGCGCCGGCGATGATGCCGGAGAGATAGGACGCATCCTGGATGTAGTTGTCGAACACCGAAAAATTCGGCAGGGCGGCGTCGGGCTTGAAGCTCGACCCCATCAGGAAGGCAACGTCGGGATAATCCTTGGCAACGCTGCGGGCGGCTTCCTCGACGCCGAAGACCTCGCCGAGGATAAGCTTGTGGCCGGCCTCGGCATATTCGCGCATGACGCGCTCATAGTCGTTGTTGGAGGTGTTTTCCGAATAGACATATTCGATGTCGCCACGTTCCTTGGCAGCGTTGGCCGCCTTGTGGATGCGGCTGACCCATTGCTGCTCGACAGGCACGGTGTAGACCGCCGCGACCTTGATCGGGTCAGCCGCGAGCAGCCGCGTCGGCAGGCCGGCGACAGTGGCAAGGGCTGCAGTTGCGCCTGCGGCCTTCAGCACCGAACGGCGCGAGAGAGACGAAAAATCGATTCCATTTTTGGGCATTTTTGACCACCTCTGGCTGTTACGGGCTCAAGCCAAGTCCCGGCCCGTTTTTTATCATTTGGTCAACGGTATTCGAATTTCCGAAACCCGGCAATCGCTCGAAAAAGCCTTTCGCCAATGGTCAACAAGATCCGATGTATCGGCATATTGCGGTCAGTATTTTTGGATTTTCCGCGGTCGGCGCCTATATCAGTAATAATATTCGCCGCGCCGGCATAAAAAGTCTCGGCAGTACGTCATGTACAGCCCTCTCCTTTTGCGCCGGATCGGTATTGCAGAGGTACTTATGTTCGCCGGCGTGATATCCATCAGTTTCTGCGAATGCCGATGCAACGGCGCAGACCCTGAAACGACACCCGGAAAGGACCAAGAAGAACATGGCAAAAAAGCCGAACTACGACCAGGAGCGCAGGGATCGCGATCGGATAAAGGCGGCCAAGAAGGCTGAGAAGGCCGAAAAGGCCAAGGCAGCGAAGACGGAACGCAAACCGGACGATGCGAACGAGGCGGAGGCCAAGTAGACGCGCTGCCGGAAATACAATCACTTAGCGAGGTAAGCGCTTCGCATCGACCGAGTCAGGAGTACGATCATGAAGCTTCACGCAGCTGAACAGAAAATCGCCAAGACCGACACCGCCGCACGCCAGATCATGAGTGCGGAACTGGTCGCTCGGGAAAAGAAAACCGCGCGCCTGAAAGTGCTTCGACTCCAAAAGGAAGAAGCCGCACGCGTCGAGGAGGCAAACAACCCAGCCCCGGTGAAGCGCGCGCCTCGCAAGAAGGCTCTGCCGAAAACCGCTTAAAGCAATGCCGCGCAAAAGCGTGCAGCGGTTTTGCGATAACGACATGCGTAAAAACAAAGACTTAAAGCGCAAACGAACTTGAAAGATCGCGATGCGCTTTAAGCCACCGGTGCCTTGTCGCTCACCAGCACGTCCGCCTCGCGGGCGGCGGCGATGAAGGCCCGCCTGGCTGCCATGACCGGCTTGTCGCCGGCCTGGGCATCATGACAAGCCTGAAGCGCCGCACGGTGCTTCGGGCTTTTCTTTCCGGGCCAGCTGTTGAGAAGAAAATCAGACGCTTCGCGCGTGGTTTTCAGTATCAGTTGGTTGCCGGCGGCACCTTGTCTTACGGTAACCGGAACTTCAAATCGATCGCTTTGCATCCCTGCTCTTACGCCTTTGGTCTTGCGAAAGCGAGCACTTAGATGGCCGGGCTCTCGTACGGCGTCCTTTGCGGGGCAAATTCGATGCGCGGCGCCGAAGAAAACCGTTGAACGTTTCTTAACCCTTCCCGCAAACGCCCTGTAATCATAGCAAGACGGCATAAAGGAATGCCTGATATTGGCATGATTCTGGCAAGGATTTTAGCCAGTGTCCCGTTTCGCAACGAGGACGCGGCCGAACGCAACAACCCCTTGCCCGGAACATGGTCATGATCGCTATCGCTACCGCGAAACTCTCCCGCCGCTCGCTGATCCAGGCACTTCTCGCCTTGCCGGCCTTCGCCCTCATCCGCAAACTTCCCGTTCCAGCCCCCGATCCCGACGAAATCGTCGAGGTGAATGGCTGGATCGTTCGGCGGAGCGACCTTGCATGATCTTCGACAGTTACGAGGCGTTTCGCGCGGCAACCTTCACGCCCAAGGTCTGCATCATGGGCTCGGGCCCGGCAGGCATAACGATTGCCCGCAAACTCGGCGCTGCCGGCATTCCGGTGGTGATCTTCGAGGCCGGCTCGAACGAGTGGACGGAGGAGTCGCAGGACTTCTATCGCGGCACGACCGTCGGCGACCCCTATTTCGATCTCGACGTGACGCGGCTGCGTTATCTCGGCGGCTGCTCCAACCATTGGGCCGGCTGGTGCCGGGTGCTCGACGCCCATGATTTCACGCCCAAGGCCTGGGCGCCCGATACGGGCTGGCCGATCAGGCGCACCGATATCGAGCCCTATCTGAAGGAAGTGCACGACATTCTCGACCTCGTCGAGTTCCGTCCGGATGCGCCGATTTCGGACGACATCAGCTGGGTGCAGCTCATCAAGAGCCCGGCGGTACGCTTCGCCGAGAAGTTTTACGGCGACCTCGACAAGAGCCAGAACATTGCCGTGGTGCTGAATACCTATGTTCGCGAACTGGTCGGCGACGGCAAGCGCGTGACCGGCGCACATATCTGGTCCAACGGCGCGGACGCCGGACAATTCTCGGCCGACTATTACGTCCCTTGCACGGGCGGGCTGGAAAACTCCCGGCTGCTGCTGTGGTCCAACGAGCGCTCGAATGGCGGCGTCGTGCCGAATGCCACCGCACTCGGCCGCTACTGGATGGAGCATCCGCAGTTCGAAGGCGGCAATGCCATCCTTGCCGACTACGACGAATTCGAAGTCGACGGCGCCAACGAAGCCTTCTTCTCGCCAACGCCGGCGGCGATGGAACGCAAACAGATCATGAATTTCGGCATCAGGCTGATCGAGATGCCCTATCCCGGCGTCAAACGCCTGATCGCCGACCTTGCCTGCGTCGCACCCGACACCGCCGAATGGGCGGCCTATCAGCTCAGTCTCAATCTCCGCTGTGCCGCCCAGCTTTATGTCGGCTGGGAGCAGGCGCCAGATTTTTCCAACCACGTCGCCCTGTCGAAGACCGCTACCGACCATACCGGCGTGCCGCGCATTGAGCTCAACTGGAAGAAGCGCGAGATAGAGCGCCGCACGATTCTGGAAGGGTTGAAGCTGTTCGGCGAAACGATGGTCGCAAAGAATCTCGGCCGCGTGCGGCTGGCCGATTGGCTGGTCAAGGGCGAGGACTACCCCACTGACCAGGAGCTTGCCGGCCACCATCATATGGGCGGCACCCGCATGAGCGACGACCCGGCCAAGGGTATCGTCGACGGCGACTGCAAGGTCCACGGCATGGACAATCTCTATGTCGGCGGCTCGTCGGTGTTCGCGACGTCGGGGCAATGCAATCCCACGACGACGATCGTCTGCCTGGCCGCCCGGCTGGGCGACCATCTCAGTCACAAGATCGTCTGAACGGCGACCGTCGATCAGACCGTCGCGGGATCGAGCGGCGGCTCATCCTTGCGGCGCGCGATGATCGCGGCCAGATCCTCGTTCTGGAACGCGTCGCGCAGCGCCTCGAAGGACGGCAGCACGAAATAAGCGCGCTGGAACTTGTCGATCTCGTAAGCGGTGCGCATCACCGTTTCGAGGTCGAACGGCACATGATGCGCATCCGGGCTTTCCACCGCGAACTGCAATTCGCTGAACGATGACATCAGGCCGGCGCCGAACGCCTTCAGCGGTTGGCCGGGCTCCTGCATCAGGCTGTACTCGGCGGTGTACCAGTAGAGCCGCGAGATCATGTCGTTGCCGCCCAGCGCAATGAGTTCGCTGGCCTTCGCGCCGTAAAGCTGCATGAAGTCGGCAAAGGCCGGCTGGGACAGCGCGGGCACATGGCCGAAGAAATCATGGAACATGTCGGGCTCGACGATGTAATCGAGTTCGTCCTTGGTGCGCAGCCAGTTGGTGACCGGGAAACGCCGGTTGGTCAGGTGAACGAAGAAAGGTTCGGCGGGAATGAGTCCCGGCACCGCGACGAGCTCCCAGCCGGTGAGCTTGCGCAGTTTCTTGCTGACCTCATCGAAATCCGGAATCTTGTCGACCAGACCGAGCGCCTCGACGCCATCAAGATAGGAGCGGTGCGCCAGCTTTTGCGTCAGCCTGGTCTGGCGGTCGCAGAGTGTACGCCAGACTTCCTGCTCGCTGTCTGTGTAATCGTAGTCCTGGCTGACGGTAAAATCGGAGCGGCAGACCGAATAGTCGCCACGCAACCCTTGAGCCGCGCATTCACGGGCATAGGTTTCGACGCTGATGTTCATGAGCAAATCCTCCACATGGACGAAGGATAACGCGGGAGGTCGAGCGATTTTTGCTTCAATGTTCACGCGATCGAGGAATTTGAGGTATATTGCACCATAAACTCGGAAATTGGAGTGGATATGCCTCAATTCGACGATTACGAGATCAAGATGCTCGATATCCTCCAGCGCGACGGGCGCAAGCCGGTATCGGAACTGGCGCAGGAAATCGGCCTCTCGACCACGCCCTGTGCGCGGCGCTTCGATGCGCTTCAGGAAGCTGGCGTTATCAAGGGTTTCGGTGCAGTCATCAGCCGGCGCGCGGTGGGGCTGACGGTGGAGGTTTTCATCCAGGTTCGGCTGACCAGCCACAGCGACGAATCGCCCGAACGCTTCATCGCCGCCGTGCAGCGCATGGACGAGGTGTCGGCCTGCTGGACGATGACCGGCGACCACGATTTCCTGCTGCATGTCATGGTGCCGACGGTCGACGAACTCAACCATTTCGTCATGCACCGCTTGATGCGGCTTTCAGGCGTGCGCGACGTTCACACGCAACTGGTGCTGCAGAACATCAAAGGCCCGGGGCACGTGCCGCTCGGGCATCTGCGGGGGTGATGCTGATCAAGCCGCTTCGACTTTTGGACCGGGGCGCGTCTGATCGCCTTTGCCCGCGAGCAATCCCTCGACGGAAATGTCTTCGTCGAGTTCTTCCCAATGCAGGCCACGGCTGCTGATGGTGACCTCTTCGCGTTGCGACGGAGAGGCGCGAAGAAGCCTTGGGAACCATGCGAGCGGAACACTCAAAGTGCGGCCATCAGACAGGTCGACCCACATGCTGTCCTGATCAAAGCGAACGCTGGTTGCCTTCACCAAAGAAATCATCCCACACTCTCGTTATCTCTTCGCGCCGCTGCTCAATGATCTCGGTCAGTTCCCGCAAAGTGCGCGCGTTGAAACCATCATTGTATTCTACCAGAACATCGGGCCAGAGCCAAAACTTGGCATCTACGCTGTCCTTCAACACGTGGATGTGCACGGGTTCTCGTGGATCGCCTTCATTGGAATAGAAGAGAAAACGGAAGCCCTTGTAACGAAATACGACCGGCATCCAGTGGTTTCCTTGTCAAGGAACGATCAGCGTTCCGGCACCATGCTCCGTGAACAGCTCCAGCAGCACCGAATGCGGCGTCTTGCCGTTGAGGATGACGACGCCTTCGACGCCGCGCTCGATGGCCTCGATGCAGGTCTCGACCTTGGGGATCATGCCGCCGGAAATCGTGCCGTCCTTGATCAGCGCCTTGGCCTGGGCGACGGTCAATTCGTCGATGAGGTTCTTGTCCTTGTCGAGAACGCCGGGCACGTCCGTCAGGAACAGCAGGCGCGAGGCGCCGAGCGCGCCGGCGATGGCGCCGGCAAATGTGTCGGCGTTGATGTTGTAGGTGTGGCCGTCACGGCCCGGAGCCACCGGCGCCAGCACAGGGATCATCTCCGAGCGGGCCAGCAGGTCGAGCAGCGTGCGGTCGACCTCGACCGGTTCGCCGACGAAGCCGAGATCAAGCACGCGCTCGATATTGCTGTCGGGGTCCTTGACCGTCTTGTGGGCTTTTTCGGCAAAGACCATGTTGCCGTCCTTGCCGCACAGGCCGATGGCCCATTCGCCCTCGGCATTGATGAGCGCGACGATCTCCTTGTTGATGGAGCCGGCCAGCACCATCTCGACGATCTCGACGGTCTTTTCGTCGGTGACGCGCAGACCGCCCTCGAATTTGGATTCGATGCCCATCCTGGCCAGCATCGCCGCAATCTGCGGGCCGCCGCCGTGGACGACGATGGGGTTGACGCCGGACTGCTTCAGAAGCGCGATGTCGCGGGCGAAAGCCTGGCCAAGCTTGGCATCGCCCATGGCGTGGCCGCCATATTTCACCACGACGGTCTTGTTCTCGTAACGCTGCATATAGGGCAGAGCAGCCGATAGGAGATGCGCCTGCTCGGCAGCCGTGGCAGCTTTTTCCGTCGATGTCATGAGATGTCCCCGTCGGATGGAAATCGGCGGTTACTTAGCGGCAAAGGAGATTCGGAGCAATCGGTGGAAGCGAGAAAGCTGCGCTGGGGCTTCGCCGATCGCTGATGTTTCCAATGTTCACGACGCTGTGCACGGCACCTCGTCCTTCCCGCCTTAAATAAAGCCTAAACCGAAGCCTGTTTCATTCGGTAATGCGACATGCAAATGACAACGGCCCTCTTTCGAACCCTTCCAGCCTGGATGACCCGGCGCCAGTGAAGGACTCGATCCACTCAGCTTCGACTGCAGAACCCGCGCCGGATATCGACATGGCGTTGCTGGACCGGCTCCAGCGCTCCGCCTTCGATTACTTCATCGAATATTCGAACCCCGCAAACGGGCTCGTTGCCGATGCCACCAGCCCCGGATCGCCGTGCAGCATTGCGGCCGTCGGTTTCGGGCTCTCGTGCTATCCCGTCGCCGTCAACCGCAACTGGATATCGCGAGACGAGGCAATCACGAGAATCCTGGCCACGCTACGGTTCTTCGAGCAATCGGAGCAGAGCCGGCACGTTCACGCGACCGGCTACAAGGGTTTCTACTATCATTTCCTCGATATGCAGACAGGACAGCGGGTCTGGAACTGCGAGCTTTCCGTCATCGACACGGCAATACTCGTTGCCGGCATGCTGACGGCCGCGAGCTTCTTCGACGGCTCCGATCCTCGCGAAGAGGAAATACGCGCAAGTACCGCGCGCCTCTACAACCGCGTCGACTGGCGATGGTCGCAGGGAAAGGACGGGTTCGTCCGCCTGGGCTGGAAGCCGAAGGGCGGGTTCCTGCGCTTCAGCTGGAAGGGCTACAGCGAAGCCTTGCTGTTCCTTGTCCTCGGGCTAGGCTCCCCAACATTTCCCCTGCGCGAGGACGCGTATCGGCAATGGCTGGAGAGCTGCGACTGGCTCGATACGAAAGACGGCGGATATCTCTATGCCGGGCCGCTTTTCATCCACCTCTTCCCGCAGGCCTGGATCGATCTTCGCGGTCTCGCAGACACTTTCTCGGCCCAGCGCGGCATCGACTATTTCGAGAACACGCGACGGGCGATCGCTGAGCACCGGCGCTACGCGATACGCAACCCCAGGAGGTTCACGGGCTATGGCGAACACCTCTGGGGACTGACCGCCTGCGAGGGACCGAGACGACGGCTGGTGCTCAGGAACGGCGAGCGGCAGGGCTTGATGGGCTATATAGCGCGCGGTGCGCCGTCGGGCCCGGACGATGGAACCGTTGCCCCCTGGTCCGGCCTCGCATGCCTGCCCTTTTCACCCCATGCGGGCTTCGACAACCTGACCCACATTCTCTCGCATTACCCCCGGCTGCTAAAGCATGGCCGCCTGCCGGACAGTTTCAACCCGAGCGTTCGCACCACCCATCCCGAGGGTTGGATATCGCCGCGCAGCGTCGGGCTGGATCAGGGGCTTATCGTGATGATGGTGGAGAATTTCAGAACCGGGCTGGTCTGGGACCTCATGCGCAAAAGCGAACCCGTGAGACGCGGGCTCGCCGCTAGCGGTTTCAGCGGCGGGTGGCTGGATCGAGTGTGACTACGCCGTTGCCGGCTTGAAGTTCAGGGCGACGCCATTGAGGCAATGGCGCTTGCCGGTCGGCTGCGGACCATCGTCGAAGATGTGGCCGAAATGACCGCCGCAGCGGCGGCAATGAACCTCGGTGCGGGTCATGAAAAGCGTGTTGTCTGTCTTGGTGCCTATCGCATCAGGCAGTGACTGCCAGAAGCTCGGCCAGCCGGTGCCGGAATCATACTTGTTCTCGGATGAATAGGCGGCCAGATCGCAGCCCGCGCAGTGGAAGATGCCCTTGCGCTTCTCATGGTCCAGAGGGCTCGAGCCGGGCCGTTCGGTGTCTTCCTGGCGCAGCACGGCGAATTGCTCCGCCGACAGGAGCTTGCGCCATTCATCGTCGGTCTTGGTAACCTCAAAGGTCTCGGCGATGGCATCCGTGGGCCTGCCCATGCGCCACAACGCCGTCGTGCCGGCCAGCAATGCGGCGGCTCCGGCACCTGCCAACAGAAAATCGCGGCGATTCATTTGGACTTCTCCTCTTGCACGCAAACTATGTCACGCCCGGCATCACGCGCCAATCAACTCCGATTGAGACTGATACGAAAACGCCCCGCATCATGGGCGCGCTTGAAGCGGCGATGCGGGGCGTATCCGATTGCGCCGGGTCGCAGGAGCCCTATAGCTTCCCGGCGCAATCTAGGCCTGAGACGGCCTTCGAAACAGCGAGCCGCCCATTACATCTTGGGCAGCAGCACCTTGTCTATGACGTGGATCACACCATTCGACTGCTTGACGTCGGCGATGGTGACATTGGCGGTGTTGCCATTCTCGTCCGTGACGGTGACCTTGCCGCCTTCGTCCTTCAGCGTCAGTTCGCAGCCGCCGGCGGTCTTGGCCTTGTGAGAGCCGCCGTCATCCTTGACCATTTTCATGACCACGTCGGACGTCGCATTGGCGGCGATGACGTGGCAGGTCAGGATCTTGGTCAGCTTCTCCTTGTTCTCCGGCTTGATGAGCTCTTCGACCGTGCCCTTGGGCAGCGCGTCGAAAGCTTCGTTGGTCGGAGCAAAAACCGTGAACGGACCCTTGCCCTGCAAGGTCTCGACCAGGCCGGCAGCCTTGACGGCGGCAACGAGCGTGGTGTGATCCTTCGAGTTTACCGCGTTCTCGACAATGTTCTTGTCTTCGAACATGGCCGCACCGCCGACCTTCGGGTTTTCGGCATAGGCGACCGTGGCGAGAGCGGAGAGCGCGACTGCGCCGGCGAGAATGGTGGAGGTGAATCTACGCATTTTGTAACTCCCTGGGTTATTCCACATTCGGTGGATGCAAGGAGTTACGGGGATGAAAAGAGTAAGTTTCGGCACTTGCGAAAAAAGATTTATTTCTTTCCGGAATTCATAAAATATCTCGCACCAATTCACGCCCTATATTTCCACCTATAATTAGAGTTACCTAATTATAGATTCGCTTATACTTCACGATAGAGTGATATCGCCAAGAAGAGCTTTGCTTAAATATTCTTCAGATCGCCCGCCGCGACCACCGGCCCGGTCGGCTGGCCCGTCGGCGAACCGCCAGACGGCTCAAGACTGACGGCCAGAACCGCGCCTGTGGCGAGCTTCTTTTGAAGCTCGGGCGAGATCTTCAGATGAATGGTCGATCCGACCGGGATGACGCCCATGGAGACCGGCGCATTTGTTCCCTCGATCATCCAAAGCTCGAAATCGCGGCCCGCTGCGCGTTCGCCCGATACGTGCGACAGACCCACGTCGCCTTGAGCGGCATCATAGACGGCGAGGTAACGCACATCGCTGCCATCCGCAGCCAGCGAGGCGACGAGGCGCGTCTCAGGCACAGGAGCCGGCGGATTGATGTAGGGCACGGCGATATAGATCGCGAGCGCCGCGATGGCGGCGGCAGCCAAGCCACGCCAGAAGGCGAGGCTTGACCACATGCCGGCTTGCCGCGCGGCCTGGGATTGCGCGGCCCCGGAGAACAGCCGCCGATCGACGGCGGGCTTCACGGACGCCGGCGCCTCGATTTCTGGATAGGCTTCGGCAAGCGGGGACAGGTGAACCTCCCAGCGATCGACGAGACGCGCGAACTCAGGCTCGCCGTCGATGCGGCGGGCTGCTCCCTGCCTTTCATCGTTCGGCAGAACGCCAAGAACGTATTCGGCAGCGATCATGTCGTCGCCGCCACGTTCCGGTTCGTTGTTGTCCGCCAGCGTCATCGCTCGAGGCATTCCCTCAGTTTAAGCAGGCTGCGGCGCAGCCAGGTTCGCATCGTGTTCAGCGGTACGCTGTAGCGCGCCGCCAGTTCGGCATAGCTTTCGCCCTTGAGATAGGCGCCCCGGACGGCCGCCGCCCGGTCCTTTTCCAGTTCTTCGAGACAGTGGTGGATGCGCTCGTTTTCGCCGCCAGCCACCGCCGCCGCCTCTGGCCCGGGCGCCGGATCGGCCACGTCGAGCGCGGCGTCGATATCGACGGCAGGCTGGCGTCGCGCCCGGATGCGATCGATCGCGTGATTACGCGCAACCGCCACCAGCCACGATATCGGGCTCAAATCCGAGACCGCAAAGCGATCGGCCTTCGTCCATATCTTGACGAAAACCTCCTGCAACGCTTCCTCGGCTTCTGCGCGATCGTTCAAGACACGCAGGCAGACGCCGAAAAGTTTCGCGCTCGTCTGCCGATACAGCAGGTCGAACGCCGCCCGGTCTTTCATCGAAGTCCGGACGATCAGCTTTGTGATGTCTTGTGGCGTCATCGAAGCCAAACTAGGGCTTTGCAGTTGATTTGCAACGGCACAGACGCTGTTTCCGCGCCGGCGCGCAGGACAGCAATTTCAGCGCTGCTTCATCAGTTGCGGCAGCTCTTTCAGGAACATGTCCCGCACCTTCGGGCCTTTCGGAGAGTCTGCGCTGTCCGCGCCCACCTGCATGCGCGCGAAGACGACCTTACGGCCGTCCTTTTGCGCCCAGCCAACAAACCAGCCCAGAGGCTTGTTCCTGTTCGCCTTGCCTGCATCATCGCCGAGCCTGCCGCTGCCGGTCTTGCCGTGGACGGTCCAGCCGTCCTGCGAAGCGAAACTCGGTATGACAGCCTGTGTCATGTCATTGGCCTTGCCTGAGACCGGCAGTTTGCCGGCAAGAAAGCTGCGCACGAACTGCGCCTGTTCGTCCGGCGAAATTTTCAGCGACGACTTCAGCCAGGAATGCGTCAGGCCATTGTTCTTGCCGGCATCGCCGGAGACATCCATGTTGCCGTAGCCGAGCTTTTTGACGTAGGCGGCGAATTTCTCCTTGCCCAGCCGTCGCGTGATTTCACGCGAAAACCAGAGAACGGAATCCTTCTCCCATATCGTCGGGTCGACGGTCTTCCGGTCGCGCTTCACCGCATCGAATTCGGGCTTGTAGTCCCAGGCAGGCGTGTGTTCGCCCTCAAGTATTCCGGCGTCGTAGCCGATCAGCGCCAAGGGAAATTTGAAGGTCGAGAACGGGTTGAGACGCTTGTCGCAAACACCTTCGCGATAAACGACATCCCCCGAGGCGGCATCCAGTATCACCGTGCATTCGGGGGCTTTTTTCTGCGAGGCAGCCGCGGCTGGAAAGGTGAGGCCGGCCGCAAAGGCAAGCAAAAGCGCGGGCATCCTGAGTTTGTCGATCATCATTCGAAATCCGTTCGGCTGGGTGCAGTGCAGGGCCGCACGGAACCGCTAACTGGTTACCGATGTGTTGACGCCGCGTCGCTTTGAACATCTATTTTCGCTTGACCTCAACTGCACTTGAGGTCCTACAAACCCATTCGACCTATCGGGAAAATCCCGAACCAGGGAGAACAATGATGCAAGAAACAGTTCAGAACGACGCTCTCGGCCCCGTCGTCTTCATCAACATCTTCACCGTGAAACCGGGCAGGCTCGACGATTTCATCGCGATCCAGAAGGCCAATCTCGACGGATCGGCAGGCGTCGTCAAAGGCTGGCGCGGCAGCCGTCTGCATCGCGCCACGGACGGCCGGACCGCGATCATGATGAGCGCCTTCGACACGATCGGCGACCACAAGCGCGTGCACGAAACCAGCCGGTTTGCCGAACACGTCCAGAAGGTCAGACCGCTGATCGAAAGCGCGGGACCGGGTTATTACCAGGTCGTCCACGAAGTCGGGCAGATATAGGCGGCGTGACGCGCGGCAAGCCGCCAACATCGCCCGGTCTTCCCTTTCCTCCGCGAGCGGCCGCGGGCGCGTAATTTGCAAGGACTGTCCTGTTCGTTGTAGCCATTCTGATCGCTTGATCCTGGAGGAGACGCAGCATGGACCGATTCACCGGCGGTTGCCTGTGCGGCAGCGTCCGACTTGTGGCGTTGGGTAAGCCTTACCGGGTCGGCATTTGTCACTGCCTCGACTGCCGCAAGCATCATGGTGCGCTTTTTTATGCTGCCGCGATATTCCCTCAGGAGGCGGTGACGATCGATGGCGAAACACGCGACTACGCCGGGCGGTTTTTCTGTCCCCGCTGCGGCTCATCCGTTTTCGCACGCAGCGGGGACGAAATCGAAGTGCACCTGGGCGCCCTGGATGCCCCCGACCAACTGATGCCAACCTACGAAAGCTGGACCGCCCGTCGCGAGTCCTGGCTGCCGCCGTTTCCGCGCATGAGACGATATGAGCGTGATCGTGAGGCGAAGGGTCGCTTTGAGGAGTAGGCGGCAAGAATGGTGCGACGGCGGTCGTTCGCGGTTTTCGCCGCAGCCGCCTTCCATCGCAACCCGGCCACGGGCGACCCAGAAGGTTCCTCCGGTTTTAGCTTGTAGCGCCCGATATCGACACGATGGGATCGGCAGCTTTCGACCCATTTGCCGTACACCTCAGCTGGAAGAAACGACACAAGCTGCCATTCGGCCAGCAAAAGCTATTTGGCAAGCAGCCAGCGCGAAGCGGTTGATGCAGCCTCGCATGCAGATGGCTGGCGAGGCTAGCGAAGGTCGAGAATGCGTATGGCGTTGGGGCTGGGGAGACCAGAGCTGAAGCCTATCCGCTTGAGTTGCGTCTTTGACCGCAAATATAGAGATTTGGTATTATCGACTTGATCCTCTACCGACCATCCCCGCCAACGTGACCCGTCCGGGGCCGCCGTGGTCTGAATGTCAGTGATTGACCACATAGGCGGCTTGTAACTGGGTCTTCCTGGTGCGGTAACGTACGGCATGGAACACGATGAATAATCGTCTTCTAGGACAACCACGCTAGCCGGATGCCAAACCCCGTCTCGAGGGCGCATTTCATAGACCCACGCATCACCATCGCGGTGAACTTTGAATTCGTACGGCTCAACAGCAGGTGTGCGTTGCGTAGAGGCGCCACCGAGGCTATCGCCTATACGGGTCGGCCAATCTCGGTCCTTCAGGGTAACGTAGAGGCGAGTGGCCAAGGCGCTTGGAATGATTGAACGGTCCATTGGAGCGGGAAAGATGCCAATCAACGGGAAGTTGCTACCTCGTGTTCGCAATGCCCGATCTAGGGCATAGGCAATCTCTTCCAGACACGGCTCGCTTCGCAGACTATTTTCAGTGACGAGAATTGCCCATCCATCTAAGTGCGGATTTTCGATCCCACCAGCGATTTGATCCCACAAACGTTTCCCGGCCAGGAGTTGTGTGCGATCCAGCCGCACTGACACGCCTCGACCTTCCAGGCGCTGGACAACGAAATCGACGTCTTGGTTCTCATTGTCTTTCCACGCATAGGTCAGCCAGAGATTCGGCATCAGGTAACTCCGTCTTTGATCGTTAAGTCAGTTTATAGACGACAGTGGTAAGAAGCTGCCAGTCTGCAACCCACCCCTTTGCAGTCATTTTAGTTCTGTTTTTACGACCACCAAGAACAGCCGTTTGAGAGGCCACGCCGCCCCCTCACTCGGGCAGCCCCGCCTTGCGAAACCCATCCACGAAATGCTCGAGCGTCTTCGCGTCGCGGAAGGGCTCCGTCGCGGCCCAGTGGCGGGTCGTGAAATCCGGGTTGCTGACGAGGAACAGTTCGGCCTCTGCGCGCGCCTCGTCGAACCGGCCGAGCTGGGCAAGGCTTGCCGCCAGAAAGCGGCGTGAGCTTGTGTGGTAGGTCTCGTCCCGGTGCAGGGTCTCTACAGCGGCTTCGTATTGTCGGTGCGCATATTGCGCCTGGCCGAGCGTCAGATAATACCAGCTTGCCGGAAACGGGTTCAGCCGGAACGCCTTGGCGATATGCTCGAGGCCGTCCTCGATCCGCCCGGCCAGGACCGCGATATCGGACAATGCCGCCCAGGCGTCGGCCTCGTTCGGGTCGAGTGCGATCGCACGCTCGAACTCCGCGTCCGCCTCGGCGAAGCTGCGCTCATAGGCAAGCAGGTAAGCCAGGACCCAGCGGCAGCCGGCATCGTCGGGATCGATCGCGACGGCCTTGCGCGCCAGTTCCAGGGCAACGCTACGGTCGGCTTCCGTTGGTCCCCCGGAATGCACCCATCCCATCCAGTGGTTCATGGCGAGCCAGCGATAGGCCTCGGCATATTCCGGATCGAGCGAGACCGCGCGCGTCAGCATCAGATGCGCTTCCCGCGCGCTCTGCGGCGTGTCGTCCATCAGCCGACGTGCCCGCACGCAGAGATCGTAAGCCTCCAGATTTTCGGGCCGCTTGCGCGGTGGCGGTGCGCGCAGGCGGCCAAGCAACGCCTCCACGATCTTGGCCGTCACCTCGTCCTGAACGGCAAAGATATCTTCCAGGCTGCGATCGAAGCGTTCCGCCCACAGATGATCGCCACTGACCGCGTCGACCAGCTGGGCGTTGATGCGCACGCGGCCCCCGGCGCGTCTGGCACTTCCTTCCAGCACGTAGCGCACGCCAAGATCCTCGGCGAT
This sequence comes from Mesorhizobium sp. YR577, assembly GCF_900116595.1. Lineage (NCBI taxonomy): Bacteria > Pseudomonadati > Pseudomonadota > Alphaproteobacteria > Hyphomicrobiales > Phyllobacteriaceae > Mesorhizobium > Mesorhizobium sp. YR577. The sequence continues at coordinate 18,252 of NZ_FPBI01000014.1, read as the reverse complement.
CGCGCGCACGGCAAGCGCCTTTCCCTTATAGGCAAAGGCCGAGTTGCGCGCGATGACGAACAGGCCGGAGATCCTGGACAGGTCGGTGATCAGGTCTTCGGTCAAGCCATCCGCGAAGACGCCCTGCTCGGGATCGTTGCTGAGATTAAGGAAAGGCAGCACGGCTATCGATGGTTTGTCGGGCAGCGGCGAAGGTTTTCGCTTCGCGTCCATGAGCTGCTCGACGGCACCCGAGAAGCGGTAGCCGACACGCGGAACCGTGACGATCCATTCACCGCCGTCGGCGGTAGAACCAAGCAGCTTTCGCAGCTGCGCGATCTGGACGGTGAGGTTGCCTTCCTCGACGGCCGTGCCCGGCCACGCCGCATCCATCAACTCGGCCTTGCCGAGGATTTCACCCGGCCGCCCTACGAGTGCGGCAAGCAGCTTCAGGGCGCGGTACCCAACGGCAACGGGAACATCGTCCCGAAGGAGCGTTCCCGCACCCGGATCAAGCACGAACGGACCAAAGGCAAAGCGCGATCCCTGCATGCGTCGCATCTTTAGCCCGTTTGGACATTTTTGCGAACTGCTGGAGAGCCTGCGCTTTTCCTATCCTGCTCGACCCATTTCAATTCGAGCGATGGGGCCAGAAGCGCCGCCCCACTAATCAAGCACGACCACCGCCTCCACCTCGAATAGCATGGGGTCGATTGCGAGCTTCGGCACGGGGATCAATGTCTGGGCCGGCAGCGCCTCGCCGAACATTTCCTTGACGTTCTCGGTCAGCACCCCAAGCTTGGACATATCGTGATCGACCACGAAGACTGCGAGCTTGGCGACCTGATCCGGCTTGGCACCGAGCGCATCGAGGGCGGTGCGCAAATTTGCGTAGGCCTGTTTAACCTGGACCGCGAAGTCGGGCGACAAGGCTCCCGTGCCGTCTTGGCCGCCCTGTCCGGAGATGTAGGCCACCCGGGCTCCGCTGGGCACGATTACCGCCGTGCTGTAGCCATTCGGCGAAGGGTCATAGAGGTTTGGTGGATTGACGATGGCCAGCTTGAGATCATTCGCAGTCGCCGCAGTGGAAATTCCCATGGTCATGATGATTAGCCCTCCGACAAGCAGATGCTTGATTGCGCGTGACATGTTTTTCTCTTGGCTCTGCGGACTGCGAGCAACGTCCCCTCGCGGCCGGCATGATTGAACTTTTAGCCCATCGCCCATAGGACATCGTGCGATGTACGAGTCATCCTATGGTACGTCGTACGAGTCAAGCGTTCAAGATCGACATTCCTGACGTTGCCTGCCAAAATCGACGTTCTGAACAGCGGGGAAGACGAATGGCAGCCAAACGCGGCGGCGCCCAGGGCAAACGATCTCAACGGAAAAGCGAGCGGCTGCAGCCCGTGCAGGAGCAGCGCGGTGAACCGCCGCTTTCGCGCGAACGCATCGTGGCCACCGCGGTAGACCTGCTGGATGCTCAAGGGCTCGACGGAATGACGATGCGTCGGCTAGCCGATCGCCTCGGCTCGGGCGTGATGAGCCTGTATTGGCACGTCGACAACAAAGAGGACGTCTTCGATCTGGCGCTCGACTCGGTGCTCGAATATCGCGGACAGCCGCAAACGGCCGAGCCTCAAGACTGGCGCCAGGAAGTCGTTCATATGCTCGATGACTGGCGCGCCAGCATGCTGCGCCATCCCTGGTCGGTATCGCTGTTGCCGCGCCGGGCGCTTGGCCCGAACATCCTCGGTCTCCTGGAACTGCTGGGCAAGACCTTGTCCAAAGCCGGTGTAGCGGACGCAGATATGAACGCCGCGATATGGTCGCTCTGGAATTATGTGATGGGCGCCACCATCACCCGGGCGAGCTTCGACGTCTCGGACGACGACAGGGCCGCCGCGCAGCAGCGCCTTACACGTCGCAGCGAACTCTACCCGACGATCGAACGCTCGCGCCTGCTGTTGGATAACGATTGGGACGGTGCTTTCCGGAAAGGCCTCGGCTTCCTGCTCGATGGCCTCTCTCCAAAGCCGGGGCTCAAACCTGCCGAGCGATAGCGCCGATCGCGTTGACGAGAAGGCGCGCGGCGGTTAGGGCCGACAGGCCGTCAATGTCGGCGGGCGGATAGAGCTCGACTAGATCGAATCCTGCGATCCTGGCCCGCCTGCCGAGGCCCGCGATCAGGTCGATAACCTGTGTGTAGGTGAGGCCGCCGGGCGTACGCGCCGCCACGCCCGGCATGATGCCGGGATCGAGGCCGTCGCAGTCGAGGGTGATGACGACGCGGGCTCCTTGCGGAATATGCCGCAGAGCGGTGTCGATGCCCTCGGCATGAACCTCGCGGGCGGTGACGAAGCGGCTGCCATAGCGCTGCGCCGCTTCAATCTCGGCGAGGCGCGCGCTGCCGACACTGCGCAGGCCGACCTGCACCATGCCGGCGACATGCGGCATCTCGCTCGCCCGCCGCATCGGGTTCGAATAGCCGTAACGCTCGCCATTCACCTCGTCGCGCCAGTCGATATGGGCGTCGATCTGCAGGATCCAGACGGGACCGTGCTCGGCAAAGCCGGCGAGGAAGGGAATGACCACCGAATCATCGCCGCCGATGAGGATCGGCACCGCCGGCAAGGCCAGGACCTCGCGCGTCTTCGCCTCGATCCGGGCCCGGTTGCCGGCATTGTCATGCATGGTGGTCGCGATGTCGCCGGTGTCGATGCAGCAGGCCGGCTTGCCGTCGAACAGCGGACCGCCGAGATCGAAATCCCAGTGCTCGACCAGCGCGGCATCCGCCTGGCTCGCAGCGCGGATGGCGTCGGCGGCCAACTCATAGCCGTTGCTGTCCTCGCCGGGATAGGTGCTGCCGTGAGCGGCTCCGAAGATCACCGCACGGGGAATTCGGTCATCGGCGAGGCGATCAGGAAAGCCGAGAAAGGAAGGTGAGCTGGTCATTTCTTGATGGTCTTGATGATTGAGGGGCGGGATGGAGGGCCTTCGCGGCAGGGGTGAAATCCTGCGCCCAGCCTATGAAGTCGCAAGATTAGCCCGTTTGGAAGTTTTTGGAACTATTTGGGCGCGCTTAATTACGGCGCTGTTCGCATCCTGCAGAATTCAGCCTCTTTCAGGTCAAGGGCTCCGGCCCTCAACCCTAGGAGGTTGCCATGAACGATACATTTGCGTCCGCCCCGCGAAGCATCATCGCGACCTGGAGCGAGCGGATACGCTTTCGCTGGAACCTCGAGAAAATGGCGAAGGCCAATCCCCATTTGATCGAGGATATCGGCCTGACGAGACGGCAGGCCGAGGCAGAGATCGCCAAGCGCTTCTGGCAAGCATAGGCGAATGCCGCAATGAAAGCCCGTCGCCAGTTTCTACTTGCCGCTGTGGTTCGCCGGGATGGCCTGCGAGACCGGCTCGCCGTTCAGCCGCCGCGAACGGCGAGCGCGATCGCCTCGCGCAGTTCCTCCATGCCGTCGCCCTTTTCCGAAGAGGTGGCGATGACGGTGGGAAAGGCAGCCGCACGCTTGCGGATCTTTTCCAGCGTCTCGGTGATCAGACGCGGCACGCCGGCCGCCTTGATCTTGTCGGTCTTGGTCAAAACGATCTGGTAGGAGACGGCGGCCTTGTCGAGAAGGGTCAGCACGTCCTCGTCATTCTTCTTGATGCCATGGCGCGCATCGATCAGCACATAGACGCGCTTCAGCGTGACCCGCCCCTTGAGATAGTCGAAGACCAGCTTGGTCCATTCGTCGACCTGATCCTTCGGCGCCTTGGCATAGCCGTAGCCCGGCATGTCGACCAGCGCCATCGGCGGCAGATCGTCGCCCACCCCCGAAAAGCCGTCCGGCACGAAATAGTTGAGCTCCTGCGTACGCCCGGGCGTGTTGGACGTGCGCGCAAGGCCCTTCTGCCCGACCAGCCCGTTGATCAGCGAAGACTTGCCGACATTGGAGCGCCCGGCAAAGGCGATCTCGGGCGGACCTTCCGGCGGCAGGAACTTCATCGACGGGACGCCGCGGATGAAAATCCATGTGTTGGTGAAGAGGCTGCTCGCCACCGGCAGGCTCGACTTTGTGTATTCGCTCAATTCGCTTGCTCCAGCCGGGAAATGTCGGCGCCGCGTATGGCATCAAGGTTACGCGTCACCTTGTCAACCGGCCAATCCCACCAGGCCACCCTCAGCAGGCGATCGACGGTCCTTCTGTCGAAGCGCGTCTTGACGACTTTGGCCGGATTGCCGGCGACGATGGAGTATGGTGGCACGTCATGGGTGACGACTGCACGCGCGGCAACGATCGAGCCATCTCCGATGGTGACGCCCGGCATGATCAGCGCCTCCATGGCGATCCAGACATCATTGCCGATCACCGTGTCGCCGCGCACTTCCTTCGACCACGTGGCGGGGTCGAACCCCTCCTCCCAGCCGTGACCGAAGATGTTGAACGGATAGGTCGAAAAGCCGGACATGGCATGGTTGGCGCCGTTCATGATGAATCTCGCGCCTTCAGCGATTGCGCAGTACTTCCCGATAATCAGCTTGTCGCCGATGAAGGGGTAGTGATGCAGCACGCATTTCTCGACGAAGCGGTCGGGACCGTCCGGATCGTCGTAATAGGTGAAGTCGCCGATCTCGACGTTTTCGGCCTCGATGAGGGCCTTGAGGAAGCCGACGCGCGGGTGAAGCGGCATCGGGTGTTTGATGGATGGATTGGGACCAGTCATGGCAAGTTCCGTCGAGATGGGTTCGCAAGGGATGAAATGATGCGATCCGCTCCGGCGCATTTGACGCCTGACGAAAACGGATCTCGCTTAACCGACCATCGAAACAACTCCTGTTGGTGACCTGTTTAGCCGGGAGACCCCGGTGCGTCCACAATGAATTGCCGATCGCTGCAGGAACGGCATTTATGCGACCGCTGTTGCTTCTGGAGAATTTCGGCTACTTTCAGCGGCAAGTGCGCGGAAAATTCCATGCTCGCAATATCTTCAATAGCAGTTGCGCTCATCGTCGCCGGTCTTGTCATCGTCATTCTGACCGACATACGAACGGACGGCGCAGTGACCTGGATCGGTACGCTCCGGGAATGGCAAACCATGCTCGGAACGCTGATAGGCTTTGCGACGGCAGCGGGCATTCTGGCGCTAAGCACGGCTTTTCAACAGGAAACGACGGCGCAGCGAAATGCCGAGGCAACCGTCCATGCCGGCCACGCGCTCGCTGTTGAAGCCAGAAGCATGAACGACGTGCTTCAGAGGGTACGACAAACCGCGGCAACCTTTCACGCCGTCAGCGGCGATGCCGCGGCGGTCGGCTCAGCCGGCTGCTCCGGCGTCATCGAGGAACTGGACAATGCCTTCGTGCGGTCCACGCCGATCTACGATTCGATAGCACCCAAGCTGGCGGATTTCGGCGATCCCAACCTTGCTCTTTTCGTGAATTTCTACGCGACCCATTCCGGCATCCTCCGCGATGCCGACTACTACGTCAGCAAGGGATGCCCGCCTACCAGACCCGAGGTCGCCACGCAGTTCATGAAACGGCTGGATGACGCCAACGACTACTATCAGCGGATCGCCAAGATCTACGGCATTAATTGAGCGGTTCAAGGGACAGCAATCCCTTGATCCCACGAAACAAAAAAGCCCCGGACATGCCGGGGCTTTTTTCGATCGGGGGTCCCGCTATTCAGCGGGCGACGGTTTCTTCTTGAACAAGGCCACGAGGTTGTCCCAGAGCTCGATCTTGGCACCCTGGCGCTTCATGATGATGCCCTGCTGCAGGATCGACAGCGAGTTGTTCCACGCCCAGTAGATGACGAGGCCCGCCGGGAACGATGCCAGCATGAAGGTGAAGATCACCGGCATCCAGGTGAAGATCATCGCCTGCGTCGGGTCCGGCGGCGTCGGGTTCATGCGCATCTGCAGGAACATGGTGACGCCCATGATAAGCGGCCATACGCCGATGTGCAGGTACTGCGGCACCATGAACGGCAGCAGGCCGAACAGGTTGAACAGCGAGGTCGGATCGGGCGCGGCCAGATCCTGGATCCAGCCGAAGAAGGGCGCATGGCGCATTTCGATGGTGATGTAGAGCACCTTGTAGAGCGCGAAGAAGACCGGAATCTGGATCAGCACCGGCCAACAGCCGGCCAGCGGATTGATCTTCTCCGTCTTGTACAGCTCCATCATCGCCTGCTGCTGCTTCATCTTGTCATCCGCGTATTTCTCGCGGATTTCCAGCATCTTGGGCTGCACCATCTTCATGTTCGCCATGGACTTGTAGGACTTGTTGGCGAGCGGGAAGAAGATGGCCTTGACGATAACGGTGGTGGCGAGGATCGACAGGCCGAAATTGCCGAGCAGCTTGTAGAGCGTGTCGATCAGCCAGAACATCGGCTTGGTGATGAAATAGAACCAGCCCCAGTCAATCAGGAGATTGAACTGGCGGATGTTGCGGTCCTTCTCATAGCCATTGATCTTGGCCACTTCCTTGGCGCCGGCGAAGACCATGGTTTCGACGGTTGCCGACTGGCCGGCATCGACGGTCAACGGGTCAGTCATGTAGTCGGACTGATAGCGCGGGCGGCCTTCGCTGAAATAGCTGAAGCGCGGCTGAAACGCCTGCTTCTCGGAAGGCACCATGGCCACGGCCCAGTATTTGTCGGTGATGCCGAGCCAGCCATCATTCGACTTGCCGGGAACGACCTGCTTGTCCTTCTCGATCGCCGAATATTTGATCTCGTGCAGACCGTCTTCGCCGGTCACGCCGATCAGGCCTTCATGCAGCACGTAGACGCTGGCCGTGGTCGGCTTGTCGAAGCGAATGACGCGGCCGTAGTTGGAGAGCGTCACCGGTGCCTGACCAGCATTCGAGACCGTGTCGGAGACCGTGAACATATAGTCGGAATCGACGCTGATCGTGCGCTTGAACGTCAGGCCCTTGTCGTTGGTGTAGGTCAGCGTGACGGGCGATGTCGGGGTCAGCGTAGCGCCGGCGTCGGCGGTCCAGACCGTATCGGGACCGGGCACAGCGCCCGTTGCCTCGTTGCCGACGAAGCCGATCTCGGCGTAGTAGCCGTTCGGCAATGCGGCCGGATTGAGCAGATCGATCTCGGGCGAGCTGTTGTCGACCGTCAGGTGATAATCTTTCAGGAGAAGATCGTCGATGCGTGCGCCGGTAAGATTGATCGAGCCGGCAAGGCTCGGCGTATCGATCTTGACGCGCTGCGAGGAACCAACGGTCTGGTCGCGGCTCACCGAGGTGGCACCGTCGACGCCCGGAATAGCGGGAACCGCGCCCGGCGTAGCAGGCACGTCAGCGCCCGTAGCGCCCTGACCGGCCGGCTGCTGGGCCTTCTTTTCGGCCTCGACGCGCTGGGCTTCGATCTGTGCGGTCTGACGCTCGCGCTCGATGCGCGGGTTCATGTAGAACACCTGCCACAGGGTCAGGATCAGCACCGAAAGCGCGATCGTGATGAAGAAATTCCGGTTGTTTTCCATCGAAAACCCTTAACGCGTTCCGCGAATTCGTCGTTTGAGCTCGGCAGCAAGCTCATCGAAAGGAGCCGTCAGGATATCTTCCCGCCCGACGATCACATAGTCCTTGCCAGGCTGCATGTCACCTGCGGCATGGACGCGAACCGCCTCCTTGAGGCGGCGGCGGATGCGATTGCGAACAACCGCATTTCCGACCTTCTTGGTGACCGTGAAGCCGACTCGCGGTGCTTCCGTCACGCCGCGATCGAGGACTTCCATGAGGAAAAGCCGCCCGCGGCGCTTTTCACCACGCCGGACGGCAAGAAATTCAGCTCGCTTGCGAAGCCGCAGCGGAGGCAGAAATTCTGACTTGCCGTTATCCGGCAACGGTCTCTTCTCTTCTTCTTATGCGGACAGCCGCTTGCGGCCGCGGTTGCGGCGAGCTGCGACGACGCCGCGACCACCCTTGGTGGCCATGCGCGCACGGAAACCGTGCCGACGCTTACGGACGAGTTTAGATGGCTGATAGGTACGCTTCATTTGTTTTAATACCGCGGTGTGCGGCCCTTCTTGTATCTGTCACTCATGTAACAGGAGCTGTGCCGGGCTTATCTTGGCGCAATGCAAATTGCGCCGGACGAAGGGCCCGAGCGTGTGCGGGCTTATAGAAAGAAGGTTTCGCTGAGTCAATCGCCGGATTTGCGGCTGCCGCCGCACCGTAAAAAGCGTCACGGCGGGGTGAGCATTTCGTGAAACGCGATCAACAGACGGTGAGTTTATACGAGAACTGCTTGCTTCGGCGGCTTTTGTCTATCAACTGAACCCAGGCGGACCGGCCTCTTGCCGCGGTAACCCGCGCAGGATGATGATGGAAGCGAGACGGTGAACCAAAAGGCTGCCGGAGCCAATATAAGTGGAAACTGCGATGGCGGCATGCCCGAGCCGGGCCGCTGGCATTTTGTTCCGCTCGCAATCGTCGCTGCAGGCCTCGTGCTCGGCTACGCACTGGGCTGGCACCAATATCTTTCGCTCGACTATCTGGCCCAGAGCCGGCAGGCCCTGAAAGCCTTCGTGGCGGCCAACCCTGTCATCGCGCCGCTCGGCTTCGTGGTCCTCTATACACTTGCCGTCGCCTTCTCCTTTCCGGCCGCTTCCGTCCTGACGATCTTCGGCGGCTTCCTGTTCGGCTGGCTGTTTGGCGGCGTGCTCGCCATTGTCGGCGCGACAGTGGGCGCCACAATCATCTTCATGGCAGCGCGCACCTTCTGCTCCGGCTATGTAAGAGAGCGTGTCGGCAGCGTGGCAACCAAACTCTCGCGCGGCTTCGAAAAGAATGCCTTTGCCTATCTCCTCGTGCTGCGGATAGCGCCGTTCGTGCCGTTCTTCATCGTCAACATCGCCCCGGCGCTGTTCAAGGTGCGCCTGCGCACCTACATCGTCGCAACCTTCATAGGCATCATGCCGGGCGCATTCGCCTATGCCTGGCTCGGGCAGGGCTGCGACAGCGTGCTCATCGCGGCCAGGAACGCCGGCCAGCAGGCAACCATACGCGACCTGGTCACACCGCAGATCACCATCGCCTTCGTGGCCCTTGCGCTTGTCGCGGCGCTTGCTGCCGTCGTAAAGAAGGTATGGATATCACGCATGCCGTGACTCGCGGCAGCCGGAATTCGATCGGCATCCGCCTTTCTGCCCTGCTTTCACAAGGGACCTCATGACGCAAACGCTTACCCCGGACATCTGTGTGATCGGCGCCGGGTCGGGCGGTCTGTCGGTCGCCGCGGCAGCCGCTGCGTTCGGCGTCCATGTCGTGCTGATCGAGAAGGGCAAGATGGGCGGCGACTGCCTGAACTATGGCTGCGTGCCTTCCAAGGCACTGATCGCGGCTGCAAAACAGGCCCATGCTATGCGCAACGGCGCCGGGTTCGGCATCGCTCCGGTTGAGCCGGAAATCGACTTCGAGGCGGTGCATCGACATATCCACGAGGTGATCGCATCGATCGCTCCCAATGATTCCGTCGGACGGTTCGCCGCACTCGGCGTCCATGTGATCCAGGCGGAAGCCCGCTTCAGGGATGCCCGGACGGTCATTGCCGGTGATGTCGAAATCCGCGCCCGGCGCTTCGTCGTAGCCACAGGCTCTTCGCCGCTGATCCCGCCGATACCGGGGCTCGATTCCACAGATTATGTCACCAACGAGACGATATTCGACCTGACGCAGCGCCCCGGCCATCTGGTCATCATCGGCGGCGGCCCGATCGGCATGGAATTGGCGCAGGCCTACCGCCGGCTTGGTTCGGACGTGACGGTCATCGAGGCGGAGCGCGCGCTCGGCAAGGAAGACCCCGAGGTTTCGGCCGTCGCGCTCGCGCATATCCGCGCCGAAGGCGTCGATATCCGCGAAGGTGCGAAGGTCACGCGCGTCGAAAGCCTTGGTGAAGCCGGTGTGCGCTTGTTCCTGGAGACTGCTGCCGGCGCGAAAAAGATCGAAGGCTCGCATGTTCTGCTGGCGGCAGGACGCTCGGCCAATGTCGCCGGGCTCGACCTCGACAAGGCGGGCATCCTCTTCGACCAGAAGGGCATCAAGGTCGACGACACGCTGCGCAGCAGCAACCGCCGTGTCTATGCCGTGGGCGATGTCGCGGGCTCGCTGCAATTCACCCATGTCGCCAACTACCATGCCGGGCTGGTGATACGGGCCATGCTGTTCCGGCTCTCGGCGCGTGAGAACCTCGACATCATTCCGCGCGTCACCTTCACCGACCCGGAAATCGCCCATGTCGGCCTTTCCGAAGCCGAAGCCGCCAAAAAGCAAAAGACCATTCGCGTGCTGCGCTGGCCCTATGCCGAAAACGATCGCGCCCAGGCGGAGCGAAAGACGCATGGCCATATCAAGCTGGTGACCGATGGCAGAGGCAAAATCCTTGGCGTCTCGATCGTCGGTTCTGGTGCCGGCGAAATGATAAATTTCTGGTCGCTGGCGCTGTCGAAGAAGCTGGGCGTTCGCGACATCGCCGGCTTTGTCGCGCCTTATCCCACCATGGGCGAAATTGGCAAACGCGCCGCAATCACCTACTTTACTCCCGCCACGCGCAAGAAGCTGGTTCGGCGCCTGATCGCCTTTCTACGGTATTTCGGCTAGACAGGCGGCGAATCGAGAGTTTGAGACAGGTCGGATGGCAGACAAAACCGTTGGCGATGCCGATGAAAGCCCCGGCATGAAAACGGGACGCTCCGTGCCCCTTTCGCGCGGGCTGTCGACCAAGCTGCTCGTGCTGACCATCATTTTCGTGCTGATCGCGGAAGTGCTGATCTTCCTGCCGTCGATCGCCAATTTCCGCCTGCGCTGGCTGGAAGAACGGCTCGGCACCGCCGCCGCCGTTTCCATCGTGCTCGTTCAGACCGACCCCTCCGACCTGTCGCGCGAGGTGCAGCAGGACGTGTTGAGATCGATCGGCGCCAAGGCGATCGCGGTGCGCGATGGCGGTGTGTCGCGCCTTCTCGTCGTCGCGAAAATGCCGCCGCAGGTGGACGAGCATATCGACCTTGCCAATACCGGCCCGATGGAAGCGATGAACAGCGCGCTGAGCACGCTGTTTACAGGCGGCGACCGCATGCTGCGCGTGTTCGGTCCCGTCGGCGACAGCGAGAAGGAATTCGAGCTGATCATTCCGGACTACAAGCTGCGCAAGGCGATGCTGGTCTATTCGCGCAACGTCGCCTTCCTGTCGCTGCTGATCTCGCTGTTTACCGCAACGCTTGTCTTCTATGCGATCGACCGGATCATGATCCGCCCGATCCGCGCCATGACGCAATCCATGCTGGCCTTTTCGCAGGCGCCTGACGATCCAAGCCGCATCATCGAACCGGAAGACCGCGGCGACGAGATTGGCGTTGCCGAGCGCAAGCTTTCGGACATGCAGCAGCGCCTGCAAAAGACACTCAACGAACAGCGGCATCTCGCCGACCTTGGCCTCGCGGTCTCGAAGATCAACCACGACATGCGCAACATACTGGCCTCGGCACAACTGATGTCGGACCGGCTCGGGATGGTCCGGGACCCCACCGTTCAATCCCTCGTTCCCAAGCTGGTGCGCGCACTGGACCGCGCCGTCTCCTATTCGGAAGGCGTGCTGACCTATGGCCGCACGCAGGAAGCGCCGCCGTCGCGCCGGCGCCTGCGGCTGCGGCAGACCGTCGAGGACGTTCAGGGCCTGCTCGGCATCGACCCCGAGGGCGAGATCGAGTTCATCAACGACGTCGAGCCGAATTTCGAAGTGGATGCCGATTCGGAACAGCTGGTGCGCGTGCTCACCAATCTGTGCCGCAACTCCATCCAGGCGATGGCTTCGGACACCGAGGGCGCCATCGTCCGGCGGCTCTCCATCTCTGCCGACCGCACCGGCAGCGTCAGCCGCATCCTGGTGACCGATACCGGCCCCGGCCTGCCGCAAAAGGCGCGCGAGAACCTTTTCGCCGCCTTCCGCGGCTCGGCGCGCAGCGGCGGCACCGGCCTTGGGCTGGCGATCGCCCACGAACTGGTGCGGGCCCATGGCGGCGCGCTCGACCTCGTCGAAAGCGTCGGCGGTCGCACGGTGTTCTCCGTCACCATACCCGACCAGCCCGTCCGCCTCGACGAAGCCCGCCATCACCTGCGCCGGCCGGCCTGAGACTAGGCGGCACGGACCGGCCACTAGTGCCGGCGCAACGTCGATACGACAGCATGTCGGATGCGCGCAGGCTGTGGACCGATTTCAACGACGAAAAAAGTTTGCCGGCACCCGCTTGCTTTTCATTCCTTCAATCGCTAGGTAGCACTTCTCATCGCGGTGGGGACAAAATCCCTGCCAGCGGCGATCGTGTGAAACACGGTCGATTGCGCGCCCGTAGCTCAGCTGGATAGAGCACCAGACTACGAATCTGGGGGTCAGAGGTTCGAATCCTTTCGGGCGCGCCAATTTTCTCAAACTTGACCGTTTGCCGCGCCGCTAAAATCAGAATTAGCACGCCGAATTTCTATAGTTAGCTGCTGGCCCGCCTGAGGCCAACTGCGTAAAGCGCGCCGCCTCCCCTGGCTCCAACCTACTGTTCCGCATTCTTGCTTGACTCATTCATATCTCGGCGGTTATTGGTTTCAATCAATATCCCATGAGTTATGAATTGCGATGACGCAGCCCCACGATGTCCTTTTCAGAACGCTTGCCGACCCGACGCGGCGGGCCATCTTCGAGCGGCTGTGTCGCGACGGAGCCCAGACGGTCGTCGCGCTGACGGCTCAGGCCGGGGTCTCGCAACCTGCCGTATCGAAGCATCTCGGGGTTCTGAAGCGAGCCGGGCTGGTGCATGACCGCCACGAAGGCCGCCAGACGCATTACAGCGCGCAGCTCGGCGCCCTGGCTCCGTTGATCGACTGGACAAACCAGATGGGCGGGTTTTGGCAAAGCCGGTTCGACGACCTCGAAGACCTGCTCAAAAGGATGGATCAATGAGTAATACAGCGACCGAAACCCTCTCCGTCATTGTCGAACGGGAGGTGCCTTTTGCACCGGAAAAGATCTGGCGCGCGCTCACCCAGCCGCACCTCATCGAGGAGTGGCTGATGAAGAACGATTTCAAGCCGGTCCTGGATCACCGTTTCAATCTCAGCGCGGACTGGGGCAGCGTGGATTGTCGAGTACAGACAGTCGAGCCGAACAGGAAGCTGTCCTACACCTGGGAGACCAAGGATCTCGAAAGTGTCGTAACGTGGTCTCTCATCCCGACGAGCACGGGGACACGCCTACGCATGGAGCAGACTGGCTTCCGGCCGGATCAGCAGCCTTACTACCGGGGCGCCACGGTCGGCTGGCAAAGGTTCTTTGCGGCCCTGGAGCAGGTCCTGGCACGGCCGGATTGAAGCGCACTCCCAAGCTTCGTTCATGTGAAAAGGAGGATCTCATGAAGTGGAATTTTTGGATTAGGCAGTTCCATCGCTGGACGTCGATCATCTTTACGGTGATCGTCGCCGCCATCTTCATCACATTGGGCGTGGGGAAGGAGCCCGTCCAGTGGGTGTATTTCCTGCCGTTGTTCCCGCTTGCCTTGCTCGTGTTCACCGGGCTGTATTTGTTCGCGCTGCCCTATGCCGCCAGGTGGCGCAACGAGCAAAGCACCACCAGTGAGGCGTGAATATAATGGCCGATGAAAAGCCCCCCACAGCGCAGAAACCGCCCGCCAGGCCGCGAAAACCCGCACCAAAGCCGGAGCCCGGCAAGGTCGTGCTTCTCTCGGGCGGCAACCCGCAGATCGCCAAGGGATATGGCGACGCCCCGGTGCAGGCCTATATCGCGGCCATGCCGGGCTGGAAAAGCGACCTCGGCCGCCGCCTCGACGCGCTCATCGAACGCACCGTCCCCGGCGTGAGCAAGGCCGTCAAATGGAACTCGCCCTTCTACGGCGTCGAGAGCGGAAGCTGGTTTCTGAGCTTTCACTGCATGACCAAGTACATCAAGGTTGCCTTCTTCAAGGGCGCGTCCCTGCATCCTCTCCCGCCCGGCACCTCCAAGCAGAAGGACGTGCGCTATCTCGACATCCACGAGGACGATCCGTTCGATGAGGCCCAGTTTGCCGACTGGGTGAAACAGGCCAGCCAATTGCCGGGCGAACGAATGTGAGCAGGAGGTGGCAAGGCGCGAGCGCAGCGTGAGCCAGTGACGTTCCGCCCAAGTCGACCGCTGTCCAAAAAAAATTGAGGACCCGTGTCGGATTGACGAAACCCCGTTCGTCCTTGGAGCATAGACCGGCAATCAGCTACAAGGATAAGCGACATGCCCAGCACTGTACGTTTGCATCGCGTTCTGGCAACCAGCCCGGAAAAAGTCTATCGCGCATTCCTCGAGGGAGATGCGCTCGCGAAATGGCTTCCGCCCAACGGCTTCACCTGCACGGTTCATCATCTGGAAGCAAAAGTCGGCGGCACCTTCAGGATGTCGTTCCGCAACTTCACAACGGGCGATAGCCATGCGTTCGGTGGCGAATATCTCGAACTCGTTGCGGGCGAACGCGTGCGTTATACGGACAAATTCGACGATCCCAACCTGCCGGGCGAGATGGAGGTGACGGTGACGTTGAAGAAAGTATCGGTCGGAACTGAGCTGGACATCACGCAGGCGGGCATCCCGGACCTCATTCCAGCCGAAGCCTGTTATCTCGGTTGGCAGGAGTCATTGCGAAACCTGGCACGGCTCGTCGAGCCGGAAATCAAACAATAGAGCACAACCTCGAAAGGTCGCTGAAATCGATCAGCGCCACTCCTGATCCGTGCAGTCAGGAGTGGCCACAACAGCGAGCAAGCCGCCCCCTGCCCCACTACCGTTTTCGGTGATGAAGTCGATGCCACTCCTGCGACCATAGCGTCTGCGGCCAGGCCGAGACGCTACGGCCGCAGCTATCGGATCGGCGACGAGAGGAGAACACCATGACCCTTCCAATGCTCCCCACCATTACCGCCTTTGAACGGTCGCCCGACCGTGGCAAGGGCCTTGCGCGTGACATGCGCGTTCGCTGGGCGCTTGAAGAAGTGGGCCAGCCCTATGACGTTCGTCTTGTTTCGTTCGCCGGGATGAACGAGCCCGCACATCGCGCGCTTCATCCTTTCGGGCAGATTCCGACCTATGAAGAAGGCGGGCTTGCTCTGTTCGAGTCCGGGGCGATCGTGTTCCATATCGCGGAGCGCCACGCGGGCCTGCTGCCAGACGATGCGAATGCCCGGGCGCGCGCGATCACATGGATGTTTGCCGCGCTCAGCACGGTGGAACCGCCGATCGTTGATCTGCAGATCGCCAAGCTCGTGGAGCACGACAAGCCGTGGTCCGAGCAGCGCCTGCCTCTCGTCAAGAATCGCATCCGGGAGCGGCTGGGCGAACTTTCCGACCGCCTTGGCGATGCCGAATGGCTCGATGGTGCGTTCAGCGCCGGCGACCTGATGATGGTGCATGTGCTGCTCAGGCTGCGCGGATCGGGCACACTCGACGAATACCCGACCCTCTCCGCCTATGTCGCCCGAGGCGAGGCGCGGCCCGCCTACAGGCGCGCTTTCGATGCTCAATTGGCGGTTTTCACCGCCGGATCGACGGGCTGACAAGCCTTCTTCGGCTCACCCGCTCATGGTGCCTGCACGGGAGAAGGCTGCCCGGCGGTTGACCAGAAAGAGGACGAGGTCCGTCTCCCGGGTCGCCGTCACCTCCGGCGCGAACTCATCGGCACCAATGGTCAACGCCACATGCGTTTCGGCTTGCTTGTCTCCGACCGAGACCGCGCCACGGAACACATACAGCCAGCGATCGAACCCCGGCATCGTCGGCAGGTCGATGCTTTCCCCCGCCGACAAATGGGTGTCGTAGAGGTACACGGCCTGGCGGACGAAGCTCGGTGCCGCCGAGCCCACAGGTCCCGCCAGCAGCCGCCAGCGATCTGTGCTCTCGGTTTCGTCGAGGCCGACGAACTGGACCCCTGGCTCCATATTGGCAGCTTCGGGCCGCACGAATATCTGCAGCATTTCGATCGGATCATCCCCGATCACCGCTTCTTCATGCGAGAAGCCGGCACCGGCATTCATCACCATCACACGATTGGGCGAGATGACCTCGCTGCGACCGGCGGAATCCGTGTGCTGCATGCGGCCTGAGCGCAGATAGCTGATGATCTCGTCGTTACGATGCTCGTGCATCCTGACGACCAGGCCAGGCTGCAACCGCGCATGGTCAATGAGGCCGAGCCCGCCGAAACCACCATCGTCTGGCCGTCCCAACGCAGCACCGGGGTGGATGCGGCGGAGTTTGAAGGGGCCGTGGTCCCTTACCAGATGGGTGTCAGGCGAGACGAATTTCACCGCCTCTTTGGTCGCTGTTTCTATAGTCATCTTCTTTACTCCGTAACTGCGTGCGAGCCCGCTCTTGAAACGGTCTTGCGGATCAGATCGGCGACGAATTCGGGCCTCTCTTCAGGCACCCAATGGCCGCAATTTTCAACGATCCCGGCATCGACTTTCTCGGCGACCAGCTTGGCGGCGTTGCCCGAGTAGTCGGCCATCACCATTGCCCCGCCATAGGATGCGACGGGAATGGTAAGCTTTTGCGCGCTGAGTTCCTTGAGCTGCTCACCGATCTCGGGGATCGCGTGATACTGCATCAGGCTCGCGCGCAATGCGCCGACCCCGCTATAGGCGCGGATGTAGTCCGCGGCCTCGTTGGGCGTGATCGCATTGGGATTGAAGGCGAAGTCCCGGTAGAAATGGTTCAGATAGGCCGGGATATCACTCCCGATCATCTTGGTGGCCATATCCACATCCTGATGAAATTTCAGATGCCAGAACAACGTCGCCAAATCGGGTACCTCATCGCTGACGATGCCCCAAAGGGGCGCTTCGATCAGGGTGAGGGACTTGCAGCGATCGCGGTACTTTGCGGCGAAGGCGTAAGCCACCGGCCCGCCGAGATCATGGCCGACGAGATGGACGCGCCCGACACCGAAATGCTGAATGAGCGCCAGGATATCGTCGGCCTGGGTCAAAGCATCGTAGCCTGTCATAGGCTTGAAACTGTCCCCACAACCGCGAAGATCAGGCACGATAAGCCGGTAGTCGCCATCGAGCAGGGCGCTGACGCGGTCCCACTCCCGGCTTGTCTGCGGCCAGCCATGCAGAAGCACGATCGTTTCATCGCCATGGCCGGACGACAAGGCATGCAAGAAGCCGCCCTCGACGGGAACGCGGTGACTGGTGCTGCTCATCACAAAGTTCTCCGCAACACAGCGTTTCGGCGGTCACAACATACATCGGTCATGGAATCTGATCCTTTTCGGTGGTTGCATTTGGCGCGCCGGGCGCGCCTTGGCGCAGGTCAGTCAATCGGCGGGCCGACGAATTCGACGCTGTATTTCGCAGCGATCTCGTTCACCCGGTCCATGTCGTTCTGCGGCGACAGCCCCTCTTTTGCGACTTCGCGGAAGAAGCCTTCGCCGTGCCCCGGCGACAGCATGATGAGCACGCGGGACAGGCCGGGGCCGATGCCCTTGAAGGCGTGGCGCGCGCCGGGCGGGATCAATGCGGTTGTCCCCACCTCGGCCACGGCTTCCGTGCCGTCACAGTGGAACTTCACCGACCCGGACAGCACCGTGAACATTTCGTACTCGGTATGGTGTATGTGCAAAGGGGGGCCTGCCCCTTCCTCGATTTCCTCTTCGAACACGCAGAAGGAACCGCCCGTATCTTCGGGCGTGATCCGGAAATGGCGTTTGAAACCAAAGACGCTGTTGGGCTCGCCGGAGGCGATGGCATTGACGATCGGAAAATGTTTCTGGGTCATGTTCTTCCAATTCCTTGATCGATGGTGGGGTTCACAGGCGCATGTTCTTCAACGCCCCGGTGACGATCCACCGTTCGGCGTCTCCTGCATCATACGCCGCGTCAATCACGCCGCGCGGTTACGCGTGGACAGGGGGCAGGACCTCGGTGAAGAGCAACTGGATGAGCTGCTGGCCCTTGGGCGAACCCCAGTTCTGGGCGAGTTCGGCGATCATGGTGTTGGTTGCGGTCAAAATGACGCCGGCGTCCTGCATGCGGCGGCGCGACATGTCCTCGGACAGTTCGTATGGCGATCCCGAAGCGTCCATGACGGCCTGAACATTATAGCCTTCGCCGACCGCGTCGATCGCCGGGAACACCAGGCAGACGTCGGTGGTCACACCGGCCATGATCAGGTTCTTGCGGCCCGTCGCCTCGACAGCCGCCTTGAAGTTGGCGTCGGTCCAGGCATT